>NZ_NWMV01000031.1 GCF_002837145.1 Macromonas nakdongensis | reverse complement strand
TCGATGCGCAGGTCCAGCCCCCGCAAGGCATGCACCTGGCGCGCGGCCCCCAGGTACACGTCCACGCCCTGCCATTCGAACACCGCTCCTCCGTCACCGCGGTGGCCCGCAGCGGGGGCCACACATTCGCTGCCCAGCACGGCCCTCATGCCGGCACCGCCCCCGCCACACCGGTGTCGGCGCGCTCCCGCCAACGGCGCACGGCGCCCACCGACGCGTTCAACAGCAGCACCACCGCCAGCAGCAGCACCCCCAAGGCCAGGGCCAGGGGCAGATCGCCCTTGCTGGTTTCGAGCGCGATCGAAGTGGTCATCACCCGGGTGAAGCCATCGATGTTGCCGCCCACGATCATCACCGCCCCGACTTCGGCCACGGCCCGGCCGAACACCGTGATCACCACCGTCAGCAAGGCATAGCGCTCGTCCCAGGCCAGCAGGGCGGCGCGCCCGAGCGTGCCCGCTCCCAGGGAGCGCAGCTGTTCGCCGTGCTGGCGCTCGGTGTCTTCGACCACTTGGCGGCTCAAGGCCATGGCCACCGGCAACACCAGCAGGGTCTGGGCCAGCACCATGGCCTGGAAACTGAACAGCCAGCCCAGGAAACCCAGCGGCCCGGAACGCGACAGCAGCAGGTACACCACCAGCCCCACCACCACCGAAGGCATGGCCAAGGCGGTGTTGAGCCCGGTGATGAGCGCAGAACGCCCGGCAAAGCGGGCCACCGCCAGCCAGCTGCCCACCGCCAGCCCCAGCGCGCTGGCCAAGAGGCAGGCCAGCCCGCTGACCGCCAGCGACCGCCCCACCACCGTCCACAGGGTCGGGTCCAGCGCCACCACCAGTGAGGCGGCCATGGCGATGCTGTCGCTGAAGGTGTTCATGTCAGGCGCATCCTAGCGGGCACGCCACGGTCGCGCACTCGGTGTTGCCCAGGTATGCACATCCATGCATAAGGCACTGACGCCCACCGGGCCGCTGGTGCACACTCGCGGGCATGCGCAAAGTGCAACTCAGTTACCAGCTCAGCGCCCTGCGCGACCAGGAAGCGCTCATCCACAACCCCTTGATCGAATTGCTCTACGCCGTGCGCACCCAGGGCTCGATCTCGGGCGCGGCGCGGGCCGTGGGTCTGTCCTACCGCCACGTGTGGGGACAACTGAAAGAGTGGGAGCGCCTGCTCGGGCAGGAACTGATCGTGTGGGAGCGCGGCCAGGCGGCGCAACTCACCGCCTTCGCCGACAAATTGTTGTGGACCGAGCGCCTGGCTCAGGCCCGCCTGGCCCCCAAGATCGAGGCCCTGCGCGCCGACCTGGAGCGCACCCTGGCGCTGGCCTTCGAGCCGACGGCCCACGTGCTCAGCCTCTACGCCAGCCACGACGACGCCCTGCCCCGGCTGCAGGACTTCGCCGCCACCACCTCGGCCTTGCACCTGGACATCCAGTTCTGCGGCAGCGTGGACGCCATCCGCGCCCTCAACGAAGGGCGCTGCGCCCTGGCCGGCTTCCACGCCCGCAGCACCCCCGCAGCCGACAGCCTGACCGGCCGCACCTACCAGCCGCTGTTGCAGCCGGGCCTGCACAAGCTGATCGGCTTTGCCACGCGGGTGCAGGGCCTGATGGTGGCGCCGGGCAACCCGCTGCGCATCGACAGCCTGGCCCGCATCGCCAAGTGGAAGCTGCGCTTCGTCAACCGCGCCCCGGGCGCCGGCACCCGCGTGCTGCTCGACGAATTGCTGGCCGAAGCCGGGCTGACGGCCGAGATGCTGTCGGGCCACGACCGCTGCGAACCCTCACACAGCGCGGTGGCGCTGGCGGTGGCCAGCGGCACGGCCGACGCGGGCCTGGGCACCGAAGCCGCCGCGCGCGCCCGTGGCCTGGACTTCGTGCCCCTGCTCACCGAGCACTACCACCTGGTCTGCCTGAAAACCGCCCTGGAGCAACCCGCCGTGCAGGCCTTGCGCACGGTGCTGGCCTCGCCCCCGTGGCTGCAGCAGTTCGAGCAACTGCCCGGCTACACCCCCGACCACAGCGGCCAGGTGCGCCCGCTGCGCAGCCTGCTGCCGTGGTGGCAGTTCAAGGAAGCGCTCAAAAAGCCGCCTTCTCCGCCTCCAGGTACGCCAGGCTGACGTACTTGCCGATGTTGCTGTCGAAACCCGCCATCTGCTTGGCGCGGCGGGCCACGCGCGGGTCTTTCAACACCGCGGCCTTGGCCTCTTCCACCCCCTGGCCGGCCTCCACCGCCTTCAGGCAGGGCTCGTAAATGCCGGCCATGAAGGTGCCGTAGTCCTTCAGCAGGGTTTTGCTGGGGCGACCGTGGCCCGGCACCCACAGCTGCTCGCCGGCGGCCTTCGCGATCGCCTCGTAATACCGGAACGTGCCGACGTAGGAGCCATCGTCCAGGTTGGCGATGCGGTTGTCCATGGCGATGTCGGCCACGTAGGTGAGCCGGTCCTGCACCACCTCCACGCACAGGTCGGAATGGGTGTGGGCGCGACCGTAAAAATGCATCTTCAGGGTCACGTCCCCGAACTGGTAGGTCTGGCCGTGTTCGGTCGGGCGGTTGGGCGCGTGCACCTGGGTGCCCAGGGTGGCCTGGTTGGTCCAGCGCTCCATCAGGCTGCGCCAGAGGCTGCCCTCGGCCCCCCGAATCTGCTCGATCGTGTGCGGCAGGGCGTAAATGGGCAGGTTGGCGCCATAGGCCTTGACGAAAGCGTGGTTGCCCAGCCAGTGGTCGCCGTGGTAATGGCTGTTGAACACCGCCACCACCGGCCGGTCGGTGACGCGGCGGATCATGCGAATCGCCATCTCACCGATCTGCAGGGAGCACCCGCTGTCCAACACCACCACGCCGGCCGAGGTCAACACGAACACCACGTTGGCCATCAGCCCCTGGTTCTCGGGGGTGGGGAAACCGTCTTTGGCGTACACCATCCAGACGTGCTCCGACAGGCGCTCGGCCGGCACGTCGGGCACCGGCGGGCCGGCAATGAAATCCTGCACCTGCTGGGCGAACAGCCGCACCTCGGGCACCGCCATCAGGCCCGCGCCGGCCAGGCCCATGCCGCCCGCCCCCCACAGCCAACGGCGGCGCGACCAGGCCGCATCGGCCGCCACGGCGGACGCACCAGCGCGAAGGGAAAGGAGAAATGGACGGGTCATGCGGGTCTCCTGGGTGGCATTCGGGCCGGATACGACCGACCGAACATCATTTAATAAACATTGACTGATGTTTATTGTCGGGCGCTCCTGCCCGCCTGTCAAAAAATCCGGATCAAACTTGAGCCGCGGCACCCAGGCGCCGGGCGATCTCGGCCACCAACTGGCGCGCCAGATTGAGCTTGGGTGCGTGCGACAGTTCGCGGTAGCCCTCGGCGTCCACCAGCAGCAGCGCGTTGTCGTCCTGACCAAAGGTGGCCGGGCCGATGTTGCCCACCAGCAGCGGCACGCCCTTGCGGGCGCGCTTGGCCTGGGCGTGGGCCAGCAGGTCGTGGCTTTCGGCGGCAAAACCGACGCAGTACAGTGCACCGCAGCGCGCGCGTTCGCCCTGGGCCACGCCGGCCAGGATGTCGGGGTTCTCCACAAAGTCCAGCGCCGGCGGCAGGCCGGAACCATCTTTCTTCAGCTTCTGGTCGGCCGCCGACGCCGGACGCCAGTCGGCCACCGCGGCGGCGGCCACGAACACCGTGGCACCCTCCACCTCGGCCTGCACCGCCGCCTGCATCTGCAGGGCGGACTGCACGTTCACGCGCCGCACGCCCCAGGGCGTGGGCAGGTGCACCGGGCCGGCCACCAGCGTCACCTCGGCACCGGCTTCCTGCGCCGCCCGGGCAATGGCAAAGCCCATTTTGCCGCTGCTGTGGTTGGTGATGCCGCGCACCGGGTCGATGGCTTCAAAGGTGGGGCCGGCCGTCACCAGCACGCGCTGGCCCGCCAGCCACTTGGGCTGGAAGTGGGCGATCAGGGCATCGCACAGCTGTTCGGGCTCCAGCATGCGGCCGTCGCCCACTTCGCCGCAGGCCTGGTCGCCCTGGCCCACGGGCAGCACCACCGCGCCGTCGGCACGCAGTTGCGTCACGTTGCGCTGGGTGGCCGGGTGCGCCCACATCTCGCGGTTCATGGCCGGCGCCAGCAGCAGGGGCGTGCGCTCCAGCGGGCGGGCCAGGCAGGTCAGGGTCAGCAGGTCGGCGGCGCGGCCCTGCGCCAGTTGCGCCAGCAAGTCAGCACTGGCCGGAGCGATCACGATGGCGTCCGGCTCGCGCCCCAGCTTGATGTGCGGCATATTGTTCGGCTCGCGCGCGTCCCACTGGCTCAGCAACACCGGCTGGTTGCTCAGGGCCTGCATCGTCACCGGGGTGATGAACTGGGTGGCGGCCTCGGTCATCACCACCTGCACCGTGGCCCCGGCCTTGATCAGCAAACGGCACAGCTCGGCCGATTTGTAGCAAGCGATGCCCCCCGAGAGGCCCAGGACGATGTGTTTGCCGGCGAGGTCGTTCATGGGCGGGAATGTACACCTACTTTTATAATCCCCATTTCCTCACCCGCGGGCCGCTTTGGCTCGCCTGCGACATGACCAAATTTGTATTCGTGACCGGTGGCGTGGTGTCCTCTCTGGGCAAGGGCATCGCCTCCGCCTCGCTGGCTGCGCTCCTCGAATCGCGCGGCCTCAAAGTCACCCTCATCAAGCTGGACCCGTACCTGAACGTGGACCCCGGCACCATGTCGCCCATGCAGCACGGCGAGGTGTTCGTGACCGACGACGGCGCCGAAACCGACCTGGACCTGGGCCACTACGAGCGCTTCATCAACACCCGGATGAAGAAGGCCAACAACTTCACCACCGGCCAGATTTACAAGTCGGTGCTGGAAAAAGAACGCCGCGGCGACTACCTGGGCAAGACCGTGCAGGTGATTCCGCACGTGACCAACGAGATCCAGGAATTCGTCAAGCGCGGCGCCGGCTACGGCACGCCCGAGGCGGTGGACGTGGCCATCGTGGAAATCGGCGGCACAGTGGGCGACATCGAATCCCTGCCGTTTGTTGAAGCGGTGCGCCAGCTCAGCCTGCGCCTGGGCCCCAACAACGCGGCCTTCGTGCACCTGACTTACGTGCCGTGGATTGCCGCCGCCGGCGAACTGAAAACCAAGCCGACCCAGCACACGGTGCAGAAGCTGCGCGAAATCGGCAT
Source organism: Macromonas nakdongensis (assembly GCF_002837145.1). Classification (GTDB taxonomy): domain Bacteria; phylum Pseudomonadota; class Gammaproteobacteria; order Burkholderiales; family Burkholderiaceae_C; genus Macromonas_B; species Macromonas_B nakdongensis. The sequence goes on along the minus strand of NZ_NWMV01000031.1, from coordinate 22,048 downwards.
CCAGCCCGACGCGCTGCTGTGCCGCGCCGACCGCCCGATTCCCGACGACGAGCGCGAAAAGATCAGCCTGTTCACCAACGTGCACAGCTGGGGCGTGATCTCCATGCCCGACGTGGACACCATCTACAAAGTGCCGCGCGTGCTGCACGAACAGGGCCTGGACGGCCTGATCTGCGACAAGCTGCGCCTGAACACGCCGCCGGCCAACCTGAAACGCTGGGACGACCTGGTGTTCGAGGTGGAAAACCCGCAGGCCACGGTGCAGATCGCCATGGTGGGCAAGTACGTGGACCTGTCGGACAGCTACAAGTCCGTCAACGAGGCGCTGCGCCACGCCGGCATGCGCAACCACGTCAAGTCGCAGATCACCTACATCGATTCCGAAACCCTGGAAAGTCAGGACGTGGCCCAGGTGCTGGCGAAGTTCGACGCCATCCTGGTGCCCGGCGGTTTCGGCAAGCGCGGCGTGGAAGGCAAGATCGCCGCCGCCCGCTACGCCCGCGAACACAAGGTGCCTTACCTCGGCATCTGCCTGGGCATGCAGGTCGCCACCATCGAGTTCGCCCGCCACCAGGCCGGCCTGGCGGGCGCCAACTCCACCGAATTCGACCCGCACACACCGCACCCCGTCATCGCCCTGATCGACGAGTGGCAGGACGCCGACGGCAGCATCCAGAAGCGCGACGCCAGTTCCGACCTGGGCGGCACCATGCGCCTGGGCGCGCAAAGCTCCGACGTGGCCCCCGGCACACTGGCCCACCAAATCTACGGCGACGTGGTGACCGAGCGCCACCGCCACCGCTACGAGGCCAACACCCAGTACCTGGACAAACTGCGCGCCGCTGGCCTGGTGATTTCCGCGCTCACGCAGCGCGAGCACTTGACCGAAATCGTCGAGCTGCCCCAGTCCGTACACCCGTGGTTCGTGGGCGTGCAGTTCCACCCCGAGTTCAAGTCCACCCCCTGGGACGGCCACCCGCTGTTCAACGCCTTCGTCAAGGCCGGGCTGGCGCAACACAAGGCCAAAATCTGATGGCCCCCACGCTCACTTTGCTCGCTGCCCCCCGAGGGGGTCTCACCCCCCTTGAGGCGGCTCTGCGGAGGCTGACATGAAACTCTGCGGCTTCGACGTCGGGCTGGACCGGCCCTTCTTCCTCATCGCGGGCACCTGCTCCATCGAGGGGCTGGAGATGTCGCTCGACGTGGCCGGCCAGTTGAAGGAAATCTGCACGTCCCTGGGCATCCCGCTGATTTACAAGGGCTCCTTCGACAAGGCCAACCGCTCCTCGGGCAGTAGCCAGCGCGGCGTGGGCTTGGACAAGGGCCTGAAAATTCTTGATGAGGTGCGCCGCCAACTGGGCTTGCCCATCCTGACCGACGTGCACGACGAATCTCAGGTCAAGGAAGTGGCCAGCGTGGTCGATGTGCTGCAGACCCCCGCCTTCCTGTGCCGCCAGACCGACTTCATCCGCGCCGTGGCGCAGTCGGGCAAGCCGGTGAACATCAAGAAGGGCCAGTTCCTGGCCCCGTGGGACATGAAAAACGTCATCGACAAGGCCCGCGACGCCGCGCGCGAAGTGGGCCTGCCCGAAGACAACTTCCTGGCCTGCGAACGCGGCGTCAGCTTCGGCTACAACAACCTGGTGGCCGACATGACCAGCCTGGCCGAGATGCGCAAGTCCGGCGCCCCGGTGGTGTTCGACGTGACCCATTCGGTGCAAAAGCCCGGCGGCTTGGGCAACGTCAGCGGCGGCGCGCGCGAGATGGTGCCGGTGCTGGCCCGTGCCGGCGTGGCCGCGGGCGTGGCCGGCCTGTTCATGGAAACCCACCCTTGCCCGTCGCAAGCCTGGTCGGACGGCCCCAACGCCGTGCCACTCAAGCACATGAAAGCCCTGCTGGAAACACTGGTGCAACTCGACCAGGTCACCAAGCGCAGCGGCTTTCTGGAAAACCATTTCAACGCCTGACACGCCGCCATGCCCAGCGCCTACCTCATCGTCGACATGCAGATTGCCGACCTCGAACAGTACCAACGGTACATGGCCGAGGCCCCGGCCGCCGTGCAAGCGGCCGGCGGCGAATACCTGGTGCGCGGGGGGCGGAACGAAGTGCTGGAAGGCGACTGGACCCCGTCGCGCATGGCCATGCTGCGCTTCCCCAGCTACGAACAGGCCAAGGCTTTCTACGACGGCGAGATGTACCGCCAGGCCCGGGCCCAGCGCGAAGGCGCCACCCAGTTTTTCAACATGATTTTGGTCGAAGGCGTGGCCCAGCCCGTGTTCTGACCCACCCCAGTTTCAAACATCGAAAGGTAATCCATGAGTGCAATCGTTGATATCGTCGGCCGCGAAGTGCTGGACAGCCGTGGCAACCCCACCGTGGAATGCGACGTGCTGCTCGAAAGCGGCGTGATGGGTCGCGCCGCCGTGCCGTCGGGCGCCTCCACTGGCAGCCGCGAAGCCATCGAGCTGCGCGACGGCGACAAGGGCCGCTACCTGGGCAAGGGCGTGCTGAAAGCCGTGGAAAACATCAACACCGAAATCAGCGAGGCCGTGCTGGGCCTGGACGCTTCGGAACAAGCCTTCCTCGACCGCACCCTGCTGGACCTGGACGGCACCGAGAACAAAAGCCGCCTGGGTGCCAACGCCATGCTGGCCGTGTCCATGGCCGTGGCCCGCGCCGCCGCCGAAGAAGCCGGCCTGCCGCTGTACCGCTACTTCGGCGGCAGCACCAGCATGCAAATGCCGGTGCCGATGATGAACGTCATCAACGGCGGCGCCCACGCCAACAACAACCTGGACATCCAGGAGTTCATGATCCTGCCGGTGGGCGCGCCTTCCTTCCGCGAAGCCATCCGCTGGGGCGCCGAGGTGTTCCACGCGCTCAAAAAGATCATCCACGACAAGGGCATGAGCACCGCCGTGGGCGACGAAGGCGGGTTTGCCCCTTCCGTGGCCAACCACGAAGCCGCCATCCAGCTCATCCTGGAAGCCATCGACAAGGCCGGCTACACCGCCGGCGAGCAGATCGCCCTGGGCCTGGATTGCGCCGCCTCCGAGTTCTACAAGGACGGCAAGTACCACCTGGAAGGCGAAGGCCTGGTGCTGAGCGCCGAAGAGTGGACCAACATCCTGGCCACCTGGGTCGACAAATACCCCATCATCTCCATTGAAGACGGCATGCACGAAGGCGACTGGGACGGCTGGGCCCACCTGACCGAGCGCCTGGGCCAGAAGGTGCAGCTGGTGGGCGACGACCTGTTCGTCACCAACACCAAGATCCTGAAGGAAGGCATCCAAAAAGGCATCGCCAACTCCATCCTCATCAAGATCAACCAGATCGGCACCCTGACCGAGACCTTCGAAGCCATCGAAATGGCCAAGCGCGCCGGTTACACCGCCGTGATCAGCCACCGCTCGGGCGAAACCGAAGACAGCACCATCGCCGACATCGCCGTGGGCCTGAACGCGCTGCAGATCAAGACCGGCTCCATGAGCCGTTCCGACCGCATGGCCAAGTACAACCAGCTGCTGCGCATCGAGGAAGACCTGGGCGACGTCGCCTCCTACCCCGGCCGCGACGCGTTCTACAACCTGCGCTGATCGCGCGCACGTTCGAGCCCCCCACCATGAACGCACGCCTGGTCGCGGTGCTGTTGCTGGTCTTGCTGGGCATCCTGCACGGCCAGCTGTGGTGGGGGCGCGGCAGCGTGCCCCAGGTCCGGGCACAGCGCGAGGAGCTGGCGCAGCACGACCAGGCCAATGCCCAGGCGCAGTGGCGCAACGAACAACTGGCCAACGAGGTGCGCGACCTGCGCGAGGGCCTGGACATGGTCGAGGAAATGGCGCGCCAGGAACTCGGCATGGTCAAGCCGAACGAAATTTTCGTGCAGATCAACCGGCCGACGCCATGAGCGCACCGGCCGCCCCCGGGCGGGTGCTCCTGCTGGGCCAGGGCGCACTTCAGGTCGCACGCGAGTGCCGGCAGCACCCCAACGCCGCCCCGGGCACAACCTGGGAGGCCCACGAAGACCTGATGGCCTGTCAGGCTTCCCGCAACTGGACCGACTGGCGCCGCGCACCCGGCAGCGCGCGCGGCCTCCTGCTCGCCGCCGATGCCCGAGATGCGCAGGCCAGCGCCACCGAAGACGCCTTCCGCCTGGCCCTGTCAGGGGCCGGTTTGCCGCACCAAGTCATTTACCCGCAAGCGGGCCGGCACACGCCGGCGGTGCTGCAGGCGCTGGGTTGGGCGCCGGCCCCCAGCCCCATGCGGCGCCTGCGCCGTTCCTGCGCCGACTGCCTGGACGCAGCGTGCGAACACCGGCTGTTCCAGGATCTGCTGGCGCAACGCGCCGAGCGCGTCACTGCAGGCGATCGGACGCCGGAGGCTGCTGCGGCTGGCTGAGGAAAATCTGTGCGGCGTCCACCGGGTCGAACCGGTATTTGGCCCCGCAGAACTCGCACCCCACCTCCACCTCGCCGCGCTCGGACAGGATGGACTCGACCTCGGCCACCCCCAGTCCATGCAGCATGCGCCCCACCCGCTCGCGCGAGCAGGTGCACGAGAAGCGCGGCCGCACCAGCCCCTCGGCCGGTACAAAGCGCTGCAAAGGCTCCTGCCAGAACAGGCGGTGCAGGATGGTGTCGGCGTCCAGCGTGAGCAATTCCTCGCGCTGGAGGCTGGCCGCCAGCATGGCGATGCGGTTGTAGTCCTCGCTCTGGCCGATCGCGTCCTCGCGGGCCTGGGCCGCGGCGGTGCCCGAGAGGTTGGCCTCGCCGGTGCTGGGCAGGCGCTGGATCAGCAGGCCCGCGGCGATCTGGTCGTTGGCGGCCAGCACCAGGCGCGTGTCCAGCTGCTCGCTCTGCAGCATGTAGTGCTCCAGCACCTCGTGCAGGCTTTCCAGCATCTCGCGGCGGTCGCCGTACAGCGGCACCACGCCTTGGTAGGGCTGCTGACCGGGCAGGCGGTCCTGCGGGTCCAGGGTGATGGCGCAGCGCCCCTGGTTGTTCACGTTCACCATCTGGCTCAGGGGCACCCCGTCGGCCACCTCGCCGGTGACGGTGGCGGTGGCGCGGAAACCGAAATTCGGCTGCACCTCGGCCACGGCCAGCTTCAATGGCCCGTCGCCCATGATCTGCAGCACCAGCGAGCCGTTGAACTTGATGTTGCCCTGCATCAGCACCGCCGCGGCCGACATTTCGCCCAACAGGCCGGTGACCGCACTCGGATACGCGCCGGACTCGGCGTGGCGGCGCAACACCTCCTGCCAGCTGTCGGTCAGGCGCACCAGCATGCCGCGCACCGGCAGGCCTTCGAACAAGAATTTGTGCAATTCGGACACGTGCGCTCCCTCAACCCAGCTTCTTCAGGCCGCGCTGGTAGCGGCGGGCGTTGTCCACGTAGTGCTGGGCGCTGCGACGCAGGCCCTCGATCTGCTCGGGCGTGAGCTGGCGCACCACCTTGGCCGGGCTGCCCAGGATCATCGAACCGTCTGGAAACTCTTTGCCTTCGGTCACCAGCGCGCGCGCGCCCACCAGACAGTTTTTCCCGATCTTGGCGCCGTTGAGCACCACCGCCCCAATGCCAATGAGGGACTCGTCACCGATGGTGCAACCGTGCAGCATCACCTGGTGGCCCACCGTCACGTTCTCGCCCACCGTCAGCGGAAAACCCACGTCGGCGTGCAGCACGCTGCCGTCCTGGATGTTGCTGCCGCGGCCCACGGCGATGGTTTCGGTGTCGCCCCGGATCACCGTGCCGAACCAGACGCTGCTGTCTTCGGCCAGTGTCACCGCCCCCATCACCTGGGCGCTGTCGGCCACGAACGCGGTCGGGTGGACCTGTGGGGCCTGATCGTCGAGTTGGTATGTGCTCATGCCTAGAATTGTACGGATGCACGCTTTCCCCTCCGACCCGACCGGCGAACTGCGCCGCGCCGCCCTGGCGGCCCTGGCCTGCCCCGACCCGGCCGGCAAATGCGCACAGGTGGACGCCCTGTGGGCCCAGGCCGAAGCCCTGCCACTGGATGCCGACACCCCACTGGCGGACGGGGCAGCACGCGAGCCGGCGCTGGCCGCCGCCCTGGCGGCCCTGCCGGGACGGCCCCCACGCCCCCGGCTGATCGAGCCGGGCCGCGTGCCCCAGCGTTCGCCTTTCACACCCGAGGGCCACGCCGCGCTGGTCCACGCCATCTGCCACATCGAATTCAACGCCATCAACCTGGCGCTGGACGCGGTCTGGCGCTTTGCCGGCATGCCGCGCACGTTCTACCTGGACTGGCTGCGCGTGGCCGCCGAGGAGGCCGAACACTTCGGCCTGCTGCACGCCCACCTGCAAAGCCTGCCGCGCGCCGCCGCCCCCTGGCACTACGGCGATTTCGATGCCCACGATGGCCTTTGGGCCATGTGCGAGAAAACCGCCGGCGACATCACCGCGCGCATGGCCCTGGTGCCGCGCACCCTGGAAGCCCGCGGCCTGGACGCCACACCGCTGATCCAGGCCAAGCTGCGCAAGGTGGGCACGCCCGAGGCGCTGCGGGCCATCGAGATCCTCGACACCATCCTGCGCGACGAGGTCGGGCACGTCGCAATCGGCAACCACTGGTACCGCTGGCTGTGCGAACGGCAGGGGCTGGAGCCGGTGGCGCACTACCGCGTCCTGGCCCGGCGGCACAGTGCACCGCGGCTCAAGCCCCCCTTCAACGACGAGGCGCGCCGCCGCGCCGGCTTCAGCCAGGCCGAGCTGGACTTTCTGCTGGGCGCCTGAACCCGTGCCCGGCCATCAGCCGCGCGGGTGGTGCTGGGCGTGCAGCTGCTTGAGCCGTTCGCGCGCCACGTGGGTGTAAATGGTGGTGGTGGAAATGTCGGCATGCCCCAGCAGCAGCTGCACCACGCGCAGGTCGGCGCCGTGGTTCAACAAATGGGTGGCGAAGGCGTGGCGCAAGGTGTGCGGGGACAAGGGCGCGGTGATGCCGGCGCGCTGCGCGTACTTCTTCACCAGCACCCAGAACATCACCCGGGTCATGCGCGCCCCGCGTGCGGTCACGAACAGGTCCTCCGACAGCTGCCCCGCCAGAATCGCCGACCGCGACTCGGCCAGGTAACGCCGCAGCCAGTCCGCGGCCACATCGCCAAAAGGCAGCAGGCGCTCCTTGCTGCCCTTGCCCTGCACCCGCAGCACCTGGTCGGGCAAGCTCAGTTCAAAGGTGCGCAGCCCCACCAGCTCGCTCACACGCAAACCGCTGGCGTACATCAGTTCCAGCATGGTGCGGTCGCGCAAGCCCAGCGGCTCGCCCACGTCGGGGGCGTGCAACAAGGCCTCCACCTGGGCTTCGCTCAGGGTCTTGGGCACGCGCAGCATCTGCTTGGCCGTCAGCAGCTTCAGCGTCGGGTCCTGCAGCACCAAGCCCTCGCGCAAGGCCCATCGGTAGTAACGCTTGAACACCGTCAGGCGCCGGTTGCTGCTGCTGGCCTTGCTGCCGGGCAGGCGCCAGGCCATGTAGGCCAGCAACTCGGCCTCACCGGCGCTTTCCAGGGTCCGGGATGCTTGACCGGCCCGTGCCCCGCCCGGGGCGGTGTCGTTCAGCCAGGCGGCGTAACGGGCCAGGTCGCTGCGGTAGGCCTCCAGCGTATTGGCCGACAGGCCGTCTTCCAGCCACAAGGCATCGATGAAACGCTCCAGCACTCAAACACCCGTCGCGGCTAAGATCATGCGATGACTATGCCACACCCCATCCCGGCGTTCACCGACAACTACATCTGGGCCCTGCACGACGGCCGTCAGGCCTGGGTGGTGGACCCCGGCGATGCCGGCCCGGTGTTCGACTGGCTGCAGCAGACCGGCGTGGCGCTGGCCGGCATCCTGCTGACCCACCACCACGTCGACCACACCGGCGGCGTGCCGGCGCTGCGCCAGACCACCCAGGCCCCGGTCTACGGCCCCGCCCACGAGGTGCTGCCCGAACCGGTGACGCGCCTGGGCGAGGGCGACACGGTGGACGTGCTCGGCCACCGCTTCCAGGTGCTGGAAGTGCCGGGCCACACCGCCGGGCACATCGCCTACTTCACCCCCGACCTCGGCGGCAGCCCCCTGCTGTTCTGCGGCGACACCCTGTTCTCCGCGGGCTGCGGCCGGCTGTTCGAAGGCAGTCCGGCGCAGATGCTCGATTCGCTCGACCGCCTGGCCGCCTTGCCCGGCCCGACCCGGGTGTGCTGCACCCACGAGTACACCCTGAGCAACCTGCGCTTTGCCGCCGCGGTAGAGCCCGGCAACGCCGCCTTGCAAGCCCACACGCAGTGGTGCCAGCAGCGCCGCGCCGCCGGCCTGCCCACCCTGCCCAGCACCCTGGCCACCGAGCGCGCCATCAATCCTTTTTTGCGCAGCCGGGAACCCTCGGTCGTGGCCGCGATCCAGCATCAATCGCCCGACGCCACCGAGCCGGTGGCCCGATTCGCGGCCCTGCGGCGCTGGAAAGACGGTTTCCGCTGAGCCTGCCCGCCACCCGGGCGGGCACGCCATGGCCGATAATTCCAGGGCTTTCCCCCTGCCCCGACACGATCCATGACCTTCGTTCGCCTGACCCTCTCCGCCCTGTGTGCCGCGTTGCTGAGCGCCTGCACCACGCTGCCCCAGCCGGAGACCGCCACGCGGACCACCGCCCAGGCCGCACCCGGCACCCCGACCGCCACCGTGGCACAGCGCCCCGCCCCCAGCGCCCGGTCGAGCGAAACCCCGCTGCAAACCCTGGCCGTCGCCGGCACTGCGCCCAGCAGCCCTGCCGTCGCCTCGCTGCAAGCCCCGAAGGACCTGTGGGAGCGCATGCGCCGTGGTTTTGCCATGCCCGACCTGGAGGACCACTGGGTGCGCGACCGGGAGAACTGGTACGCCAGCCGACCCGACTACATCCAGCGCATGACCGACCGCGGCAGCAAATACCTGTTCCACGTGGTCGAAGAATTGGAGCGCCGCAACCTGCCGCAGGAACTGGCCTTGCTGCCTTTCATTGAAAGCGCGTTCAACCCCCAGGCCGTCTCCCACGCCAAAGCCGCCGGCATGTGGCAATTCATGCCCGCCACCGGCCGCGACTTCGACCTCAAGCAAAACGCCTTCCGCGATGACCGGCGCGACGTGCTCGCCTCCACCCGGGCCGCCCTCGACTACCTGGAACGGCTGCACCGCATGTTCGGCGACTGGCACCTCGCCCTGGCCGCCTACAACTGGGGCGAAGGCAATGTGATGCGCGCCATCAAGCGCAACCAAGCCGCTGGCCTGGGCACCGCCTACCTCGATCTGCGCATGCCGGACGAAACCCGTCAGTACGTGCCCAAGCTGCAGGCGGTCAAGAACATCGTGCTGGCGCCGCAACGCTTCCAGGTGGGGCTGCCGACGATCGGGAACCACCCGTTTTTCGACAGCGTGGGCATCGACCGCGACATCGACGTCGCCCTGGTCGCCGAGCTGGCCGATGTGAGCGAAAAAGACTTCCGCCAGCTCAACCCCTCGCACAACAAGCCGGTCATCATGGCCGCCGGCACCCCCACCATCCTGCTGCCCTGGGACAATGCCCTGCTGTTTGAACGGCGCCTGCGCGAACACAAAGGCCCCACCGCCAGCTGGACGGTGTGGCGCGTGCCTAGCCACATGAGTGCCGCCGCCGCGGCGCAGCGGCACGGTTTGAGCGAAAGCGAGCTGCGCGACATCAACAAAATCCCGCCCAAGATGCTGCTGAAGGCCGGCTCCACCGTGCTGGTGCCGCGCCAGGGCAAACTGGACGCGGACGTGCCCGAGCACATCGCCGACAACGGCCAGATCCTGTTCATGCCCGAGCGCCCGCCCCTGCGTCGCGTGCAGGTCAAGGTCAAGGCCGGCGAAAACCTGGCCAAGTTCGCCAAACGCCAGCGCGTGACCGTGGCCGACCTGCGCGAATGGAACCAGCTCAAAGCCAACGCCACGCTGCGCTCCGGGCAGACCCTGGTGGTCCTGCGCCCGCACAGCGACAAAGAGGCGGTGGCCCAGGCCAAGGGCAAAACCAAAGGCAAGGTGCAGACCGCGCAAGCCAGTCAGGGCACGCGCAAGACCGCCCAAAAGGGCACATCGCGCCGCAAAACCGAACAAGTGGCGCAAAAACGCAAAGGCAAGGCCAAGCCCGAGCGGGTGGCGGCCCAAAAGAGCGCGGTCACCGTGCGTTGAGCACACGTGCCACCGGGCGGCCACAAGGCCCCGCGGTGGATCCACACAGCAAAACAAAAAAGCCTCTGGCTTTCACCAGAGGCTTTTTGTATGGAGCGGGATAAGAGGCTCGAACTCTCGACCTATACCTTGGCAAGGTATCGCTCTACCAACTGAGCTAATCCCGCATTGACTTGCTTGCGCAAGCCTTAACTTGGAGGCGCGGGCCGGAGTCGAACCGACCTACACGGATTTGCAATCCGGTGCATAACCGCTTTGCTACCGCGCCTTGTTGGGCTCTGTATCCGGCCATGCGACTGGATCAAGCAACCACCGAAGTGACTGCCAAAATGTGGAGCGGGATAAGAGGCTCGAACTCTCGACCTATACCTTGGCAAGGTATCGCTCTACCAACTGAGCTAATCCCGCATTTTTCAAACTTGCTTTGTTTCCGCCGCATTGTCTGAAGCCATTATTCTATACGGATTTTCACGATCCCGTCAAAAGCGGGGCCGTTTTTTTCATCAATGCTTGACCGCCGGGTTGCTGTCGGTGGCGGTCGGGGCGGCAACCACCGCAGCGGCTTCCTCCTCGGTCAGGGGACTGGGGTAGCGCTCCAGGGCGATCTCCAGCACCCGGTCGATCCAGCGCACCGGCACGATCTCCAGGCCTTCCTTCACGTTGTCGGGAATTTCGGCCAGGTCCTTGACGTTCTCTTCGGGGATGAGCACGGTCTTGATTCCGCCGCGCAGGGCCGCCAGCAGTTTCTCCTTCAACCCACCAATGGCCGTGACCTCGCCGCGCAGGGTGATTTCACCGGTCATCGCCACGTCGGCCCGCACCGGAATGCCGGTCAGGGCCGACACCATGGTGGTCGTCATGGCCGCGCCGGCGCTCGGGCCGTCCTTGGGCGTGGCGCCGTCGGGCACGTGGATGTGGATGTCCTTCTTCTCGAACACCTCGTCCTTGATGCCCAGCGCCCGCGCGCGGCTGCGCACCACGGTGCGCGCGGCCTCGACCGACTCCTTCATCACGTCGCCCAGCGAGCCGGTGCGGATCACGTTGCCCTTGCCCGGCATCAGCGCGGCTTCGATGGTCAGCAGGTCGCCACCCACCTCGGTCCAGGCCAGGCCGACCACCTGGCCCACCTGGTTTTGCGCCTCGGCGCGGCCGTAGGTGTACTTGCGCACACCCAGGAAGTCGCTCAGGTTCTCGGCGTTCACTTCCACCGTGGGGGTGTACTTTTTCAGCAGCAGGCCTTTGACCACCTTGCGGCAGATCTTGGACAGTTCACGCTCCAGAGAGCGTACGCCGGCCTCGCGGGTGTAGTAACGCACCACATCGCGCAACGCGTCTTCGGTCACGGCCAGCTCGCCGTCCTGGATGCCGTTGTTCTTCAGCTGCTTGGGCAGCAGGTACTTCTGCGCGATGTTGGTTTTCTCGTCCTCGGTGTAACCGCTCAGGCGGATCACCTCCATCCGGTCCAGCAGCGCCGGCGGGATGTTCATCGAGTTGGACGTGGCCACGAACATCACGTCGCTCAGGTCGAAATCGACCTCGACGTAGTGGTCGGCGAAGGTGTGGTTCTGCTCCGGGTCCAGCACCTCCAGCAGCGCGGACGACGGGTCACCGCGGAAATCCATGCCCAGCTTGTCGATCTCGTCGAGCAGGAACAGCGGGTTCTTGGTGCCGACCTTGTTCAGGCTCTGCAGCACCTTGCCCGGCATGGCACCGATGTAGGTGCGGCGGTGGCCGCGGATCTCGGCCTCGTCGCGCATGCCGCCCAGGGCCATGCGCACGTACTTGCGCCCGGTCGCCTTGGCCACCGACTGGCCCAGCGAGGTCTTGCCCACGCCCGGTGGCCCCACCAGGCACAGGATGGGGGCCTTGACCTTGTCCACCCGCTGTTGCACCGCGAGGTATTCGAGGATGCGGTCCTTGACCTTGTCCAGGCCGTAGTGGTCCTCGTTCAGCACGTCTTCGGCAAAGGCCAGGTCGTGCTTGATCTTGGTTTTCTTGCTCCAGGGCAGACCCACCAGCACGTCGATGTAGTTGCGCACCACGGTGGCCTCGGCCGACATGGGCGACATCAGCTTGAGCTTTTTCAGCTCAGCTTCGGCCTTCTTGCGCGCTTCGGCGGGCATCTTGGCGAGTTTGATCTTCTTCTCGATCTCCTCGATGTCGGCACCCTCTTCGCCTTCACCCAGCTCTTTCTGGATGGCCTTGACCTGCTCGTTCAGGTAGAAGTCGCGCTGGTTTTTCTCCATCTGGCGCTTGACGCGGCCGCGGATGCGCTTGTCCACATTCAGGATATCGACTTCGCGTTCGAGCTGGCTGAACAGGTTTTCCAGGCGCTGCGACACCACGTCGAGGTCGAGCACGCTCTGCTTGGCTTCCAGCTTGAGCGGCAGGTGGGCGGCGATGGTGTCGGCCAGGCGGCCGGCGTCGTCGATGCTGGCGATGGACGTCAGGATCTCGGACGGGATCTTCTTGTTCAGCTTGACGTACTGGTCAAACTGCTGCATCACGGCGCGGCGCAGGGCTTCGAGCTCGGTGCTGTCCAGGTCCGCGCTTTCGGCATCGCCGTCCACCGGGGTCACTTCGGCGTGGAAATGCTGCTCGCCTTCCTGCACGCCCAGCACCTTGGCGCGTTGCACGCCCTCGACCAGCACCTTCACCGTGCCATCGGGCAGCTTGAGCATCTGCAGGATGCTGGCGACACAGCCCATGTCGAACAGGTCTTCGGGTGCGGGGTCGTCCTTGGCGGCGGTCTTTTGCGCCACGAGCATGATGCGCCGCTCATTCTCCATGGCCGACTCCAGCGCCTTGATGCTCTTGGGCCGCCCCACGAACAGGGGAATCACCATGTGGGGAAACACCACCACGTCGCGCAGCGGCAGCAGCGGCAGCGTCACGGGTTGGCTGGGAAGGAGTGTGTGTCCGGACATCGTCTTACCTCAATCTGAATGCGGCAAGTGGGGGCACATTCGGCCGCTTCAACCCGCTTGCCAGTGGGGGCAAGGGCGCCAAGCGCCCCGCCCCGTCGGGTCAGGCCTGCCGGGCGGCTTCGCGGTACACCAGCAGCGGCGCCTTGCCGTCTTCGATGGTGGACTCGTCCACCACCACCTTTTCGACGTTGCCGATGCTGGGGAGTTCAAACATGGTGTCCATCAGCGCCTGTTCGAGGATGGAACGCAGACCACGGGCACCGGTCTTGCGCTTGATGGCTTTGCGCGCGATGGCCTTGAGCGCACCGTTGCGCACCTCCAGCTCCACGCCTTCCATCTGCAGCAGCTGGGCGAACTGCTTGACCACCGCGTTCTTGGGCTCGGTCAGGATGTCCACCAGTGCGTCCTCGCCCAGTTCGGCCAGGGCGGTGACCACGGGCAGGCGGCCCACGAGTTCGGGAATCAGGCCGAAGCGCACCAGGTCGTCGGGCTCGACGTCGGCGAACACGTCGGTCAGGCTGCGTTCCTTCTTGCTCTTGACGCTGGCACCAAAGCCGATGCCGGCGGCTTCGGTGCGCTGCTCCACGATTTTCTCCAGGCCGGCAAAGGCACCACCGCAAATGAACAGGATGTTGGAGGTGTCCACCTGCAACATGTCCTGGTTCGGGTGCTTGCGCCCGCCTTGGGGCGGCACCGAGGCCAGCGTGCCTTCGATCAGCTTGAGCAGGGCCTGCTGCACGCCCTCACCCGACACATCACGCGTGATGGACGGGTTCTCGGACTTGCGGGTGATCTTGTCGATCTCGTCGATGTAGACGATGCCCTGCTGCGCCTTGCTGGCGTCGTAGTTGCAGGTCTGCAGCAGCTTGGCGATGATGTTTTCCACGTCCTCGCCGACGTAGCCGGCTTCGGTCAGCGTGGTGGCATCGGCCATGACGAAGGGCACGTTCAGGCGGCGCGCCAGGGTCTGGGCCAGCAGCGTCTTGCCCGAGCCGGTGGGCCCGATCAGCAGGATGTTGCTCTTGGCCAGCTCCACGTCGTCCTTCTTGGCCACCTCTTTGTGGCGCAGGCGCTTGTAGTGGTTGTACACCGCCACCGACAGCGACTTTTTCGCCGCTTCCTGCCCGATCACGTAGTGGTCGAGGTGCTGCTTGATTTCCAGCGGCGTGGGCAGCGCGTCGCCCTCGGCGGCCTGGCCCAGGGTGGTCTGGGGCAGTTCGTCGCGGATGATGTCGTTGCACAGGTCGATGCACTCTTCGCAGATGAACACCGAGGGGCCGGCAATCAGTTTCTTGACCTCGTGCTGGCTTTTACCGCAGAACGAGCAGTACAGGGTTTTGTCGCTGTTGGCGCTTTTTTTATCGGCCATATGGGGATGCCTTGCTGCTGTCTCGGGGAAATGTCGTTTGGGGCAATGATACGTGAGGCCCTGGACGCGGCGCTCAGGCGCCGCGCTTGTCGATGACCTTGTCGATCAGGCCGTATTCGGCGGCTTCGGCGGCGGCCATGAAGTAATCGCGCTCGGTGTCGCGCTCGATCTTCTCCAACGGCTGGCCGGTGCGTTCGGCCAGCACCTTGTTCAGGTCGGCGCGCAGGCGCAGGATCTCGCGGGCGTGGATCTCGATGTCGGTGGCCTGGCCCTGGGCGCCGCCCAGCGGCTGGTGGATCATGACGCGCGAGTTGGGCAGCGCAAAGCGCTTGCCCTTGGTGCCCGCGGCCAGCAGGAAGGCGCCCATGCTGGCAGCCATGCCCATGCACAGGGTGGACACGTCGGGCTTGATGAAATTCATGGTGTCGAAGATCGACATGCCGGCGCTCACCGAACCGCCAGGGGAGTTGATGTAGAAGTGGATGTCCTTGTCCGGATTTTCACTTTCCAGGAACAGCATCTGGGCCACCACCAAGTTGGCCGACTGGTCGTTGACCGGACCGACCAGAAACACCACGCGCTCCTTCAGCAGGCGGGAGTAAATGTCGTAGGCGCGTTCGCCGCGGCCCGACTGTTCGATGACCATGGGGACCATGCCCAGGTTCTGTGCATCCAATGCGCTCATGTGTGTGCTCCGAAAATCTGTGCGACGCTCAACTGTAACCAATGCCGGGAGACACTGTTGGCCTTGCGGGGGGCCGACAGGCCGATTTGGGGCATGTGGGGGCGCCATCGGCAAAAAAAAGGGCGGGTTGCGACCCGCCCTGTTGCTGGGGGCACCGTGCGGCGCCCACCGGCAGATCAGCCCTGCTGGCCCATCAGCTCTTCGAAACTGACAGCCTTCTCGGTGACCTTGGCCTGGCCCAGCACGAATTCGGTGACGTTGTTCTCGATCACGATGGCTTCGACCTCGGCCATGCGGCGGTTGTCGCCCTTGTACCAGCGCACCACATCGGCCGGGCTTTCGTAGGAAGCGGCCAGTTCGTTGATGTGGGCGTCGATCTGCTCGGGCTTGGCCTGCAGGTTGTTGGCGTTGACCAGCTCGGCCACCACCAGGCCCAGGCGCACGCGGCGCTCGGCCTGTTCCTGGAACAGTTCGGCCGGGATCGGGGCCTTGTCGGCGTCCTTGATGCCGCGCTGCTTCAGGTCGGCGCGGGCGCCTTCCACCAGGCGCTCCACCTCGGCGGCCACGCTGGCTTTGGGCAGGTCGAGTTCGGACTGGGCGACCAGCGCGTCCATGGCCGCGGCCTTGTTGCGGGCCTGCAGGCGGAACTTGACTTCGCGGGCCAGGTTCTTCTGGATGTCGGCACGCAGGGCGGCCACGGTGCCGTCGGCAATGCCCAGAGACTGGACGAACTCCTCGTTCACCTCGGGCAACTGCTGGGCTTCGACCTTGTTCAGGGTCACCAGGAAGTCGGCAGTCTTGCCTGCCACTTCCTTGCCGTGGTAGTCGGCCGGGAAGTTCAGCGGGAAGGTCTTGGACTCGCCGGCCTTCATGCCGCGGACCGCGTCTTCGAACTCTTTGAGCATCTGGCCTTCGCCGACCAGGAACTGGAAGCCCGCGGCCTTGCCGCCTTCGAACGGCTCGCCGTCGATCTTGCCTTCGAAGTCGATGGTCACGCGGTCGCCGTCGGCGGCGGCCTCATCGGCGCCGCGCTGCACGAAAGTGCGGCGCTGCTTGCGCAGGATGTCCAGGGTGCGGTCGATGGCGGCTTCGTCCACTTCGGCCGAGAGCTTGTCCACTTCGGCGGCGGACAGGTCCTTGATCTTGACTTCGGGGAAGACTTCGAAGATCGCTTCAAAGGCCACCACGCCCTCGGGGGCGCCGTCCTTTTCGTTGATGCGCGGCTGACCGGCGATGCGCAGCTGCGCTTCGGCGGCGGCGGCGTTGAAGGCCTGACCGACCTTGTCGTTCATGACTTCGTACTGCACCGAGTAGCCGTACTGCTTGGCCACCACGCTCATCGGCACCTTGCCGGGGCGGAAGCCGTCCATCTTGACCTGGCGCTGCATGCGCTTGAGGCGGGATTCGACTTCCTTCTGGATGCTGTCGACCGGCAGCTCGAGCGTGATTTTGCGCTCCAGCTTTTCCAGGGTTTCAACGTTCACGGCCATGGTTTTCTCCTGTAGGGGCAACAGGGCAGCCTGGAGGCTGCCGCTGAACGATCCGGGTCAAATGTGTGGTGCGCGGGGGGGGACTCGAACCCCCACACCATTGCTGGCGTCAGGACCTAAACCTGGTGCGTCTACCAATTTCGCCACCCGCGCTGTGGTAAGAGCCGCCGCGCGCCTGGGGCACGCAGCGGCAAACCGGTTATTGTAAGGCAGGCGCTGGTTCGCGCTTCACGCGGAACCAGGCGGCGTACATCGCGGGCAAGGTCAGCAAGGTCAGCACCGTGGCGACGATGAGCCCGCCCATGATCGCCACCGCCATCGGCCCCCAGAACAGGCTGCGCGACAGGGGAATCATGGCCAGCACGGCGGCGGCGGCCGTCAGCACGATGGGCCGCAGGCGGCGCACCGCGGCTTCGACGATGGCGTCCCAGGCCGGCACGCCGGCGGCGCGGTCCTGCTCGATCTGGTCGATCAGAATGACCGAGTTGCGCATGATCATGCCCATGAGGGCGATGACACCGAGCAAGGCGACGAAGCCGAAGGGCCGGTTGAGCAGCAGCAAGGCCGCAGCGACGCCGGCCAGACCCAGGGGCCCGGTGAGAAAAACCAGCATTGCGCGGCTGAAGCTGTGCAGCTGCAGCATGAGCAGGGTGAAGATGATGAACAGCATCATCGGCACGCCGGCGGCGATGGAGCCCTGGCCCTTGCTGCTTTCGGCCACGGTGCCGGCCACTTCCACGCGGTAACCCCCCTGGCCCTGGCGCACCCATTCGGCCTCCAGCGCGCGGACGGCGGGCAGGAGCTCGTTCGTCACCGTGGCCCCTTGCAGGCCGGCGACGATGTCGCTCTGGACGGTGACGGCGTACTCGCGGTTTTCGCGCCACATCACGCCCGGCTCCCAGGCGAACACGGGGCGGGCGATCTGCGTCAGCGGCACGGGCCGGCCGCTGGCGGTGGGCAGGTAGGCGTTGGCCAGCTCCGACACGGCGTCGCGCTCGGCCAGGGGCTGGCGCAGCACGATGTCGATCAGCTTGTCGCCTTCGCGGTACTGGCCGACGGTGCTGCCGGACAGGGCGGTGCGCGCGGTTTGCGCGATCGACGCGCTGCTGACCCCCAGGGCGCGGGCCTTGGCCTGGTCCACGTCCAACCGCACGGTCTTGACCGACTCGTTCCAGTTGTCGTTCACGCCGCGGGTGTTCGGGCTCTGGCGCATGGCCTGCTTGACCTGCTCGGCCCGTTCGCGCAGCAGCACCGGATCGGACCCGTAGACGCGGAACTGGACCGGGTAGGCCACCGGCGGGCCGTTGGCCAGCAGCTTGACGCGGCCGCGCACCTCGGGGAATTCGGTGGCCAGCAGCTGAGGCAGCTCGCGCATCAGCCGGTCGCGCTCGGCCAAGCCCCGGGGCATGATCAGGATCTGGCTGACGTTGCTCTGGGGAAAAATCTGGTCCAGTGGCAGGTAGAACCGGGGCAGGCCGGAGCCGATCCAGGCCGTCACGTGCGCCACGTCGGGCATGGCCTGCAGCCGGTGCTCGACGCGGCGGGCGACGGCTTCGTTGGCGGCAAAGGCGCTGCCTTCGGGCAGCCAGAGATCCATGATGATTTCGGGCCGGTTGGACTCGGGGAAGAACTGCTGCTGCACGTTCTTCATGCCGACGATGCCCAGCGCAAAAATCAGCAGGGTGGCCCCCAGCGTGGCCCAGCGGTGCTGCACGCACCAGTCCACCACGGCGCGGAAGCGGGTGTAGAAGGCACCGTCGAACACCTCGGCCACCGGACCGGTGTGGACCTTGACCTTGAGCAGCTTCACGCCCAGGTAGGGCACGAAGTAGACCGCGACGATCCACGACAGCACCAGGGCGGCGGCGGTGACCGCGAAGATGGCAAAGGTGTATTCCCCGACCGTGGACTTGGCGAAACCGATGGGCAGGAAGCCGGCGGCGGTGATCAGCGTGCCCGTGAGCATGGGCATGGCCGTCACGTCCCAAGTGAAGGTGGCGGCCCGCATCATGGTGTGGCCTTCCTCCAGTTTGCGCACCATCATTTCGACCGCGATGATGGCGTCGTCCACCAGAAGGCCCAGCGCGATGATGAGCGAGCCCAGCGAGATCTTGTGCAGACCGATGCCCCAGTACTGCATGACCAGGAAGGTCATGGCCAGCACCAGCGGGATGGTGATGAACACCACCAGGCCGGGACGGACGTCCAGGGTGTAGCGGCGCAGGCCGCGGCCGGCGGGGTTGCGGTGCAGACCCAAGCTGAGGAAGCTGACCAGCAGCACGACCACCACCGCCTCGATCAGCACCTGGACGAATTCGTTGACCGAATGGGACACGGTGGCCGGCTGGTCCTGCACCTGGGCCAGATGCATGCCGGCGGGCAGGCCGCGCTCCAGCACCGCCAGCTGGGCCTTCAGGGCCTCGCCCAGGGCAATGATGTCGCCACCCTTGGCCATGGACACGCCCAGGGCGATGCCCTCCTGGCCCGCGTGGCGCACCTTGACCTGCGGCGGATCGACGTGGTCGCGCCGGATGTCGGCGATGTCGCCCAAACGCAGCTGGGTGCCGTTGGCCGCGCGGATGGGCATGGCGCGCAGCGCCTCGACCGACTGGAAGGCGCCACCGACACGCACCCCCACCGCGTCCTGCGGTGTCTGCACGACACCGGCCGGCGCCACGGCGTTCTGCTGCCCCAGCTGTTCCAGCACCTGGTTCATGTCCAGGCCCAGGGTGGCCAGGCGCCGGCGCGAGATTTCGATGTAGACCTTCTCGTCCTGTACGCCGTAGAGCTCGACCTTGGACACGCTGGGCACGTTGAGCAGCGCCTGGCGGATGCGGTCGGCCTCGGTTTTCAGTTCCGCCGGGCTGTAGCCTTCGCCCTGCAGGGCGTAGATCACGCCGAAGACGTCACCGAACTCGTCGTTGAAGAACGGCCCCTGCACCCCCTGGGGCAAGGTGGCGCGCATGTCGCCGATCTTCTTGCGCACGGTGTACCAGATCTGCTGCAGTTCCTTCGGGGGCGACGAATCGGCCACCTGGAAGACGATCAGCGTCTCGCCGGGCTTGGAGTAGCTGCGGATGATGTCGGCGTAGGGCGTTTCCTGCAGGGTTTTTTCCAGCTTGTCGGCCACCTGTTCGGCCATCTGCTGGGCGCTGGCGCCGGGCCAGTAGGCGCGCACGACCATGGCGCGGAAGTTGAACGGCGGGTCTTCGTCCTGACCGAGCTGGAAGAAGGCGGCAAAGCCCAGCACCAGCAGCACCACCATGAGGTAGCGCGTCAGGGGCTGGTGGTTCAGCGCCCATTCAGAGAGGTTGAAACGCGATCGGTTCGGGGTGTCGCTCATGCGGGGCTCCGGACGTTCCGTTTCAGCGGGCCACGGGCGCGGCGTAGCGCACCACGGCCTGGCCTTCGGTGAGGACGTGGACACCGGCCGACACGACCTCTTCACCGGCCTGCAGGCCTTGGGCGATCAGGGCCTGGTTGCCCTCCAGCCCGGCGACCTGCACGCTGCGGGCGCGCACCACACCGGCCTGGGCGTCGAACACCCAGACGGCGCTGCCCTGGCCCTGCTGCCACAGGGCGCTGGTGGGCAGGCGCAGCGCCGCCCCCGCACCGCTGGGCGGGGTCGGCAGCGCCAGGCGCACCGTGGCCGTCGCCCCCAAGGGCGGCGGGCTGTCTTCGGCCAAGGCCACCTTGACGGCGTAGGTGCGGGTCAGCGGATCGGCACTGGCCGCGACCTCGCGCACCCGGCCACGCAGACTCTGGGCGCTGCCCGGTCCGGCCTGGGCCCACAAAGAGACTTCGGCCTGGGCGCCGGTGCGCACCAGGGCGACCCGGTCTTCGGGCACGGCAAACACCGCATCGCGCGGCCCATTGCGGGCCAGGCGCACCACCGGTGCGCCCGCCGCCACGACCTGACCGGGCTCGGCGTCCACCCCCACCACCACGCCGTCGGCATCGGCCAGCAGGCGGGTATAAGCGGCCTGGTTGCGCTGGACGTTGGCCTGGGCCTGGGCCTGCTCCAGGCTGGCCTGGGCGGCTTTCAAGGCGGTCTGGCGCCGTTCAATTTCGGCCCCGCTGATGAAGCCCTGGGCCCGCAAGGATTCGAAGCGGCCCAGATCGGCCGCCGCCAGGTCGCGCTGGGTCTGGGCCGCGGCCACCTGGGCACCTGCGGCCTGGGCCGCGGACTGGTAGTCCTGCCCGTCGAGCACCGCCAGCAACTGACCCGCCCGCACCGACTGACCGACCTCGGCCGGCCGCTCCAGCAGCTTGCCGCCCACCCGGAAACCCAGGCGCGACTCGGTGCGGGCGCGGATGTCGGCCGCGTACTCCTGCGCGCCCAATCCGGCCCCCGCCTCGATCTTGAGCAGCTTGACCGCGCGCACCGGATCCTCCGGCGGGGCCGGCCGGGAACAGGCCGACAGGCCCAGCACCAAGCCCAACGCCATGGGCCAAACAGCAAACCGCGATGTGTGCACAATGCCTCCGAATAATTAATGACCGACGGGTTATTAAGCAAATGATACCCGAAGGCCGGGGCCGACACGCAGTATCGCGGCCCGCTCCCCGCTCGGCAAGCCGGCCTGTGGCAACATCCGCCGCATGCAAGGCGTCGAGCATTACGAGAATTTCCCGGTGGCCTCCTGGTTGTGCCCGCCGCGCTGGCGCGCGCCCATCGTCGCCCTCTACCGTTTCGCCCGCACCGCCGACGACTTGGCCGACGAAGGTCAGGCCCCGGCCGCCCAGCGCCTGGCCGATCTGGCGGCGTTCCGTGCCGACCTCCTCGCCGTCCTGGCCGGACAAGCCCCTTCGCCCCGCTGGCCCGAGGTGTTCGGGCCGCTGGCGCGCGAGGCCGCGACCCACCGCCTGCCGGCCCAGCCGCTGTTGGACCTGCTGGACGCCTTCGAACAGGACGTGCGCCACACCGCGCAAGGACGCCACTACCCCGACCGGGACGCCTTGTTGGACTACTGCCGCCGCTCAGCCAACCCGGTGGGGCGCCTGTTGCTGCACCTGTACGGCGTGGACGATGCGCGGTCGCTGGCCCAGAGCGATGCCATTTGCAGCGCCCTGCAACTGATCAATTTCTGGCAGGACCTGGGCCAGGACCTGGCGCGCCAGCGCCACTACCTGCCCCTGGCCGACCTGCAACGCCACGGACTGCGGCCCGAAGCCCCGACCGAAGCCCCGGCCCGCAGCGCGGCGCTGGTGCGCGAACTGGCCGAGCACGCCCGCGGCCTGATGGAGCAAGGCGCACCGCTCGCGCTGCGGCTGCCCGGCCGCACCGGCTGGGAGCTGCGGCTGGTTGTGCAAGGGGGCTTGCGCGTGCTCGACCGCATCCAGGCGCTGGGCTGGCGCACCTGGGAAACCCGCCCCCGCCTGGGCGCCC
>NZ_NWMV01000030.1 GCF_002837145.1 Macromonas nakdongensis | reverse complement strand
CTTCGCCATCCGTGAAGGCGGTCGCACCGTCGGCGCCGGCGTCGTGGCCAAGATCATCGACTGATTTTTGAGTCAGTAGGGGTATAGCTCAATTGGCAGAGCGTCGGTCTCCAAAACCGAAGGTTGTAGGTTCGATTCCTACTGCCCCTGCCACCCGGCAGTAAGCGATAGCACTATCGATTGCCCAAGTGGTTGTAAAGCCCGCCGAAGTCGAAAGACCTCTGGTGGGCTTGTTTTCTAGTGCGCAGGATTGGGGTACGGGGCAGATGGCCACCACTGATGTACAAACCGTCGGCACCGGTGCCGACAAGGCCAAGCTGGCGTTCGCAGCATTCCTGCTGCTCGCCGGCTTTGTGGCGTTTTACTTGCTGTCTGCCCAGGGTGCCTTGGCGCAGTGGGCGGCCCTGTTGGTGGGTGTGGCTGCGGCCGTGGCGGTGTTCGGTGTGTCCGACGCGGGCCGCCGTCTGGTGGCCTATGGCAAGGACTCCTGGAAAGAAGTCAAGAAGGTGGTGTGGCCGACGCGGCGCGAGGCCACGCAGATGACCGCCTACGTGTTTGTGTTTGTGTTTGTGATGGCCCTGTTCCTGTGGCTCACCGACAAGACCCTGGAGTGGGTGTTGTACAGCCTGATCCTGGGGTGGAGATAACTATGAGCGAATCGACAGTGGTTTCCCCCATGAACGCGGCCCCCGCCGAGGGCATGCGCTGGTACGTGGTGCATGCCTATTCCGGCATGGAAAAAGCGGCCGAGCGCAACATCCTGGAGCGCGTGCAGCGCGCCGGCATGCAGGACAAGTTCGGTCGTATCCTGGTGCCGACGGAGGAGGTGGTCGAGGTCAAGAACGGCCAGAAGCGCACCACCGAGCGAAAATTCTTCCCTGGCTACGTGCTGGTGGAGATGGTGATGGACGACGACACTTGGCACCTGGTGAAGAACACCAGCAAGGTGACCGGTTTTGTGGGCGGCGCCCGCAACCGGCCGACGCCGATCTCGGAAGACGAAGTGCAGAAGATCGTCAGTCAGATGCAGGAAGGTTCGGACAAGCCGCGCCACAAGGTGGAGTTCATCACCGGCGAGTACGTCCGCGTCAAGGAAGGTCCGTTCACCGACTTCAACGGCACTGTCGAGGAAGTCAATTACGAGAAGAACAAGTTGCGCGTGTCGGTCACGATCTTCGGTCGCGCCACGCCGGTCGAACTCGAATTCAACCAGGTCGAGAAGACCTGAGTGTCAGCCGCGCGCCGCCGGGGCTTGCGCTCCAGGTGGTTGGGCTTGTATAATTCCAAATTCCGCCGAAGCGAGTGATCGCCTTGGCGTTTTTTGCTGGCGCTGTCGATCCGGTGCTGGCGGTCCGAGTCCTGGTGGCTTGGGTTGAACATGGATCTTTACCGCGAGGAGGTGGCTGGCCCAGTGGCTGGCGGCCGTTAACACTCGCAGGAGTCAAACATGGCGAAGAAAATCGTCGGCTTCATCAAGCTGCAAGTGCCGGCTGGTAAGGCCAACCCCTCTCCCCCGATCGGTCCGGCGCTGGGTCAGCGCGGCCTGAACATCATGGAGTTTTGCAAGGCGTTCAACGCCCAGACCCAGGGCGTCGAGCCCGGTCTGCCGCTGCCGGTGGTGATCACCGCCTTCGCGGACAAGAGCTTCACCTTCATCATCAAGACCCCGCCGGCCACCACGCTGATCAAGAAGGCGATCAAGCTGGACAAGGGCTCTTCGGTGCCGAACAAGCAAAAGGTGGGCAAGATCACCCGCGCCCAGCTGGAAGAAATTGCCAAGACCAAGCTGAAAGACATGAACGCCGTCGACATCGAAGGCGCTGTCAAGACCTTGGCTGGTTCCGCCCGTTCCATGGGCGTGATTGTGGAGGGCGTGTGACATGGCCAAGCTGACCAAGAAACAACAGGCCCTGCAGGGCAAGGTCGAGTCGACCAAGCTGTACCCCATCGGTGAAGCCTTGGCCCTGGTCAAGGACTGTGCCAGCGCCAAGTTCGACGAATCGATCGACGTGGCCGTGCAGCTGGGCGTGGACGCCAAGAAGTCCGACCAGGTGGTGCGTGGCGCCGTGGTGCTGCCCAACGGCACCGGCAAGACCAAGCGCGTCGCCGTGTTCGCCCAGGGTGCCAAGGCCGAAGAGGCCAAGGCCGCTGGCGCCGACGTGGTGGGTTTTGAAGACCTGGCGGCCGACGTCAAGGCCGGCAAGATGGACTTCGACGTGGTGATTGCCTCCCCGGACGCGATGCGCATCGTCGGTACCCTGGGTCAGATCCTGGGTCCGCGTGGCCTGATGCCGAACCCCAAGGTCGGCACCGTCACCCCCGACGTGGCCACTGCTGTGAAGAACGCCAAGGCCGGTCAGGTGCAGTTCCGCGTGGACAAGGCCGGTATCGTGCATGGCACCATCGGCCGCCGTTCTTTCGACGCCGACAAGCTGCAGGGCAACCTGGCTGCGCTGATCGACGCCCTGAACAAGGCCAAGCCGGCTTCGTCCAAGGGTCAGTACCTGCGCAAGGTCGCCGTGTCGTCCACCATGGGTGTGGGCGTGCGCGTGGAAGTGGCTTCCATCGCGGCTTGATCGCGTGAGCAATTGGGGTGCCTTCGGGTGCCCGAGGTGGTGGGTTCCGGTGGCTTTGGCTGCCGGAAGCCATCCAAGACCGCTGGTGCGCTGTGTCCCCGGGTGCAGCGCTTAATGCAAGTGACGCCAGCGCAGATGGCGATCCCGCCGCAGATGGATCTGTTCCAAATACGGTTGGTCGCTGCAAGAAGGTGCAGGGAAGGTTTTCGACCCTGCTTTTTAAGGAGTAGACCTTGAGTCTGAATCGCAGTGAGAAGCAGGCCGTCATCGATGAGGTGTCGGCACTCGCCGCTAAAGCTCAAACGCTCGTGATGGCGGAATACCGCGGCATCACGGTCGCTGCCCTGACCCAGTTGCGCGTTGCCGCCCGCAGCCAAGGTGTGAGCCTGAGTGTTCTGAAGAACACCCTGGCCCGCCGCGCTGTGACCGGCACTGGCTTCGAGGCAGGCGCCGACCAGATGACCGGTCCGTTGATCTACGGCTTCTCGGAAGACGCTGTGGCCGCCGCCAAGGTGGTGGCCGACTTTGCGAAAACCAACGACAAGTTGGTGATCCGCGGTGGCGTGTATTCCGGCAAGGCCTTGGACGCGAATGGCGTGAAGCAACTGGCAAGCATCCCTTCCAAGGAAGTGCTGCTGGCGCAATTGCTGGGCTTGATGCAATCCCCCATCTCCCGCACCGCCCGTGTGCTGGCCGCTCTGGCCGAGAAAAAGGGCGAGGCACAGGCGGCCTGAGGCACCCTGTCCCCCGACCAATCGTTATTTAGGAAATCAAAATGGCATTCGACAAAGACGCATTTTTGACCGCTCTGGACAGCATGAGCGTCATGGAACTCAACGACCTGGTGAAAGCCATCGAAGAGAAGTTTGGCGTGTCCGCTGCAGCCATGGCTGCTCCGGCCGCTGGCGGTGGCGCTGCTGCCCCGGCCGCTGAAGAGAAGACCGACTTCGACGTGGTCCTGCAAGAAGCCGGCGCCAACAAGGTGTCCGTCATCAAGGCCGTGCGCGAAATCACCGGTCTGGGCCTGAAAGAAGCCAAGGACCTGGTGGACGGCGCTCCCAAGACCGTCAAGGAAGCCATGCCCAAGGCCGACGCCGAAGCCGCCAAGAAGAAGCTGGAAGAAGCCGGCGCCAAGGCCGAACTCAAGTAATTCGGCTTTGCTCCAAGGCTGGAAGGTCCGCAAGGGCTTTCCAGCCTTTTGGCGCTTCAGAGTGCACAGCCAAGCGGGTGTCCTGCCCGTTTGGCCGTGTCTTCTGACCCCGACTGCAGAAGACGGCTTGGTTCGGGTCCGCGTGCAATGCGCGGACCGTCCGCCACAGACTGGTAGAGGCCAGTCGCCAAGACGCAGGGGCGCGCCCACACGCGCTGCTGTCGATCAGTCGCCGCAGACCTCAAGCCCGGAGATCTCATGGCTCAATATTCATACACCGAACGCAAACGCATCCGCAAGAGCTTTGGCAGCCGCGAAAACGTGCTGGAAATTCCATACCTCCTGCAGATGCAGAAGGACGCGTACACCGCGTTCCTGCAAGCCGAAGCCGCCCCGCGCAAGCGGGCCGCCGAGGGCCTGCAAGCCGCGTTCGAGTCGGCCTTCCCCATCGTCTCGCACAACGGTTTTGTCGAGATGAAGTTCGTCGAGTACAACCTGGCCAAGCCGGCGTTCGACGTGCGCGAATGCCAGACCCGGGGTTTGACGTTCGCATCGGCCGTGCGCGCCCGTGTGCAACTGATCATTTACGACCGCGAGTCCTCGACCAGCCAGTCCAAGGTGGTCAAGGAAGTGAAAGAGCAAGAGGTCTACATGGGCGAAGTGCCCCTGATGACCGACAAGGGCTCCTTCATCATCAACGGCACCGAGCGCGTGATCGTGTCGCAGTTGCACCGCTCGCCCGGTGTCTTCTTCGAGCACGACAAGGGCAAGACGCACAGCTCGGGCAAGCTGTTGTTCAGCGCCCGCATCATTCCCTACCGCGGTTCCTGGCTGGACTTCGAATTCGACCCGAAGGACCTGCTGTACTTCCGCGTCGACCGCCGCCGCAAGATGCCGGTCACCATCCTGCTCAAGGCCATCGGCCTGACGCCGGAAACCATTCTCGCCAACTTCTTCGTCAACGACCACTTCCGCCTGATGGACAGCGGCGCGCAGATGGCCTACGTGTCCGAGCGCCTGCGCGGCGAGGTGGCGCGTTTCGACATCACCGACAAGAGCGGCAACGTGGTGGTGGCCAAGGACAAGCGCATCACCGCGCGCCACACCCGCGAGCTGGAGCAGTCCGGCACCACCCACATCAGTGTGCCGGAAGACTTCTTGCTGGGCCGCGTGGTCGCCAAGAACGTGGTGGACCCGGACACGGGTGAGATCATCGCCAAGGCCAACGACGAGCTGACCGAAGCGCTGCTGAAGAAGCTGCGCAGCGCCGGCATCCAGGAACTGGCCTGCATCTACACCAACGAGCTGGACCAGGGCGCCTACATCAGCCAGACCCTGCGCACCGACGAAACCACCGACGAGTTCGCCGCGCGCGTGGCCATCTACCGCATGATGCGCCCCGGCGAGCCGCCGACCGAGGACGCGGTGCAGGCCCTGTTCCACCGCCTGTTCTACAACCCGGACACCTACGACCTGTCGCGCGTGGGCCGCATGAAGTTCAACGCCCGCGTGGGCCGCGACGAAGCCACCGGCCCCATGGTGCTGTCCAACGAGGACATCATGGCCGTGGTCAAGATCCTGGTGGACCTGCGCAACGGCAAGGGAGAGGTGGACGACATCGACCACCTGGGCAACCGCCGCGTGCGTTGCGTCGGCGAACTGGCCGAGAACCAGTACCGCACCGGTCTGGCCCGCATCGAGAAGGCCGTGAAGGAGCGTCTGGGCCAGGCCGAGCAAGAGCCGCTGATGCCGCACGACCTGATCAACTCCAAGCCGATTTCTGCGGCCTTGAAGGAGTTTTTCGGCGCGTCCCAGCTGTCGCAGTTCATGGACCAGACCAACCCGCTGGCCGAGATCACCCACAAGCGCCGCGTCTCGGCCCTGGGCCCGGGCGGTCTGACCCGCGAGCGCGCCGGCTTCGAGGTGCGCGACGTGCACGTGACCCACTACGGCCGCGTCTGCCCGATCGAAACGCCGGAAGGCCCGAACATCGGCCTGATCAACTCGCTGGCCCTGTACGCCCGCCTGAACGAATACGGTTTCATCGAAACCCCGTACCGCCGCGTGGTGGACGGCCAGGTGACCAACCAGATCGATTACCTGTCGGCCATCGAGGAAGGCAAGTACGTGATCGCCCAGGCGAACGCGACGCTGGACGCCGAAGGCCGCCTGACCGGCGAACTGATCTCCGCCCGTGAAAAGGGCGAATCCATCCTGACCAGCGCCGACACCATCCAGTACATGGACGTGTCGCCGGCGCAGATCGTCTCGGTGGCGGCGTCGCTGGTGCCCTTCCTGGAGCACGACGACGCGAACCGCGCGCTGATGGGCGCCAACATGTCGCGCCAGGCCGTGCCCACGCTGCGCCCGGAAAAGCCGATGGTCGGCACCGGCATCGAGCGCGTGGCCGCGATCGACTCCGGCACCGTGGTCACCGCCAAGCGTGGTGGTGTGGTCGATTACGTGGACGCGACCCGCATCGTGATCCGCGTCAACGACGCCGAGGCCGTGGCCGGTGAAGTGGGTGTGGACATCTACAACCTGATCAAGTACCAGCGTTCCAACCAGAACACCAACATCCACCAGCGCCCCATCGTCAAGAAGGGCGACCTGCTGGCCAAGGGCGACGTGATCGCTGACGGTGCGTCGACCGACCTGGGTGAGATCTCGATCGGTCAGAACATGCTGATCGCCTTCATGCCCTGGAACGGCTACAACTTCGAGGACTCGATCCTGATCAGCGAGCGCGTGGTGTCGGAAGACCGCTACACCTCCATCCACATCGAGGAACTGGTGGTGATGGCGCGCGACACCAAGCTGGGCGCGGAAGAAATCACCCGCGACATCCCCAACTTGGCCGAGCAGCAGCTGAACCGCCTGGACGAGTCCGGCATCATCTACGTCGGTGCCGAGGTGCTGCCGGGTGACGTGCTGGTGGGCAAGGTGACGCCGAAGGGCGAAACCACGCTGACGCCGGAAGAGAAGCTGCTGCGCGCCATCTTCGGCGAGAAGGCGTCCGACGTGAAGGACACCTCGCTGCGCGTGGACCAGGGCTCCAGCGGTACCGTGATCGACGTGCAGGTCTTCACCCGCGAAGGCATCACGCGCGACAAGCGCGCCCAGCAGATCATCGACGACGAACTCAAGCGCTTCCGCCTGGACCTGAACGACCAGCTGCGCATCGTGGAAGCCGACGCCTTCGACCGGATCGAGAAGCTGCTGATCGGCAAGGTCGCCAACGGCGGCCCGAAGAAGCTGGCCAAAGGCACCACCTTGGACAAGGCCTACCTGGCCGACGTCGAGAAGTACCACTGGTTCGACATCCGCCCGGCCGACGAGACCGTGGCCGCGCAGCTGGAGTCGATCAAGAACTCCATGGAGCAGACGCGCCACAGCTTCGACCTGGCGTTTGAAGAAAAGCGCAAGAAGCTCACGCAAGGCGACGACCTGCCAGCCGGCGTGCTGAAGATGGTCAAGGTCTACCTGGCGGTCAAGCGCCGCCTGCAGCCCGGCGACAAGATGGCCGGTCGCCACGGCAACAAGGGTGTGGTCTCCAAGATCACCCCGGTGGAAGACATGCCCTACATGGCCGACGGCACCCCCGTGGACATCGTGCTGAACCCGCTGGGCGTGCCGTCGCGCATGAACATCGGTCAGGTGCTGGAAGTCCACCTGGGCTGGGCCGGCAAGGGCTTGGGCCAGCGCATCGGCGACATGCTGCAGCGCGAAGCCGCCACCACCGAGATCCGCGGCTTCCTGGAGCAGATCTACAACCGCGCCGGCCGCCAGGAAAACCTGAACGACCTGTCGGACGCCGAAGTGCGCTCCATGGCGCAGGAACTGACCAAGGGCGTGCCCTTCGCCTCGCCGGTGTTCGACGGAGCCTCGGAAGACGAGATCCGCGACATGCTCAAGCTGGCCTACCCGGACGACATCGCCAAGGCCAAGGGCCTGACGCCGACCCGCACCCAGGCCCAGTTGTACGACGGACGCACCGGCGACGCCTTCGAGCGCGTCACCACCGTCGGCTACATGCACTACCTCAAGCTGCACCACCTGGTGGACGACAAGATGCACGCCCGTTCGACCGGTCCGTACAGCTTGGTCACCCAGCAGCCGCTGGGCGGCAAGGCGCAGTTCGGTGGTCAGCGTTTCGGGGAGATGGAAGTGTGGGCGCTGGAAGCCTACGGCGCTTCCTACATCCTGCAGGAAATGCTCACCGTCAAGTCCGACGACGTGCAGGGCCGCACCAAGGTGTACGAGTCCATCGTCAAGGGCGAGCACGCGATCGACGCCGGCATGCCGGAATCGTTCAACGTGCTGGTCAAGGAAATCCGCTCGCTCGGTATCGACATCGAGCTGGAACGCTCCTGATTCACTGAAGTAAAGGAAAGCAGACTATGAAATCCTTGCTCGACCTGTTCAAGCAGTTCACGCCCGACGAGCATTTCGATGCCATCCGCATCGGTCTGGCCTCGCCGGAAAAAATCCGCTCCTGGTCTTTCGGTGAAGTCAAGAAGCCGGAAACCATCAACTACCGCACCTTCAAGCCCGAGCGTGACGGTCTGTTCTGCGCCAAGATCTTCGGCCCCATCAAGGACTACGAGTGCCTGTGCGGCAAGTACAAGCGCCTGAAGCACCGTGGCGTGATCTGCGAGAAGTGTGGCGTGGAAGTGACCCAGACCAAGGTGCGCCGCGAGCGCATGGGCCACATCGACCTGGCCGCGCCCTGCGCCCACATCTGGTTCCTGAAGTCGCTGCCGTCGCGTCTGGGCATGGTGCTCGACATGACGCTGCGCGACATCGAACGCGTGCTGTATTTCGAAGCCTACGTGATCGTGGACCCGGGCATGACCCCGCTGAAGAAGTTCAGCATCATGTCCGAGGACGACTACGACGCCAAGGTCAAGGAATACGGCGACGAGTTCGTGGCCAAGATGGGCGCTGAAGGCATCAAGGAACTGCTCGAGTCGATCGATATCGACACCGAGATCGAGAAGCTGCGCAACGACCTGACCGGCTCCGAGCTGAAGATCAAGAAGAACGCCAAGCGCCTCAAGGTGCTGGAAGCCTTCAAAAAATCCGGTATCAAGCCCGAGTGGATGGTGCTGGACGTGCTGCCCGTGCTGCCGCCGGACCTGCGTCCGTTGGTGCCGCTGGACGGCGGCCGCTTCGCGACCTCCGACCTGAACGACCTGTACCGCCGCGTCATCAACCGCAACAGCCGCCTGCGTCGCCTGCTGGAACTGAAGGCCCCGGAAATCATCGCGCGCAACGAAAAGCGCATGCTGCAGGAAGCCGTGGACAGCCTGCTGGACAACGGCCGCCGTGGCAAGGCCATGACGGGCGCCAACAAGCGTGCCTTGAAGTCGCTGGCCGACATGATCAAGGGCAAGAGCGGCCGCTTCCGCCAGAACTTGCTGGGCAAGCGGGTGGACTACTCGGGCCGTTCCGTCATCACCGTGGGCCCGACCCTCAAGCTGCACCAGTGCGGCCTGCCCAAGCTGATGGCGCTGGAGCTGTTCAAACCCTTCATCTTCGCCAAGCTGGAGAACATGGGCATCGCGACCACCATCAAGGCGGCGAAGAAGGAAGTGGAAGCCGGCACGCCGGTGGTGTGGGACATCCTGGAAGATGTCATCAAGGAACACCCGGTGCTGCTGAACCGCGCACCGACGCTGCACCGCCTGGGCATCCAGGCGTTTGAGCCCATCCTGATCGAAGGCAAGGCGATCCAGCTGCACCCGCTCGTCTGCTCGGCCTTCAACGCCGACTTCGACGGTGACCAGATGGCCGTGCACGTGCCGCTGTCGGTGGAAGCGCAGATGGAAGCCCGCACCCTGATGTTGGCCTCCAACAACGTGCTGTTCCCGGCCAACGGCGAACCATCGATCGTGCCGTCGCAAGACGTGGTGCTGGGCCTGTACTACACCACCCGCGAGCGCACCAACGGCAAGGGCGAAGGCATGATCTTCACCGACGTGATGGAGGTGCAGCGCGCCCTGGACGCCGGTGTGGTGGAGCTGACCGCCAAGATCAGCGTGCGCCTGACCGAGTACGTCAAGGACAAGGACAGCGGCGAATTCACCCCGGTGACCAAGCTGGTGGACACCACCGTGGGCCGTGCGCTGCTGAGCGAAATCCTGCCCAAGGGCCTGGCCTTCGAGAACCTGAACAAGGCGCTCAAAAAGAAGGAAATCTCCAAGCTGATCAACACCAGCTTCCGCAAGTGCGGCCTGAAGGACACCGTGGTGTTCGCCGACAAGCTGCTGCAGAACGGTTTCCGCCTGGCCACGCGTGCGGGTATCTCCATCGCGGTGGACGACATGCTGGTGCCGGCCGAGAAGCACACCATCATCGAGCGCGCCGAAGCCGAGGTGAAGGAAATCGCCCAGCAGTATTCGTCCGGTCTGGTGACCGCGGGGGAGCGCTACAACAAGGTGGTGGACATCTGGGGCAAGGCCGGTGACGACATCTCCAAGGTCATGATGGATCACCTGAAGAAGGAAAAGACCATCGACCGCAACGGCAAGGAAGTGGACCAGGAGTCGTTCAACTCCATCTACATGATGGCCGACTCCGGCGCCCGCGGTTCCGCGGCCCAGATCCGCCAGCTGGCCGGCATGCGCGGCCTGATGGCCAAGCCGGACGGCTCCATCATCGAGACCCCCATCACGGCGAACTTCCGTGAAGGTCTGAACGTGTTGCAGTACTTCATCTCCACCCACGGCGCCCGCAAGGGTCTGGCCGACACGGCGCTGAAGACCGCGAACTCCGGTTACCTGACCCGCCGTCTGGTGGACGTGACCCAGGACCTGGTGGTGACCGAAGAGGATTGCGGCACCTCCAACGGCACGCTGATGCGCGCCATCGTCGAGGGCGGTGAGGTGATCGAGTCGCTGCGCGACCGCATCCTGGGCCGCACCACGGCCGAAGAGGTGCTGAACCCCGAGAACCAGAACGTGCTGATCCCGGCCGGCCAGATGCTGGACGAGGACGCCTGCGACCTGATCGACCAGATGGGCGTGGACGAGGTGCGCGTGCGCACCGCGCTGACCTGCGAAACCCGCTACGGTCTGTGCGCCAAGTGCTACGGCCGCGACCTGGGCCGCGGTGGCTTGGTGAACACCGGCGAAGCCGTGGGTGTGATCGCCGCCCAGTCCATCGGTGAACCGGGTACCCAGCTGACGATGCGCACCTTCCACATCGGTGGTGCGGCCTCGCGTGCGGCGGTGGCCTCCAGCGTGGAAGCCAAGTCCAACGGCATCATCGGCTTCAACGCCACGATGCGTTACGTGACCAACACCAAGGGCGAACTGGTGGTGATTGCGCGTTCTGGCGAAATCATCATCCAGGACGAGCACGGCCGCGAGCGCGAGCGCCACAAGGTGCCGTACGGCGCCACGCTGACGATCAAGCCCGACCAGACCATCAAGGCCGGCACCGTGCTGGCCAACTGGGACCCGCTGACCCGCCCCATCATCACCGAATTCGCCGGTGTGGCGAAGTTCGAGAACGTGGAAGAGGGCCTGACGGTGGCCAAGCAGGTGGACGACGTGACCGGCTTGAGCACCCTGGTGGTGATCGACCCGAAACGCCGCGGCTCGGCCAAGGTGGTGCGTCCGCAGGTCAAGCTGATCGACGCGCAGGGCCACGAAGTGAAGATCCCGGGCACCGACCACTCGGTGACCATCGGCTTCCAGGTGGGCGCACTGATCCAAGTGCGCGACGGCCAGGACGTGGGCCCCGGCGAGGTGCTGGCCCGCATCCCGGTCGAAGGCCAGAAGACCCGCGACATCACCGGCGGTCTGCCGCGTGTGGCCGAGCTGTTCGAAGCCCGCAGCCCGAAAGACAAGGGCATGCTGGCCGAGATCACCGGCACCGTGTCCTTCGGCAAGGAAACCAAAGGCAAGGTGCGTCTGCAGATCACCGACCCGGACGGCAAGGTGTGGGACGAACTCGTGCCCAAGGAAAAGAACATCCTGGTGCACGAAGGCCAGGTGGTCAACAAGGGCGAGAGCATCGTGGACGGCCCGGCCGACCCGCAGGACATCCTGCGTCTGCTGGGCATGGAAGAGCTGGCCCGCTACATCGTCGATGAGGTGCAGGACGTGTACCGACTCCAGGGCGTGAAGATCAACGACAAGCACATCGAAGTGATCGTGCGCCAGATGCTGCGTCGCGTGGTGGTGGAAAACGCCGGCGACTCCAGCTACATCAACGGCGAACAGGTCGAGCGCTCCGAGATCCTCAACACCAACGACGCGCTGCGCGCCGATGGCAAGACCCCGGCGACCTACAGCAACATCCTGCTGGGCATCACCAAGGCGTCCCTGTCGACCGACTCGTTCATCTCGGCGGCTTCCTTCCAGGAAACCACCCGAGTGTTGACCGAAGCGGCCATCATGGGCAAGCGCGACGAACTGCGTGGTCTGAAGGAAAACGTGATCGTCGGCCGTTTGATCCCGGCCGGTACCGGTATGGCTTTCCACGACGCGCGCCGCGTCAAGGAGCACATGGACGAGGAAGAGCGCCGCGCGATCGCCGAGGCCGATCAGGCTTCCCTGGCGGCCGACCAGGCCGAGGCGAGCGACGCGCAAGCCGCCGAGTAAGCCCGCACCACCGTTGCCCGTTCGCGGGCAGCGGGGCTTGCATCCCACCCCGTCCGGTCTGCGCCGGACGGGGTTTTTTCATGGGGCCTGGGTTACAGTGGGGGCACTTTTTGCACCTGCGGGGCTGGCCCGCCTTTCTGCACAGGAGCCGACATGTCTGTATTTGCTGGGGTGGTGCTGGCCGTGTTGGCGGTGGCCGTCTTCTGGGCCGTGGGCGCCTACAACCGCCTGATGCGCCTGAAAAACCAGGTGGCCAACGCGTTCGGTCAGATCGACGTGCAGCTCAAGCGGCGCTACGACCTGATCCCCAACCTGGTGGAAGTGGCCCGCAAATACCTGGCGCACGAGGCCCAGACGCTGGAGGCGGTGATCGCGGCCCGCAACCAGGCCCGCAGCGCCGAGCAGGGGGCCGCGGCCCAGCCTTTGAGCGCCGGCGCCCTGGGGGCGCTGGCCGGGGCCGAGCAGGTGCTCGGCGGGGCCCTGGGGCGCTTGTTCGCGGTGGTGGAAGACTACCCCGAGCTGAAGGCCGATGCGTCCTTGCGCGAATTGCACGAGGAGCTGACCCACACCGAAAACCGGGTCGGTTTCGCGCGCCAGGCGTACAACGATTTCGTGCTGGAGTACAACGACGCGGCCCTGCATTTCCCGACCATCGTCGTCGCCCGGCTGCTGGGCTTCACGCCGCTGGACATGCTCGCTGCCACCACCAGCGAGGCCGAGCGCCAAGCGCCCAAGGTCGAACTCTGATCGGGCCTGGATGCGGTTTTTCGAGTTCCAGCGCGACGCGCGCGGCCAAACCCGGCGCCTGCTGTTCTGGTTCGCGCTCATGGTGTTGCTGCTGGTGCTGGCCATCAACGCGGTGCTGGCGCTGGCGTGGTGGCTCACCGTTGGCGGTGGCTTGGGCCTGCCGCGGCACTTTGTCGCGGTCAACACCGGGGTCACCCTGCTGTTCGTGCTGGGGGGCTGGTGGGTGGAAACCTCTCAGCTGGCCGGTGGCGGCGTGCGCCTGGCCGAGCGCCTAGGGGCGCGGGCGGCGCGGCCCTCGTCCGGCGGCGACGAGCAGCGCTTCGTCCACGTGTTGCAGGAACTGGCCATCGCCGCCGGCATGCGCCCGCCGCAGTCCATGGTGCTGGCGCGCGAGCATTCCATCAACGCCTTTGCCACCGGCTGGGACGCCGACGACGCGGTGGTCGCGGTGACCCAGGGCACCCTGGAGGCCTTGACCCGGGAAGAGCTGCAGGGCGTGGTGGCGCACGAGTTGAGCCACATCCGCGAAGGCGACACCCGCCTGAACATGCGCCTGGCCGGCATGGTGTTCGGCCTGGAAATGATCTACCGCCTGGGGCAGAGCCTGACCGCGCCCGACGAGCACGGGCGCCGGCACCTGGGCTTCCTGCTCGGGCTGGCCATCATGTCGGTCGGCTGGCTGGGCTGGCTGGCCGGCCACGCCCTGCAGGCCGCCGTGTCGCGGCAGCGCGAATTCCTGGCCGACGCCCGCTCCGTGCAATGGACCCGCAACCGCGAAGGCCTGGGGCGCGTGTTGCGCAAGGTGCTGGGGCAGAGCCAGGCGGGCACCGCGCCCGAGCCGGTGCGCCAGCCCCTGGTGCAGCACATGCTGCTGGTGTCGGGCGAGTCCGGGCGGCTGGCCCGGTGGTTCGACGCCCACCCGCCCCTGGCCCAGCGCATCGAGCGCATCTACGGGGGCCGGATGCCCGCCCTGGCGCCGCAGGATGGCCGGGAGGCCACCGATCCCCCTCGACCTTTTGCCGATACCCAAACGCTGGCCCGTGGCCCGCTTCCGCTCTGAATGACCGACGCTCCCCCCCTGTCCGAACAACTCGCCGCGGCCGCTCAGGTGCTGCACGCGGTGCAGCAAGGCCGCTCCCTGACCGACGCCCTGCCCAAGGTGGCCCCCGAGCTGCGCCCCGGCGTGCAGGCGCTGGTCTACCACGCCCTGCGGCACTGGGGGGAGGCCCGGGTGCTGACGCGGCTGCTCGCCGAGCGCCCGCCCAAACCGGTGGTGGCCGCCTTGCTCGGGCTGGCGCTGACCATGTTGCCCGAAGACGACACCAGTGCCGCCGCCCACTACGCCCCGCACACGGTGGTGGATCAGGCGGTGCGCGCGGCCGAACGCTTGCGCGGAGCTGCCGGGGCCGGGGGCTTTCTCAACGCCTGTCTGCGGCGTTACCTGCGCGAGCAGAGCACCCTGCTTGGCGAGGCGCGGCAAGACGCCGAGGCCCGCTGGAACCACCCTTTCTGGTGGGTGCAGCGCCTGCGCCGCGACCACCCGCAGCATTGGCAGGCCCTGCTGCAGGCCAACCAGCAGGCCGCGCCCATGGTGTTGCGTGTCAACCGCCGCCACCAGACCCGCGACGCCTACCTGGCGCGCCTGCACGCCGCAGGCTTTGAGGCCCAGGCCCTGGGGCCCGATGGGGTGGTGTTGGCGCGCGCCGTGCCGGTGGAGCGCCTGCCCGGCTGGGGCTGGGGCGATGTGTCGGTGCAGGACGGTGCGGCCCAACTGGCCGCGCCGCTGCTGCTCCAGGGCGCCGGCTTGTCCGCCGGCGCGCGGGTGCTGGACGCCTGTGCCGCTCCCGGTGGCAAAACCGCCCACCTGCTGGAAAGTGCCGACCTCGACGTGTGGGCCCTGGACGTGGACCCGCAACGCGGCGAACGCATCCGCGAGAACCTGGGCCGCCTCGGTCTGCAGGCCCACGTGCTGGCGGCCGATGCCGCCGACACCGACCGCTGGTGGGACGGCGAACCGTTCGACGCCATCCTGCTCGACGCGCCCTGCACCGCCTCCGGCATCGTGCGGCGCCACCCCGACGTGCGCTGGCTGCGGCGGCCCGAAGACGTGGCGCAACTGGCGCAGCAGCAACTGCGCCTGCTCGACGCCCTGTGGCCCGTGCTGCGTCCCGGTGGACGCTTGCTGTACTGCACCTGCTCCGTGTTCCGGGCTGAAGGCGAATCGCAGATGGCGGCGTTCCAGCAACGCCACCCGGCGGCGCGGCGCCTGCCGGCCCCCGGCCACCTGTTGCCGGGCCAGTCTGTGCCGGTGGCGCAAGGCGACACGGCCATGAACGACAATCTCGCGTGTGGACTGGATGGCTTTTACTACGCCCTGTGGGAAAAACCCGCCGCTTGAGGCCGGCGGCTGGCGCGTCCTGCGCCGCTGGCTGGCGCGCTGCTGCGGCGGCCTGGGGCTGTTCGTGGGCGTCTGGCTCTGGCTGGCGCTGCCGGCCCTGGCCCAGGACGCCGGCCTCCAGGCCACGCTGGAGCGCCAACCCGATGGGCTCTACCTGTCGGCCCGCGCGCCGCTGGTCCTGCCGCCTGGCTTGGAAGAGGTCTTGCGGCGGGGCGTGCCCCTGCACTTCGTCTGGCAGGCCGAGGTGCGCCGCAGCCGCTGGTACTGGACCGACCAACGCATCAGTGGGGCAAGCCGGGTCGCACGGCTGGTCTACCAGCCGCTGACGCGGCGCTGGCGGGTGAGCATGGGCTCGGGGCCGCTGGAGGCGGCCGGCTTGAGCAACGCCCTGCACCAGAACCTGGAAACCCTGGACGAGGCTTTGTCGGCGGTGCTGCGCGTCACCCGCTGGCGCGTGGCCGCCGCCGCGGACCTGTCCGCCGAAGCGGGGCGCGACAAGCTGGATGTCGAATTCCGGCTCGACAGCGGCCTTTTGCCCCGCCCCGTGCTGATCGGGGAAGCCGCGGACGACGCGATGCGCATCCTCCGCCAGACCCTGCCCGTGCCCGCCGACACCGTGGCCGTGCCGAAAGCCGCCAGCGAATGAGCGCCGGACAGGTGTCGATGAGCGCCTCCGGGCGCCGCTGGCTGCTCGGGCTGGCCCTGGTCTTCATGGGCGGCGTGGCCCTGGTGCTGTTTTTCCTGCTGGCCCTGGCCACCGACCACCGCACCTTCCAGGGGCAGGACTACACCAAGCTGCTCTGGCTCAACGTCGGGGTGGCGGCGGTGCTGGGGGCGGTGCTGCTGTGGCTGGTGGTGCGCCTGGCGGTGCGCCTGCGGCGCAAACGCTTCGGCAGCCGCCTGCTTCTCAAGCTCGCCGCGATTTTCGGTCTGGTGGGCCTGGTGCCGGGCCTGCTCATCTACACCGTGTCCTACCAGTTCGTCTCCCGTTCCATCGAGACCTGGTTCGACGTGCGCGTGGAAAGCGCCCTGTCGGCCGGTCTCAGCCTGGGGCGCACCACCCTGGACACCCTCAGCACGGACTTGGCCGGCAAGACCCGCGCGGCCGCCGGCTCGCTCGGGGGGGTGTCCGACGTGCAGGCCGCCCTGGCCCTGGAGCGTTTGCGCGAACAACTGCAGGTGAGCGATGCCATCCTGTGGAACGGGGCGGGCCAGGCCTTGGCCAGTGCCGGCGAATCGCGTTTTCGCCTCACCCCGGACCGGCCGGCGGCGGCCCTGCTGCGCCAGGTGCGCAGCGAGCGTTCCGTGGCCTGGCTGGAGGGGCTGGAGGAACTGGAGGCCCTGGGCGATGCGCGCCAGGTGTTGCAGCTGCCACAGGCGGCCCTGCCCCGGGTGCGGGTGCTGGCGCTGGTGGCCCCCGCGGGCTTCGGTTTGGGCAGCGACGCGCGCTTCTTGCAGGTGACCGCGCCGGTGCCGGCCGCGCTGGTGGCCGACGCCCTGGCCGTGCAGGTGGCCAACCGCGAGTACCAGGAGCGCGCCCTGGCGCGCGAGGGCTTGCGCGGCATGTACATCGGCACGCTCACCCTGGCCCTGTTCCTGTCGGTGCTGGGGTCGGTGCTGCTGGCCGTGCTGCTGGGCAACCAGCTGGTGCGCCCGCTGCTGGTGCTGGCCGAAGGCATGCGCGACGTGGCCCGCGGCGACCTGACGCCCAAAACCGCCCTGTCCCAGCGCGACGAACTGGCTGGTTTGACCCGCACCTTCGCCCACATGACCCAGGAACTGGCCGATGCGCGCCAGGCCGTGCAACACAGCATGGGCCAGGTGGACGCGGCGCGCGCCAGCCTGCAGACCTTGCTGGACAACCTGACCGCCGGGGTCGTGGTGCTGGACACGGCGCAGTCCATCCTCAGCGCCAACCCCGGAGCCACGCGCGTGCTGCGTGCACCCGTGGCCGCGCACCTGGGCCAGCCGCTCGCCCAGGTGCCGGGGCTGGAGGCCTTCGGGGCCTGGGTGCAGCAGCAGTTCGACCGTTTTCTCTCCGACCAGACCCACCAGGAAGGTGGGCACTGGCAGCAGTCCTTCGAACTGGACGCCGACACCGGGACCCACGCCGAAACCGACCGCGGCATCACCCTGATCGCGCGCGGCGCCTTGCTGCCCAATGGCGAGCACCTGCTGGTGTTCGACGACGTGTCCGACATCATTTCGGCGCAGCGTGCCCAGGCCTGGGGCGAGGTCGCGCGCCGCCTGGCCCACGAAATCAAGAACCCGCTCACCCCCATCCAGCTGTCCGCCGAACGCCTGGCCATGAAGCTGGAACCCAAGGTCACCGGACCCGACCTGGCCGTGCTGCACAAATCGGTCAAGACCATCGTTGACCAGGTCGATGCCATGAAGCGCCTGGTCAACGAGTTCCGCGACTACGCCCGCCTGCCCGCGGCGCAGTTGCAGCCGGTCCAGCTCAACGCCCTGGTCGGTGACATCGCCGGGCTGTACGACGCCGCCGAGGTGCCTCTGGTCCTCGAACTGGACCCGGCCTGCCCCGAGGTGCTGGCCGACCCGCAGCAGGTGCGCCAGGTGGTCCACAACCTGGTGCAGAACGCCCAGGACGCGACCCCGCCCGGGGCCGGGCCGGTGCTGCTGCGCACTCGGGTGTCCGACAGCGGCCGCTGGGTGCGCCTACAGGTGCTCGACCGTGGCCCGGGATTTGCTGAGGCCATCCTCAAGCGGGCGTTCGAGCCCTACGTCACCACCAAGGCCAAAGGCACGGGCCTGGGGCTGGCCGTGGTCAAGAAGATCATGGACGAACACGGTGGCCGGGTCGACATCGCCCACCGGCAGGACGGCGGCGAGGTGCGCGGTGCGCAAGTCTCGCTATCATTCAAGGTTGCAAATATGCAACACGCTTGAGCATTGCACAGAAAGCAGAACCGCACACCATGGCAAACATACTGGTGGTTGACGACGAACTCGGGATCCGGGACCTGTTGTTCGAGATCCTGAACGACGAGGGGCACACGGTCGAACTGGCCGAGAACGCCGCGCGCGCCCGGGAGTTGCGCGCCCTTGGCCGGCCCGATCTGGTCCTGCTCGACATCTGGATGCCCGACACCGACGGCGTGTCTCTGCTCAAGGAATGGTCGTCCAGTGGCCTGCTGACCATGCCGGTGATCATGATG
This sequence comes from Macromonas nakdongensis, assembly GCF_002837145.1. Lineage (GTDB taxonomy): Bacteria > Pseudomonadota > Gammaproteobacteria > Burkholderiales > Burkholderiaceae_C > Macromonas_B > Macromonas_B nakdongensis. The sequence goes on along the minus strand of NZ_NWMV01000030.1, from coordinate 6,709 downwards.
AGCGGCCACGCCACCATCGACACCGCGGTGGAGGCCACGCGCATCGGCGCCATGGCGTTTCTGGAAAAACCCATCACCTTACAAAAGTTGCTGCAGGCGGTGGAAAAAGGCTTGAACAAGGCCGCGCCTCGGACGCCGGCGCCGAAACCAGCGGGTACCGCGGTGTCGCCCCTGGCCGATGTCCTGTCCGAGCCGGCCGGTCTGGTGCTCGAGGCCGTGGCCTTGTCGGTGACCGAGGTCGAGCCTTCGGTCCAGCCTTTCGACCTCGACGTGCCCTTGCGCGACGCCCGTGACGCGTTCGAAAAAGCCTATTTCGAGTTCCACTTGGCCAAGGAAAACGGCTCCATGACCCGCGTGGCCGAGAAGACCGGGCTGGAGCGCACCCACCTGTACCGCAAGCTCAAGCAGTTGGGTGTCGATCTTTCGCGCTCCAAGCGCCATGGCGGCTGAAAGCTGTGTTATAGTAACGGTCTTGGCCCGGTAGCTCAGTTGGTAGAGCAGCGGATTGAAAATCCGCGTGTCGATGGTTCGATTCCGTCCCAGGCCACCATATCAAGACGCCCAACTGTTCTCAGTTGGGCGTTTTCATTTTGGCGACCGCAAGTTGGTGCGGGGTCCGGCACGATTCTACGTGTGCCATGCCCCTCCAGCATCCGAGCCGGTAACGGCCCCCGAATCTCATACTCCGCTCTCTCTTCTCACAAAACTTCTGCGAACACTGACGAAGTGGCACACGCAGAACGCCTTATGTGGCAATGACTTATGCGTGTGTCGCATACGAAGGTTTTGCGTTCGACTTGCTGAGGCAAACCATGTGGTTTGTGTGTTGTCACACACAACGCGTTGAGGAAATGCCCGAAAAAGTAGTCACTCCACAGCACAAGGCAACGCGTAGAGACCTTGCCGCTGCTGAGTGACCACCAACTTTTTATAAGCCATCAACGGAAGGTCAGCTCCAGCTTTTCCCTTGTCACGTGACTTCACCTTGAACACATCGATCGGTTTGTCGCTTTGCAAACCGGCGCGCTCCATGATTCGCTCGGCTCGCATGGGCTCACCCTTGAACGACCAAAGCGACCCAAAAACGGAGGCCTGAGCCTCGGTGAGGTTGATGTGGCCAAGCTCTGGTAACAGCACCGAGCGGAAGTCCTCAGCAAAGGGGCCGTAAACCGGTTTAGCGGGCTCACGTTGCGTTTCTGTGGGGCGTTGGCCCTGTGGGGCAATAAATGAGATTCCGCCGCCGTAAAAGGCAAACCGCTCCTGGAGCGGTAGCCAATCTATGTCAGCGGCAAATGGGTGTGCGGTCTGGTCGATAGGTTTGGGCGTGATCACCCGCAACCTAGAGGCGTTGACTCGCAGCGCATCGAGGGTCGCCGGTGCATGAACCAAGCCGGACAAGTTGCGAGCCAGAATGACAGGTCCTTGTCGTGCATCGCCTAGCCGCCAGACGCCAGGACCGACTAGATCGATTCCATCGCGGCTGTTGATCTCCATTGCCATGCGCAATCTTTGTCGCAACCAATCCTCGTTGAGCGTGACGGCTGCCATGTCCTGTGGCTCGAGCTGGATCGGACCGCATTCAGGGCATTGGCAAAGTCTGCCCCCCTTGCCATCAGCAACGACCTGCCCCCGATGCAAGTTGCAGTATGGGCAAAGTGCGTATTGCTGATTGACGGTAGCAGGCTTTATAGCGGAGCCTAGCAGTGAGCATGCCGCAAGCTCGTTCGGAGACAGCGCGTACCGAAATACGGGCGTTCCCTCAGCGAACAAGCGGCACACCAATGACCATGCGTGATGCGCAGTCACGCTCACTCCTGGAACGCCGGTTCGGACTGAAATGCGTCCTCACCGGGTTGCTGCTCGTTGGCACTGAGCGTTTGACCCGCATCAAGGATACCAAGGGTCACGAGGTAGCCCTCCAGTTGAGCTTGCATCTTGGCGTCGAACTTGTGAAGGTTCAGCCGCCCTTTGCGGGTGATCTCGATGGTGATGACCTTCGATCGCATCTTGCCCGGCTGTGGGGGGTAGTACAGATTGATGTGCGCCGAATTGATCTGCCAGTTGCGCTTGAGCGGGTTCTCGCTGGGGAATGCTTCAGCGATCAATTCGGTCACGCACTGTTGGTCGCTTGATGCTGTTGCGGTGCATTCGATCTTGAGATCACCATGTGGACTGAGCAGGGACAGTGCCTTGACCTGGACAGCCATGAAGCCGTCGGTCGTCAAGGCTTGAGGTACATCGAAACCCAGTCGGAGTGCAGACAGATCAAGGGTGGGCGGTTTGATGCGGTGGGCCTCCACCTTGACGCCCAGCAAGTGCTCTGAGAAGGCCTCGAGCAGCATGGTGTGGTACTTGACTCCGCCTTTGACCAGTGAGCGAGCGACACCGGTCTTGGCTGAATACTCCAGCACCATGTGAATGTTGGGATTGCCGACGCGGCGAGTCAGGTTCGAGCCTTCGAACTCGAGGCGCAACATCGCCAGGTCCTTCACATGAACAGTCAACAGGTAGACATCCGGGGAGCGCTCCAGAACATAAGCCACGCTGCCGTCACCGCACTGCAACTCCCGCTGGTAGAACGCCGAGATGGCTTGCCGCATTCCGAGCAAGGCTGCCTCAGACGTGTCGGGTTTGCGTTTCACCCCAAGTTCATTCTGCTGAGCCTGTGATCCATGGCGTTCGAAGAAGTCAACGTCACCGGCTAGGTCAAAGAGTGCTGGGTAATTCACATACAGCCAGAACGAACGATGGATATCGCTTTGGTTGGAAACTAGCCCCATAAGGGCGACGCCATCCTGCCTTGCAACCTGGAACATCGCTTGTTTACCAGCCGCATCCCCAAGTGCAACACTGGCCATCAATTTGGCAATGAGCGCGTCTCGAGCAATTTCGTCTGGCCATGTCCGGATCGCTTCAATCACGGTCCGGGTGACCTCTTGGCCATCCGACCAAGACAGATCGTCGGGCAACGGCAGACCGTTAGCTGCCAGGAAGTTTTGGAGAGTGTTGTCTACGGGCAGCTCCAGCAGCACATCGACAAAGGTTTTTTTCATTTTCTTGGTCCTTATGAAATGTCGGTGTTCTGCGTGCAGGGGATGCTGGCGCTGGCCGACGGGTGGTAAACAAATACCCCATCAAAGTAAAGTGGCGAGATACAACGTAATTGTGTCCCGCTTATTTCCGCTTGTCAAACTACGTAGAACATCTGGGTGAATGTGTATCTCAGTGCTATACTTTGAGGCTGACTTGATTCAGACAGGAGCTTTTCCATGGCATCGACCCTAGGAGCGCGTTTACGGCGTTTACGAGAGGCCAAAAAGCTGACGTTGCAGCAGGTAGCCGACGCCGTTGGCTGTACCAAGGCGTACATCTGGGAACTGGAAATGAAGGAGGGGCAACGCCCTTCTGCCGAGCGGATTCATCTGCTGGCTAAGGTTCTAGGGGTCACGATGGAGGACCTGATGAACGAATCAAATGAGCAGGTTCCCCAAGCATCCGTTGAAGACGTGGCCTTCTTTCGCCAGTACGCTGGCATGACGGAAGAAGAAAAGCAGCGCTATCAACAAGCCCTCAAACTGATGTTCCCAACTGCGGGGCAAGAGGAAACCAAGAGTTGAGTGACAGCGCTCAACTGACCCCGAGCAAGGCAGCCAACACCATCCTGCGATGGATTCGCGTGGCCAGTGGGGAGACGGCTGCGTACACAGACCTCGACATGGTTCGAGAGGGGTTGCCTGGCACTCCCTACGGAGAAGGCGTCAAGATCATCAAGCCCCCCATGGCGTCTCCAGTGAGAAGCTCAGAGGGAATGCTGGTGTGCAACCCGAACGATCCAACCGAATGGGGCATCTTCGTTAATGAGGATGCCAGCCCTGAACGTCGTCGCTTCACGATCGCACACGAGCTGGGTCACTTTGTCCTCCACAGAGCCAAGCGGCGCACGTTCAACTGCGACAAAGCGGCGGTGCATTTGAGTCTGGAATCAGCCGGACTCATTGAGCGTGAGGCCGATGATTTCGCAAGCAACCTTCTGATGCCAGGGGATGTACTGCGTGAGCGTATTACGAGTCAAGACATCGACTTGCACTTGCTCAGTGGCTTGGCCAAGACCTTCGGAGTGTCCTTCGAGGCCTTGTGTATCCGCTTCATCAAGTACACAGACAAACGGGCCATCTTGCTGCACTGGGACAACGGCTTCCTCAAATATGAATGGCGCAGCAGGAGTGCTGTGCTGAGCAATGCACGCATTCGTCGATTGAGTGACCCAGTGGAGCCGTTGCGCGATACCGTTGCAGCAGATCCCACCATCGCCCAGGAGTGGAATGGCATTGAGATGTCTGCTGCCGTCTGGTGCGTTGGGGAGCAGCCGTACATGAAGCTTCAAGAGTTCAAGCACAGCTATGGCGTGCGTGATCGTGTGCTGACGTTGTTGATCCTTGAAGATGCTGAACCACGCAGGTGGGATAACTCGTGGAGCGATGAAGAGAGCTACGACAGCTTTGATAAGTTCGCATCGAGTGGGTAAATGCCAATTAGAAAATAGGCATATCATGAGGTCGGTGGTGTCTCATGCAGCGGCCCCAAATACCTCTTTGCCAGTGACTAGCCCAGCAATGGGTCGAATGGCTACATAGGGTAAAGGCCGACTGTGCTGTGGCTACATACTTCGCAACGGTGTGACACCACCACCCCTAATTTCCATTGCGCTTTTCAGTGATGCAAAACCTGCCCCCCATTTTGCTCAAGCAACTGAGGCGTCAACTCACCTTTCTTCGAAACTCTGCCGCTTCCTACGACGGTGGCTACCCGGAAGAAGCATTGCGCATTGGGGTGGTCATCCGAGTTTTGCTCCACGACACCAAGTACAGCACGTCGTTGTTGAAGCAGCTAGGACAAAAAGAATCTTTAAGGCTGATTTCAACCGCCAAAGAAGTTCCGGCGCATCTTCTGGCGGGAATTGATTTTGGTGAACTCTTGGCGGGAATGGTCATTGGCAAAGCCATCGCGTATTCCCCCGTGCCTGAAGGTATGCCAACGATTACGTGCTTGGACTGGTGGGAGCAACCTGTCTTTTTTCGTGACAACGTTATGTACGCCCGAAGGGATGTCGTGCTGTCCGCTGCCAACAAAGATGGCGGTGCACATGTGGATGAGCCCGACAAAAAATTGCTGGCACTTCAATCGGCGTTCTGGGAGATGTCCCAGACTCATGCGGATGGGCAGACCACAACCACGCCCCTTGAAGACAATCATTTTCGGATGCTGCGCAGATTTGCGGACGAGTTGCTGTTGAGCCCCGAATTGATCAATTTGACAGCCTGATTGCAGGGAAGCAGACGGAGTCATCAAGGCTGTGGGCGAATGTGCATCCCATTCTTCGCTCATCTACGAGCACGTTGGTTAAAACACGTTACACCAAGCGACATCGCCTCATAGCATGACAAGCGTTTTCTACTGGAACGCTAATCATGCAAAACAACAAACACATCTCAAATTTCGGGGCTGGCGCAGCCCCCCGACACCCGCAGCAAGAAGTCGTTGATCTAATCGCCGTGGCGCTGCTACGGCTGCGCGAAGCCGAGGCCTCGGCGCGGAATCTCTCACCTATTCGCAACAGTAGGGAGGTTTCACTTGGCTTCGCTGGCCAGAAGAGCGTGAATGCAAACACCGATCACTAACAAGGAGTTTGCACATGACGACACACGCACAACAATCAAAAACCATCTCGGTCGCTGCACAGGTCGGGCAGCTGGCACACCTGTCAATGCGCGACATCTGGGCTCTATGGGATGAGCACTTTGACGAGAGACCGCAGCACCATCACCGGACTTGGCTTGAGTCCCGCCTGGCATACAAGATTCAAGAAAAAGCATTCGGATCTCTTAAGCCAACGACGCGAAGAAAGCTGGAGGAAATCGGCGAAACAGGGCTACTGCCCAAGAGCATGCAAGGTGATGCAGATCGCTTGCTGCCTGGCACGATGCTCACCCGCTTTTATGACGACCAGGAGCATAAAGTCGTTGTGCGTGGCGTGCGCGATTTTGAATATCGGGGGCAGCGCTTTAAAAGCCTGTCGGCGATTGCACGCCTGATCGCGGGTTGCCCTTGGTCGGGACCTGCCTTCTTCGGATTGAAGTCCAACAAGAAGGAGGCTGCATGAGAACCGCACGAACAACAAACGCCGCTACCCCATCATTCATCCCAAAAAAGCGATGCGCCATCTACACGCGTAAGTCGACTGAAGAGGGGTTGGATCAGGAGTACAACAGCCTTGAGGCTCAACGTGATGCGGGCCTATCGTTTGTGAGCAGCCAACGTCATGAAGGCTGGCTGGCGCTGGATGACACATATGACGACGGAGGATTTTCCGGCGGCAACATCGATCGACCAGGGCTCAAGCGTTTGATGCAGGACATTGAAGCCAAGCGCATCGACGTTGTGGTGGTTTACAAGATCGACCGCCTCACGCGTAGCCTTCCAGACTTTGCCAAACTGGTGGAGGTGTTCGACCGCAACAACGTCTCGTTTGTATCGGTCACGCAGCAGTTCAACACGACAACATCGATGGGGCGACTCACGCTCAACATTCTGCTGTCCTTCGCTCAGTTTGAGCGTGAGGTCACGGGTGAGCGCATCAGAGACAAAATCGCAGCCAGCCCTGATGGCCACCCAAATTCCCCCGTCTATGGCCACCTCAAACTCCCCCACC
>NZ_NWMV01000003.1 GCF_002837145.1 Macromonas nakdongensis | reverse complement strand
CCCGCCGGGCGGCCCAGGCGCTGGCCCAGGCGGTCCAGGCGCTGGGCCTGCCACTCCAGCCGGCGCCAGGCGGTCTGCTGCAAGCGTCCGGTGAAAGCGGTCAAGGTGCTCAGCAGGGCCTCGCGGGCTGGGGCGCACAACTCGGCCGCCCCGGTGGGGGTGGGCGCGCGCAGGTCGGCGGCAAAGTCGGCCAGGGTGAAGTCGGTTTCGTGCCCCACGCCGCAGACCACCGGCATGGGGGCCTCCACCAGTTTGCGCACCACCAGCGGGCTGTTGAAGGCCCACAGGTCTTCCAGCGAGCCACCGCCGCGGACCAGCAACAGCACGTCGCAGGCGCCGGTGGCGCGGTGGTGGGCATAGGCCTGGTCCAGCGCGCGGCACAAAGCGGCCGGCGCGCCCTCGCCCTGCACGGGCGAAGGGAACACCGTGACCGGCAGATGGGGCACCCGCCGCTGCAAGGTGGAGGCGACATCGCGCAGGGCCGCCGCGTCCAGCGAGGTCACCACGCCGATGCCGGTCGGAAAGGCCGGCAAGGGGCGCTTGCGGTCGGCGGCGAAGCAGCCCTCTGCCTCCAGCTCGGCCTTGAGCCGCAGAAACTGCTCGTACAAGCTGCCCTGCCCAGCGCGGCGCACGCTTTCGACGATCAATTGCAGGTCGCCCCGCGGGCCGTACACGTCCAGCCGGCCCTGCGCCTCCACGGTCAGCCCGTCGCGCAGGTCGGTGGCACCGGTCTGTGCCGCCCGGCGGAACATGGCGCAACGCAGTTGGCCCTGTTCGTCTTTCAGGGTGAAGTAGCAATGCCCGCTGGCGGCCCGCGAAAAGCCCGAAATCTCGCCCTTCACCGTGACCGGGTTGAAGCGGGCCTGCAAGGCATCGGCCAGGGCGCGCAGCAAGGAGCCGACGCCCCACACCTGGCGCGCTTCGCGCAGCGCAGGGCGGGCCGGTTCGTGTTCAAACAAGGCCACGACCGGACCCCACCGCAGAGAATTGCCCACAAGCCCGACGGCTCGGCGCGGCACCCCACCCATCGTTCAACACGCCCGCCCCTGCACTGTAAAGCACTGATTTCACAGCAGTTTTCACCCGTCTCGTCAACAAAAAATTGGAGGCCTGGCGTGGAAAAGCCGGCATTTGCCCCGGAAACCCGAACTTGCCCACAAAGTTATCCACAACCCGTGTGCACCCCACCCGACCGCCAGGCCACTCGGCACGGCGCCGGGGCGCACGTGCGGCGGCGCCCATGCCTGGGCCATAATGCGGCCATTGACTGCGCTCCGGCGCACCGCGAGGAGTCCTGCATTGTTTTCGATCATACAAGCCGCCGGCTGGCCCATCTGGCCACTGATCGCCTGCTCGATCCTGGGCCTGGCGCTCATCATCGAACGCCTCCTCAGCCTGAAAACCGACAAGATCGCCCCACCGCAACTGCTGGAAGAGGCCATCATGGCCTCGCGCACCGGCGTGCCCACGGCGCAGGTGGTGGACCAGCTGGCCGATAACTCGGTGCTGGGCGGTTTGCTGGCCACGGGTTTTCGCACCCTGCTCAAGAACCCCCAGGCCAGCGAGGACGAGTTGCGCTCCGGCCTCGAATCGGCTGGCCGTCTGGCAGCGGCGCAACTGCAGAAGTACCTGGCGGCACTGGCCACCATCGCCTCGGCGGCGCCGCTGCTGGGCCTGCTGGGCACGGTCATCGGCATGATCGAGATTTTCGGTTCCCAGGCCGGGACCGGCGGGCTGGCGCCCGGGGGCGGTAACCCGGAGCAACTGGCACACGGCATTTCGATCGCGCTCTACAACACCGCCTTCGGCCTGATGGTGGCCATCCCCGCGCTGATCTTCTGGCGCTACTTCCGCAGCCGGGTCGACGCCTACCTGCTGCACATGGAGGTGGCGGCCGAGCGCTTCGCCCACCACCTGCTGACCCTGCGTCGCTGACCTGCGGGCGGACACGGCCATGAACTTTCGCCAGGGCGCGCGCGAGGAACCCGAGATCAACCTGATCCCGTTCATCGACATCCTGCTGGTGGTGCTCATCTTCCTGATGCTGACCACCACCTACAGCAAATACACCGAACTGCAGGTGAACCTGCCCGTGGCCAACGCCGACCAGACGCGCCAGCATCCGCAAGAGATCCAGGTGTCGGTGGGACAGGACGGCCGTTACGCCGTCAACGGCCAGTTGCTGGACAAGAGCGGCGTGGAAAGCCTGACCAGCGCCTTGCGCGCGGCCGCGCCCGGCGGCGCCGAACACGTGGTCGTCATCAGCGCGGACGCCGCCGCCACCCACCAGGCGGTGGTCAACGTGATGGACGCGGCACGCCGCTCCGGCCTGAACCAGATCACCTTTGCCACCCAACAAGCCCTTGAGCGCTGATTCCCGCCCTGCCACCGGGCCGCAGCTGGTGCAAGCCTGGCAGACCCGTGGCCCGCTGGCCTGGGCCTTGCGCCCGCTGTCCTGGCTGTACGGTGCACTGCTGGGCCTGCGCCGCTGGGCCTACCGCCTGGGCTGTTTCCCGACCCAACGGCTGCCGGTGCCGGTGCTGGTGGTGGGCAATGTGGTGGTGGGCGGTGCGGGCAAGACCCCCACGGTGATCGGCCTGGTGCAACACCTGCGCGCCCGGGGCTGGACGCCTGGGGTGGTGTCGCGCGGCCACGGCCGGTCGCAGGACGGCTGCCTGCCGGTGGACGCCGACACCGACAGCGCCGTCGCGGGCGATGAACCAACGCTGATCGCGCGCCACACCGGTGCCCCCCTGGTGGTGGGGCGCGACCGGGTGGCGGCCGGTCGGCTGCTGCTGGAACGCCACCCCGAGGTTGACATCGTCGTCAGCGACGACGGCATGCAGCACTGGGCCCTGGCCCGCGACCTGACGGTGGTGGTGTTCGATGCCCGTGGCACCGGCAACGGCTGGTTGCTGCCGGCCGGGCTGCTGCGCGAGCCCTGGCCGGCCCGCCCCTGGGGCCAGGGTGCCCTGCTGGTGCTGCACACCCAAACACCACAACACCCTCTGGCAGGAAGCTCCCCCCACCCGGCCTTCACCGCCACACGCCAACTGGCCAGCACCGCCCTGGCGCCGAACGGCGGGCAACTGGCTTGGACCGACTGGGCCCAGCAGCCTCCTGAGGCCCTGGGCGCCTTCGCCGGCATCGCCCAACCCGAGCGCTTTTTTGAGATGCTGCGCGAACGCGGCCTGCACCTGCAGCACACCCTGGCCCTGCCCGACCATGCACCCGCCAGCGCCTTCCTCCACGCCCTGGAGGGCCAAGCGGCCGGCACCGTGTGGCTGTGCACCGAAAAAGACGCGGTCAAATTGTTCCCGCTGCTGCGGGAGCGTCCGGATCTGCAGATCTGGGCCGTGCCCCTGACGCAAACCCTGCCCAGTGCCTTTCTGGCCGCGGTGGACGCGGCGCTCCAGGGGCTATCATCGCGCCATGGACACCAAACTCCTTGAACTGCTGGTCTGTCCCGTGACCAAAGGGCCGCTCCTCTACCGCCGCGACACGCAAGAACTGATCTCGCGCAGCGCCCGGCTGGCCTACCCGGTGCGCGACGGCATCCCCATCATGCTGGAGAACGAAGCACGCGAACTCAGCGAAGAAGAAGCCGCCCGCCCCGACGCATGAGCCCGCCCCCGTTCCACGTCCTGATCCCCGCGCGCCTGGCCTCCACGCGCCTGCCCGACAAGCCGCTGGCCGACATCGGCGGCCAGCCCATGGTGGTGCGGGTGGCCCAGCGCGCCCAGCAAAGCCCGGCCCAGACCTGCACCGTGGCCGCCGACGACGCCCGCATCGTGGCCGCCTGCGAAGGGGCCGGGGTGCGCGCCATCCTGACCCGCACCGACCACCCCAGCGGTAGCGACCGCCTGGCCGAGGCCTGTGACCTGCTGGGTCTGGCGGACGGGGACATCGTCGTCAACGTCCAGGGCGACGAGCCACTGATGGACCCGAATCTGGTGACGGCGGTGGCCACACTGCTGCATCAACGGCCCGATTGCGTCATGGCCACCGCGGCGCATGCGCTGGAGCAAGCCGACGAATTCGGCAACCCGAACGTGGTGAAGGTGGTGCTCGACCGGCGCCAGACCGCCCTGTACTTCAGCCGGGCGCCCATCCCCTGGTGGCGCGACGGCATGGCCGCCGACCCCAGCGCACTGCCGACCACGCCGCAGCCCTTGCGCCACATCGGGCTCTACGCCTACCGGGTCGGTTTCCTGCGGCGCTTTCCCACGCTGGAGCCGGCGCCGCTGGAACAGTGCGAATCGCTGGAGCAGCTGCGCGTGCTCTGGCATGGCGAACGGATTGCGGTGCACGTCGCCGCGCACGCCCCGGGGCCGGGCGTGGACACGCCCCAGGACCTGGCGCGCGTGCGCGCCCTGTGGGCCGCCGCTCAGGCCTGAGGCACCGGCTTGGTGCTGTAAGCCAGCGTCGGCAATGCCCATGCTATCCTCGGGTGTTGCCCCGAACCTGGGGACGGCGCCGGAGACAGGCCGGCCGCGAAGATTTCAAACCTTAGAGAGAAAAGGAAAGTCATGCGACTGATTCTGTTGGGCGCACCGGGCGCCGGCAAGGGCACCCAGGCCAACTTCATCTGCCAGAAGTACGGCATCCCCCAAATTTCCACCGGCGACATGCTGCGCGCCGCCGTCAAAGCCGGTACCCCCCTGGGCCTGGAAGCCAAGAAGGTGATGGACGCCGGCGGCCTGGTGAGCGACGACCTGATCATCAACCTCGTGAAAGACCGCATCGCCCAGGCCGACTGCGCCAACGGCTTCCTGTTCGACGGTTTCCCGCGCACCATTCCCCAGGCCGATGCCATGAAGGCCGCTGGCGTGAAGCTGGACTACGTGCTGGAAATCGACGTGCCCTTCGATGCCATCGTCGAGCGCATGAGCGGTCGCCGCTCGCACCCGGCTTCGGGCCGCACCTACCACGTCAAGTTCAACCCGCCCAAGGTGGCCGGCGTGGACGACGTGACCGGTGAAGCGCTGGTGCAGCGTGACGACGACAAGGAAGAAACTGTGAAGAAGCGCCTGGACGTGTACAGCGCCCAGACCCGCCCGCTGGTGGACTATTACAGCAACTGGGCCAAGGCCGACCCGTTGGCCGCGCCCCAGTACCGCGCCATCAACGGGACCGGCAGCGTCGAAGACATCACCGCCCGCGCCTTCGCCGCCCTGGCGGGTTGAGCCTGGGGCTCACAGCAGCTGGAGCATCAGCGCCAGCCGCGCCTTGGCCGGGGGCAGTTCGCTGACCGGAAATGGACTGTCGCCCCCCGCCAGCACCCGACCGCGGGGGCAGCGGGTGGTGCGCCAGACCACCACACCGGCCGCCTGGGCCGCCTCCAGGGCCGCACTCAGATCGCGGTGCACGGTGCCGTTGCCGGTCCCGGCCACCACCAAACCCTCCAGCATTTCGCCGCGCGGCGCCCCCCGTTCCAGGGCGCGCGCCCGCTGCTCCAGCAAGGCCTGCACCAGCCAGGCACTTTGACCGCCGTGGCTGCTCAGCCACTCCACCCGGGGCCAGGCCGGGGCCGCGCACAGACTCTCCCAACGCGGCCACAAGGTGCCGGCACGGGGCCAGTCGCGCCAATGCGTGAAACGCCCTTCCTCCAGCACGCCCAGAGCCCCGGCATCGCCCGAATCGAAGGCCACCAGGCGGTGGTTGTGCACCTTGCGCACGTCCAGGCCGGAGTGCACCTCACCGGCACAGACCGCCAGCACCCCGCGTGCGCCCGGCAAGGCGGCGACTGCCAGCGCGTCGGCCAGGTTGGCCGGGCCATCGGCCTGGGCCGAGGTCGCCGGTCGCATGGCACTGGCCAGCACCACCGGCTTGGCCGGTTGCAGCACCGCGTACAGGAGGTAGGCCGTTTCCTCCAGGGTGTCGGTGCCATGGGTCACCACCACGCCACGCACCTCGGGCCGCTGCACGTGGGCCTGCACCGCCTGCAACAAGGTGCGCCAGACCGCGCTGTCCATGTCCTTGCTGTCGGTCTGGGCGACCTGTTCGCACACGCCACGCAGGCCCGGGGGCCAGGCCACCCCTGCCAGCAGCTCGTGCACCGGCACCTCGCCGGCGCGGTAGCCGATGTGATCGGCCGGATCTGCCGCACGCCCGGCGATCGTCCCGCCCGTGCCCAGCACGACCAGCGTGTCTTGCTTCATCTGAACTCCCACAGTCGCGCCCACCCGCGGCGCTTGTGCGCGGGCTTGGGGTAAGCTCCACGCGCCATGTCCTACACACTCAAAGCCCCGGTACAGCACGAGCTGGTGATCAAAAAAAGCCGGTTTTTGGCCACGGTCATGCCCGTAGCCGACCGGGCCGAGGCCCAACACGTCGTGCAAGGCCTGCGCCAGCAGCATCCTACCGCAGCCCACGTGTGCTGGGCCTTGCTGGCCGGCGGACAGTCGGCGGCGGTGGACGATGGCGAACCCGGCGGCACCGCCGGCCGCCCCATGCTGGAAGTGCTGCGGCGCCAGGACCTGGAAGGCACCCTGGCGGTGGTGGTGCGTTACTTCGGCGGGGTGAAGCTGGGCGCGGGCGGACTGGTGCGCGCCTACACCGACGCGGTGGCCCAGGCCCTGCTGGGGGCAGAAAAAGCCGTGCGCGTGGCGCAGTCGCAAGCCCGGTGCTCCGTCCCCTATGCGCTGGAAGGCTGGCTGCGGCGCACGCTGGCCGCGCACCAGGCACAACTCCTGGCCACCGACCATGGCGACGTGGTGACGGTGTGCTTTCGGCTCGACACCGCGGCACTGGCAGGCCTGCAAACCGAGTTGAACGAGGGCGGACAGGGCCAGTTGCGCTGGCACGACCCCGAGTAAGTAAGCTGCGCGACAGGACCCGGCGTCGGCCCTCGGGTAGATTGCCGGCCATGCGCAACGCCCCGGCCGCCCCCTCCCTCATCGATTCACGCCAGGCCGCCTGGCGTCTGCTGGTCACCCTGGGGCTGGTGGTGCTGGGCAACAGCAGCATGTACGTGGTGTCGGTGGTGCTGCCCACGGTGCAGGCGGAATTCGAAATTGGCCGGGCCGATGCCTCCCTGCCCTACACCCTGATGATGGTCTGCCTGGGCCTGGGTGGCCTGTGGACCGGCCGGCTGGCCGACCGACATGGGCTGATGCCGGTGCTCTGGATCGGGGCGCTGGCGGTGTGTGGCGGCTTCGTCGCGGCGGGGATGTCCGACAACATCTGGCTGTTCGGCCTGGCCCACGCGGTGCTGGGACTCATTGGCAGCTCGTCCACCTTCGCCCCGCTGCTGGCCGACACCGCCCTGTGGTGGCAACGCCGGCGCGGCATTGCCGTGGCGGTGTGCGCCAGTGGCAATTACGTCGCGGGGGCCATGTGGCCGCCGATCGTCCAGCACGGGATCGAAACCATCGGCTGGCGCCAGACCTATGTGTTGCTGGGGCTGGCCTGCGGCCTGGGGATGCTGGCCTTGTCGTGGTGGATGCGGCAACGCCCTCCCCTGGCATTGGCCACACCGGCCCCCAGCGTACCCGGGACCGCAGCGCCCCTGCCCGACCGCAGCCGCCCCTTTGGTCTGGCGCCCGCGCCGGCACAGTGGCTGTTGTGCGTGGCCGGCGTGGCCTGCTGTGTGGCCATGTCCATGCCGCAGGTGCACATCGTGGCGTACTGCACCGACCTGGGGTTTGGCGCCGCGCGCGGGGCGGAAATGCTGTCGCTGATGCTGGCCTGCGGGATTGTGAGCCGCCTGGTTTCGGGCGTGATTTGCGACCGCATCGGCGGCGTGCGCACGCTGTTGCTGGGGTCTGCCCTGCAAGGTGTGGCGCTGCTGCTCTTCCTGCCCTTCGACGGTCTGGTGCCGCTGTATGCCATTTCGGCGATGTTCGGCCTGTTCCAGGGCGGCATCGTGCCGTCCTACGCCATCATCGTGCGCGAGCATTTCGCACCGCAGGAAGTGGGCGGCCGGGTCGGGGCGGTCATCATGGCCACACTGGTGGGCATGGCCCTGGGCGGCTGGCTGTCGGGCTGGGTGTTCGACGCCACCGGCAGTTACGACGCGGCCTTCCTCAACGGTTTGGCGTGGAACCTGTTGAACCTGTCCATCGCAGGCTGGCTGTACCGGCGGCTGCGGCGACAGGAACATCGGGTTGGGCCAACTCGGTGACAGGGCAATGCCGCAAGGCGTTCACCGCCGCCACCTGAACCACGTGCAACGCGTGGGCATCCACCACAGGGGACCTGCAGGCCATGTCAGGCTGCTCGTCCGCCGATCAGACCAAGCAGATGCGGTCCGAACTCGGCTGCAAGCGGCAAGAAAACGGGGAAGCTGCCCTGGTGTGTTGTTTGTTTCCCGAGCGATCACGCGCTGGGCACAACTCGAATCGTGGGGCTGAACGCCCTGTGGGCGTTCAGCAGTTTGGCCTTAAAAGCTGTGGCTCACGCCGACGTCGTAACCCGTCGAACTGCCGTTGACCGCTGCCGTGCCACCAATGTTCAACTGGGCACCGTTCTTGTTGCTCATGCGTGCAACCGTGGCGTACACCGTCGTGCGTTTGGACAAGCTGTGGCGGTAGCCCAGGGCCCACTTGCTGGCCTTGTCGTCCAGCGCATCGCCCACGGTTTCGGTCTTGATCGCAGCGTAGGACACGAGCACCTTGCCCGCGGCCGACACCGGAATGGAGGCCCCCAGATCCCAACCGGTCAACTGGCTGGTTTCTGTACCGGTGGCGGTGGTGCGGGTTTTGTCCTGTGCCCAAGCGGCAAACACCTTGGCCACGCCAAAGTCGTAGCTGGCGCCCAGGTTGGTGGATGTGATGGTGCCGATCGTGGTTGAGGCGGCACTGGTGCCGCCATCCGTCTTGTTGTAGCCCACCCCCACGTCCAATGGACCGCCTTTGTAACCGATCCGGAAATTGGTCGAGCGCCCCGCCTCGTTGCCGGGCGCGGTTTTCTCGGCCAGGGCGTGTTGGAACGTGCCATAGAAACCGCCCAGGGTGTTCGGCAGGATGTAGGTGATGGCGTTGTTGCTCCAAATGATGTTGTTTTCCACCGCCGGGCTGGCGCCCAACGCGGCCTTGTACGCCGCCGAGCGGGCATCGTGGATGAGCGTGCTCCCGACGCCATTGGTCCCGAATGCACTGAAATTCGTCTGGTTGGCAAACGCCTGATCGAATTCGCGCCCCAGACGCAATTCACCGAATCGGCTTTCCAGCCCCACCCAGGCACCGCGATCACCCAAAGTCGTCGGTTTCGGTTCGTCCACAGGAACGGAGGTTTCCACCAGGAATTTGGTTTTCAATCCGCCGCCCAGGTCTTCGGTGCCGCGAAAACCCCATCGACTGGTGGCCGTGCCGCCGGACTTCACCCCCGTGAAATTTTGACCGCCGCCGCTGTTGCTGGTGTGCGTCAAGCCGGCGTCGACAACGCCGTACAGGGTCACCGAAGACTGGGCCCAAACGGCGCCGGCGCTCGCCAATGCCAGCAGGGGAATCAGTGTTTTTTTCATTGCAAATCCTTTTCAAATGGAATGGCCAAATGCCAATCGCATCCTATTCAAGAAAATTTTCCACTCCAAGAAATGAATTCAAAAAAGCAAATTCTCCACCTATTCAGGCATATTCAAATTCAAAAAATGAATACCCCAAACCCGTCTAAGTAGTTTCCCTAGTGCACCCAAAATTGTCACCTTGGCGACCCTCTTGAGCGGCTCCGCGTCCTTGAATGCCTGTGCCCACGCACCTTTTTTGGGCATGAGCGACGTTTTCCCCACAACCCAAGGAGACCGCATGAAACTCAAGACACTGATGGCCGCCCTCGCGGTGGCCGGCCTGACCGCGACGCCTGTCATGGCCCAGCAGAATCTGGAAAAGCTCAAACAGATGAAGGTGGCCACCACCGACCTCAACATCCCCCTGGTGCCACAAACAGGCCGCAACGCCGACGCCATCCGCGCGAACCTCAAAAACATCAAGCTGCCCGAAGGGTTCAAGATCGAACTGTTCGCGGTGGTACCCGATGCCCGCCACATGGCCGTGGCGCCCAGCACCAACATGCTGTTCGTGGGCACGCGCAAAACCAGCGTCTGGGCGGTGACCGACCGCAACAGCGACGGCGTGGCGGACGAGGTCAAGTCCTTCGCCCCCAGCCTGAAGTTCAGCAACCCCAACGGCGTGTGCTGGACCAAGGACGGCTTCCTGATCGTCGCCGAACACAACCGCGTGCTCACCTTCCCGGCGGCAGAATTCTTCTACGAAGGGCCGGACGTGGCCGTGGGTGAAGTGGTGCCCCAGGGCAAACTGGTCCCGACCGACGAGGAAAGCTACAACCACGGGGCCCGCACCTGCCGCGTGAGCGACGACGGCAAGCTCTACGTCACCCTGGGCCAGCCGTACAACGTGCAACCGCGCGACAAGGTGGAACTCTACGAAAAACTGGGCATCGGCGGTATGGTCCGCATGAACCTGGACGGCTCCAAACGCGAGGTGGTGGCCGTGGGCGTGCGCAACTCGGTGGGCATGGACATCAACCCCAAGGACAAGTCGGTGTGGTTCACCGACAACCAGACCGACGGCATGGGCGACGACACGCCACCGGGCGAACTCAACCGCATCAGCAAAGCCGGTGGCGAACACTTCGGTTACCCCTTCGTGCACGGCAAGAACACCCCGATCGCCGGCACGGCGGCGGCACCCGACCTCAAAGACATGAAAGCCCCGGCCAACTGGACCATGCCCCAGGTTGAATTCCCCGCCCACCAGGCGCAACTGGGCATGACTTTCTACAACGGCAAGATGTTCCCGGCCAAGTACCAGGGCGGCATTTTCGTGGCGGCGCACGGCTCGTGGAACCGCAGCAAGCCCAGCGGTGCGCTGATCGACTTCGTGTCGCTCAAAGCCGATGGCAGCGCCGACAAGCACGAGGTCTTCGCATCGGGCTGGCTGGACCAGAACGGCATTTACCGAGGGCGTCCGGTGGACGTGGCGGTGATGAAAGACGGCTCGCTGTTGATCAGTGACGACTTTGCCGGCGCGATCTACCGCGTGAGCTACGGCAACTGATGGGCCACCGTGCCCCTTGACCGGGGCACGGCCCGGGACGGCGGAGACCCCTGGCGGTCTCCGTCAACATCGGATTCACAAGACACTGGACACCCCATGCGCGTGACCCCTCTTCTGGCTGCAGCGCTGCTGCTCCCGACCGTCTCCACCAGCCACGCCGATGTGGCTGCCGGCAAAGCCCGGGCCCAGGTCGCCTGTGCCGTCTGCCACGGCATACAGGGCCTGTCCACCCAGGCCAACGTGCCGAGCCTGGCCGGGCAACCGAAAATTTACCTGGTGGAACAGTTGCGCAACTACCGCAGCGGCAAGCGCCACCACGAGGTCATGTCCGTGATCGCCAAACCCTTGAGCGACGAAGACATCCAGAACGTCACGGACTGGTACGCCTCGCTGGTGGTGAGTGTGGAAGAAAAATGAGCGCCACCCGGGGTGGCAAGCGATCCGACAGCGTGACGACTATGACAACGACAGGCCGTTCGTCACCTCGTCACGCCGGTTCTATCGACGAATGACAAAAACAAAGGGCCTAGGATTTCCCCTAGGCCCTTGATTTCAAACGAATTTGGTAGGCGCGATTGGACTCGAACCAACGACCCCCACCATGTCAAGGTGGTGCTCTAACCAGCTGAGCTACGCGCCTGGGTCGGTAACAAGACTCGTATTCTAGCAGGAAAAAAGACGTTTTTTCAAGCCCATCATCGACGACGCACCACCTGCACCCCCGGCACGTCGGAAACGGTTGACATCACCTTGGTCACACGGGTGGCATCGGGCACCTCGACGGTGAAGGTCATCCACGCCACGCCCTTGACGGATTGGGTCTGCACACCAATGACATTGATCTTCTCGCGCGCGAACGCGTCAGATATGTCGCGCAGCAGGCCCTGGCGGTCCACCGCTTCCACCGCCACATCCACCGGGTAGAACGCCGACTCCGTCCCTTTGCCTTTGGCTCCACTCCATTGCACGTCGATCACCCGCCCCGGGTGCTTGCCCGCCAAGTGGGTGAAATCCGGGCAATCGGCTCGGTGGATGCTCACCCCCTTGCCGCGCGTGACAAAGCCGCAAATGTCGTCGGGCGGCGCGGGCTTGCAGCACTTGGCCAATTGCGTCAGCAGCGAATCCACCCCCACCACCAGGACACTGCCCTGGGGGGCCTTCTCGTCGCTGCGGGCCTTGCGCAGCACCACCTCGTCGGGGGTGGGCAGCGGCTCGGGCGGGTTGAGCTGCTGCTCCACCGCGCGCAGGGTCAACTCCTCTTTGCCCAGGGCCTCGAACAGCGCCTGCGGTTGCGGGTAGCCCAAGGCACCCGCCAACTCCTCCAGGTTGATGGCGGTTTTGCCCTCGCGCTGCAGCAGTTTTTCCAGGGCCTCGCGGCCGCGGGCGGCGTTGTCTTCGGCCGCCAGGGCGTTGAACCAGGCGCGCACCTTGCTCTTGGCCCGGTGGCTGACGAGGTAGCCCTGGTCCGGGTTGAGCCAGTCGCGCGAGGGGCCGCCCTCTTTCGCCGCAACGATTTCCACCGTCTGGCCGTTGTCCAGCGGGGTGTTCAGCGGCACCATGGCGCCGTCCACCCGAGCGCCACGGCAACGGTGTCCCAGGTCGGTGTGCACGGTGTAAGCGAAGTCCACCGGCGTGGCGCCTTTGGGCAACTCGACGATGGCGGCGTGCGGCGTCAGCACGTAGATGCAGTCGTCGAACAACTGGCTGGCCGCGCCGCTCAGGTCGTGCTGCCAGGCCAGCAGCTGGCGCAGCACGGCGATCTTGGCGTCGTAGTCCGAACTGGCCGACACACCGGCATAGCCCTTGGCGCCGGCCTCCTTGTAGGCCCAGTGCGCGGCCACCCCGTGCTCGGCGTGGTCGTGCATGGCCTGGGTGCGGATCTGGATCTCGAACGCCCGGCCCTGGCCGTCGCGCACCACCGTGTGCAAAGACTGGTAGCCGTTGGGCTTGGGTTTGGCGATGTAGTCGTCGAACTCCTCGGGCACTGGGCTGAAGTGCGCGTGCACGTAGGCCAGCACGCGGTAGCAGTCGTCCATCTCGGGCACCACCACGCGCAGGGCACGGATGTCGAAGACCTGGTCGAAGTCCAGCGCCTTGCCGCGCATCTTTTTGATGATGCTGTAAATGTGCTTGGGCCGGCCCTGCACCTCGGCCGGGATGCCCTGGGCGCGCAGCTCGGCTTCCAGCGACTGGCGCACCTGCTCGACGTGGGTTTCGCGCTCGACCCGCTTTTCGTCCAGTAGGCGAGCGATCTGCTTGTAGGTGTCGGGCTCCAGGAAGCGGAAGGACAGGTCTTCCAACTCCCACTTGATCTGCCAGATGCCCAGGCGGTTGGCCAGCGGCGCAAACACCTGCAGCGACTCGCGCGCCAGGTCCGGGTCGGGCAGGATTTTGGCGGCGGCGTGGTAGCGCAGGGTCTGCAGCCGCGAGGCCAGGCGCAACATGACCACCCGCAGGTCGCGGGAGAAGGCCAGCAGCATCTTGCGCACGTTTTCGGTCTGGCTGGCGTCCAGCTCGGACACCGGCGTCTTGGCGCTGGCCACGGGCAGGCCGCTCTGGTCCTGCGCGGCCTGGCGCTGGGCCCGCACCTGGGCCGCCTTGACGCGGGCCTGGCGCTGCAATTGCACCAGCTTGGTGGCCTCCATGGCCACGTCGGCGTAGTCGCCACCAAAGGCCTTGGCGATGACCTCGCGCGGGCGGTTCAGGTGCTGGCAGGCGTACACCAGGTACACGCAGGTCTGCATTTCCGGCGTGCCACCGATGAGGCGGATGATGTCGGACACCGCATCGGCGTGCTCTAGGGTGTTTTCCCCGGTGTCCAGCAGTTCACCGGACAGCAAAGGCTCGGCGAAGGCCCGGGCCCGCGTCAGCGACTGGGCGTCGCGGCCGGTGCCGCCCGCCGACGCCAGGGCCACGGCGATCGCGGTGTGGTGGCCGTCTGGGGCCGCGGGAACGCCGGGGTGGGGGTCGGTGTTCATGGCGCCAGCAAAAAATCCTTGACCGCAGCCACTTGGTCGGCGGCCACCAGGGTGGGCGCATGCCCCACCCCCGCGAACTCCACACAACGGGCGCGCGGCCCGCGCTCGCCCATGTGCCGGGCGGTGTCGGCGGACAGGAGGTCGGACTCGGCCCCGCGCAACAGCAGGGTGGGCGCGGTGATGGCGTCGTACATCTGCCAGAGCAGGGCCTCGCCGGCGTGGGCGGCCTGCTCCATGGCCTGCGCGTCGCCCAGCGCCAGCATGGCCTTGAAAGGCACGGCGATGTCGGGGTCGTAGTGCAAGGTCCAGCCCTCCTGCACCGGGCGCAGCATGGGACGAGACAAGGCCAGCCACTGTTCGGGCGTGTGCGGCCCGAAACCGGTGGCGATGGCCCACAGCGCATCGGCCGCGGCCTGCTCACTGGGGAACACGGTCTGCACACCGATGTAGCTGCCGATGCGGCGCAAGGCCTGCGGCTCGATCACCGGCCCCACGTCGTTGAGCACCAGCCGGCGCAGCCCCACCGCCGGCTGCGAGGCCAGGGCCATGCCGATCAGGCCGCCCATGCTGGTGCCCACCCAGTCGATCTGCAAGGCGTACGGCTCGGCCGAACCGGTGGCGGCGGCGTGGCGCTGGCGCAGGTGGGCCAGCAGCACGGCCAGGTCGGTGGCGTAGGTGGGCACCTGGTAGGCCATGGGGTCGGCCAGCCAGTCGCTGTGGCCACGTCCGGCCACGTCCACGCTGACCACGCAGGCGTGCGGCGCCAGGGCCTGAGCCAGCACGTCAAAGTCGCGCGCCTGGCGGCTCAGGCCGTGCACGCACACCACCACCCGCGGCGGACAGGCCTGGCCGGTCGCGTTCCACTCCCACCAGGCGATGCGGCGCTGCGGGCTGTGCTTGGCCTTGGGGCCGGGCACGTCGAGGTGGTGCAAAACGGGTTCCATGCGTGTCTCTCCCCAGGGCCGGCGAAGGCCCCCGGACTTCCGTGATAATGTTTTCGGGTGGGCTGCGATCTGCTGTCGCACAGACTTGAAAAGACCGCAGCGCCGATGTCGTCGATCGTAATGGAAATGGAGAAGACTTCATGTTGAAAAACAAGACCGCCCTCGTCACCGGCTCGACCAGCGGCATCGGCCTGGGCATCGCCAAAGCCCTGGCGCGACAGGGGGCCAACATCGTGCTCAACGGCTTTGGCGAGGTGGAGGCGGCCAAGGCCGAAGTGGCTGCGCTGGGCGTGAAGGTGGCTTACCACGGCGCCGACATGAGCCAACCCGCCGAGATCGAAGCCATGATGCAGGCCGCCGCGGCCGAATTCGGCCAGGTCGATATCCTGGTGAACAACGCCGGCATCCAGCACGTGGCCAGCGTGCAGGACTTTCCGCTGGAACGCTGGGACGCGATCATCGCCATCAACCTGAGCAGCGCCTTCCACACCACCCGCCTGGCGCTGCCCGCCATGCAGGCAGCCAACTGGGGCCGCATCATCAACGTGGCGTCGGTGCACGGCCTGGTGGGTTCGGCACAGAAATCGGCCTACGTGGCGGCCAAGCACGGCGTGGTCGGCCTGACCAAGGTGACCGCGCTGGAAAACGCCACCACCGGCGTGACCTGCAACGCCATCTGCCCGGGCTGGGTGCTGACGCCGCTGGTGCAAAAGCAGGTGGACGCCAAGGCCGCGGCCCTGGGCTTGAGCAACGCAGAGGCCACCAAGCTGCTGCTGGGCGAGAAAGAACCTTCGATGCAGTTCACCACCCCCGAGGAGTTGGGCGAACTGGCGGTGTTCTTCTGCTCGCCGGCGGCCAACAACGTGCGCGGCGTGGCCTGGAACATGGACGGCGGCTGGACCGCCCAGTAAACGCCAACGCCGGGCCGCGCCACCTCACTGGAGCTGCACGCTGCCCGACACCGTGACCTGCACGGTGCCCTTGCCAGGCTCGGCCGGCACTGGGGCCGACGCCAGGTCGGCCTTGGCCTCGGCCGCCATCAGGAAGCGGGGTCGCACCGGGGGTGGCGTGCTGCCGTCGCTGACCGACACCTCACGCAGCACGTAACCGCTGAAGCCGAAATCCCGCGCCACCTGCTGGGCGCTGACCTTGAAATGGGCGATGGCCTGCTGGCGCACCTCTGCCTCCAGCCGTTGGCTGGCCTCGCGGCTGAGCGAGAAGTACATCTGGGACACGGCCAGGCCTGGGGTGTCCCCGGCCAGCGCCGCCACTTTGGCCACGTCGCGCCCCTGCAACAAGAGTTCGGCACTGCCCTGCCAGCCGGCGACCTGGCTGTCGCGGCCATACCGGGGCTGCACGCTGAACGCACCGGTGCTCAACTCCAGTCCGGCCGCCGCGGCACGCGGCTTGGCGTGGGCCAGGGCCCGCTCCAGCACCTGCTTGAGTTGCTGTTGCACGGCACCGGCCTCCGGCGCCTGGTGGCGCGTGGTCAGGACCACGGTCAGCCAGTCCTGCACCACCTCCTGCTGGGCTCTGGCGCTGAGTTGCACCACATTGCGCGGCTCGGGCAGCCCCTGGGCCTGGGCCACCGACCCCAGGGCCAGCAGCGCCAGGACCGACCAGGTCTGTGCGACGGCCCGTCGGGCCACGGTGGGGAATCCATGCATATCAAGCTCCTCGCATTCGGCCAACCCGCTGAGCGGGCACGGTGGCGCCCAGTGTGCCAGCATTGCCGGCCCGCGCATGCGCAACATCTGTAACAGCCCGTGACCCACAGACCCGTCCAGGGGTGGTTGGCCGGGCCGCCGGTGTCACAATGGCCTTTGTTACATTTTCGGGAGCTGCCCATGCCACCCCCCAGCCACCGCCCCGACCGCATCCTGGTCGTGGACGACGACGCCCGCATCCGCGACCTGCTGAACCGCTACCTCACCCAGGAAGGTTTCGACGTCTGGGTGGCCGAAGATGGCCGCGCCCTGACCCGCCTGCTGACGCGCGATACGGTGGACTTGATCGTGCTGGACCTGATGCTGCCGGGCGAGGACGGCCTGAGCATCTGCCGCCGCCTGCGCGCGGCCAACGACCGCACGCCCATCATCATGCTCACCGCCAAGGGGGAGGACGTGGACCGCATCGTCGGTCTGGAAGTGGGCGCGGACGATTACCTCGGCAAGCCGTTCAACCCACGCGAACTGCTGGCGCGCATCCACGCGGTGCTGCGCCGCCGCCCACCGCCCGAGATGCCCGGCGCCCCGTCGCAGGAGGCGGAGGTGGTGAGCTTCGGCGAGTTCACCCTGGACCTGGGCAAACGCACCCTGACCAAAGCGGGCACGGACGTGGGCCTGACCACCGGCGAATTCGCCATGCTCAAGGCCCTGGTGCGCCACCCGCGCCAGCCCTTGTCGCGCGACAAGCTGGCCCAACTGGCACGCGGGCGCGAGTTCGAGCCCTTCGACCGCAGCCTGGACGTGCAGGTGTCCCGCCTGCGCAAGCTGATCGAGACCGACCCCGCCTCACCGCGCTACCTGCAGACCGTGTGGGGGGTGGGTTACGTGTTCGTGCCGGACGATGAGAAGCCCTGACACGGCCAGGCCCCCACTGCCGGCGCCGCAGCGCAGCATCAGCCTGTTCTGGCGCACCTTCCTGCTGCTGGGGCTGCTGCTGCTCGGCTCCATCGTGGCCTGGTACCAGACCTTCCGCGCGCTGGAGGAAGAGCCGCGCGCCCTGCAAAACGCGCGGCAACTGGCCTCGCTCGTCAACCTGACGCGGGCCGCCCTGGTGCACGCCGACGCGATCGCGCGCGTGTCGCTGGTCAAGACCCTGGTGGACGAAGAAAACGTGCGCATCGCCGTGCGCGAACCCACCGACACGCACCGGCCCTACGACCAGACCACGCAAGGCCGGCACATCAGCGCGGTGCTGGCCGAGCGGCTGGGCAGCGACACCATCGTGGCGCGCGAGGTCAATGGTTTCGAAGGGCTGTGGATCGGTTTCGACATCGGCCAGGAAACCTACTGGCTGCTGGCCGACCCGGAACGGGTGGACGCCATCGGCGGCGTCACCTGGCTGGTCTGGCTGGGCATCGCCGGCAGCCTGTCGCTGCTGGGAGCGGCGGCCATCGCCCGGCTGATCAACCACCCGCTCAAACGCCTGTCGGCGGCGGCGGCGCGGGTGCGCGAGGGCGACTTCCAGGCCAGTCACCTCGACGAAGGCGTGCCCACCACCGAGATCCGGGACGTGAACGTGGGCTTCAACCGCATGGCCGACCAGCTCGCCATGGCCGAGGCCGACCGCACCCTGATGCTGGCCGGCATCTCGCACGACCTGCGCACGCCCCTGGCCCGCCTGCGCCTGGAAACCGAGATGAGCGTGCCCGACCCCGCCACGCGCGACCTGATGGCGGCCGACATCGAGCAGGTCAACACCATCATCGACAAGTTCATGGATTACGCGCGCGCCAAACCCGAGCAGCTGGAACCGGTGAGCCTGAGCGAAGCGGTAAGCACCTGCGTACAGCCTTGGGCGGGCCAGGCCGGTTGGCGGATCGAGGCCCACGTGCCCGAGAAGATCGGGGTCTGGGCCGACGCGGTGGAACTGCGCCGGGTGCTGAGCAACCTGCTCGAAAACGCCGGGCGCTACGGCCGCGGACCCGACGGCCAGGTCCGCGTGGAACTGAACGCCGGTGTCAGCGGCAAATGGGTGACCCTGACCTTGCGCGACCACGGCGAGGGGGTAGCGGCGCCCTTGCTGCCGCGGCTGACAGAACCGTTCTTCCGCGGCGATGCGGCCCGTACCGCGGCCAATGGCTCGGGGCTGGGGCTGGCGATCGTGCAGAAGACGCTGCAACGCATGGGCGGCGAACTCCGCCTGGACAACCACCCCCAGGGCGGCCTGCAAGCCCAGTTGCGCCTGCGCAAAGCCTGAGCCCTCGGGCCCCCGCCGCCGGGCTCACACCCGCTGCAGCAGCACCACGGCCCGGGCCTCGATGCTCAAGCCCTGGCCCACCGGACCCAGCTTTTCGGCCGTCTTGGCCTTGACGTTGACCTGCTCCGGCGCCACCCCCAGCGCCTGCGCGATGCGTTCGCGCATGGCGGCCTTGTGCGCCCCCAGGCGCGGCGCCTGGGCCACCACGGTGCCATCCACATTGGCCACGGCCCAGCCCAAGACGCGCACCTGGCGCACCGCCTCGGCCAGCAACAACGCCGAATCGGCCCCGTGGAACTGTGGGTCGTGGTCGGGGAACAGGGTGCCGATGTCGCCCAGACCGGCCGCGCCCAGCACCGCGTCGGTGATGGCGTGCAGCAGCGCGTCGGCATCGGAATGGCCCAGCAGGCCGCTGTGGTGGGGCACGGTCACGCCCCCCAGCACCAGCGCGCGGCCGGGCACCAGGGCGTGAACGTCCCAGCCTTCGCCCACGCGGAAGGGGCATGCACTGGCAAGGAAGGAAGCGGCGGTCATTTTGGTGGAAGTGGTGTGGTAGCAGCAGCTTGGCGGTGGCTCAGCACCGCGTCGGCCAGTGCGAAGTCTTCGGGGTAGGTGAGCTTGAGGTTCTGCACACTGCCACGCACCAGCAGGGGCCGGCCACCGGCGGACTCGATGGCACTGGCCTCGTCGGTGATGCCCGCAAAATCGGTGGTGGCGTGTGGCGTCATGGCCTGCCACAGGTCGCCCCAGCGGAACATCTGCGGCGTTTGCGCCAGCCATTTGTCGGCACGGTCCACGGTGGCGCAGACGCGCTGCGCCGGGTCGGCGGCCTTGAGCGTGTCGGGCAGCGGCACCCCCAGCAGGCCGCCCACCGGGTCGGCACGGCAGGCGGCGATCAGGGTCCGCACATCGGCCGGGGCCAGCAGACAGCGCGCGGCGTCGTGCACCAGCACCCAGTCCTGCGGACGGGCACCGGCACCGGCCAGGGCCTGCAGGCCGGCGTAAACGCTGTGCGCCCGGCTCGCGCCGCCCACGTGCCAGACGCGCACCCGCGGCTCGGGCGCGGTGTAGTCGCGGTCGTGCGGGGCCACCACCACGCCCACGCCCACCAAGCTGTCCACCGCCAGCAGCGCACGCACGGTGTGGTCGATGACGCGCGCGCCGGCCACGCACTGGTACTGTTTGGGCTGGGGCGAGCCGGCCCGGCTGCCACTGCCGGCCGCGGGAATCAGGGCGTAGCAGCGCGGCGGGGCGGCCGGATCGTCGGGAAATGGGGCAGGCGTCGGTGGCATGGTGCGCCCCGATTCTAAAATCTCCACCCACGTGACCCCGCTGCCCACCGGCTGCGGGGTGTTGCTTTTGGCCTTTCACGCCCGCCCCGATCGCATGGACCTGCCCAAACTCACCCCCGGCAAACGCTTTCAGTTGCCCCGCCCCACCGGCGCCGCCGACGCGCTGCTGCTGGCACAACTGGGCCAGCGCGAAAAAACCGCGGGCCGGCCGGTGGCCATCGTCACCGCCGACGCCAACGACGCCCAGCGCCTGCTGGAGGAAATCCCCTTCTTCGCGCCCGAACTGCGCTGCGCCCTGTTCCCCGACTGGGAAACGCTGCCCTACGACAGCTTCTCGCCGCACCAGGATTTGATCTCGGAACGCCTGGCCACGCTGTGGCGCATCCAGCAGCGCAAGGCCGACGACGGCGCCGACGTGGTGCTGGTGCCGGCCACCACCGCGCTGTACCGGCTGGCGCCGCCGTCCTTCCTCGCCGGCTACACCTTCGAGTTCCAGGTCAAGCAAAAGCTGGACGAGGCCAGGCTCAAAGCCCAACTCACCCTCGCTGGCTACCAGCACGTGACGCAAGTGGTCAGCCCCGGTGAGTACGCGGTGCGCGGCGGCCTGATCGACCTGTTCCCCATGGGCGCGCCCATGCCCTACCGGGTGGACCTGTTCGACGACGAAATCGACAGCATCCGCACCTTCGACCCTGACAGCCAGCGCAGCCTCTACCCCGTGCCCGAGGTGCGGCTGCTGCCGGGCCGCGAATTCCCCATGGACGAGGCCGCGCGCGCCCAGTTCCGCGCGCGCTGGCGCGAGCTGCTGGACGGTGACCCGACCAAAAGCCGCATCTACAAAGACATGGGCAACGGCGTGGCCACCGCCGGCATCGAGTACTACCTGCCGCTGTTCTTCGAACAAACGGCCACGGTGTTCGACTACCTGGGTGACGACGCGACCCTGGTGCTGCACGGCGACCTGGAGCCCGCGTTCCAGCGCTTCTGGCAAGACACGCGCGAGCGCTACCGCTTGATTCAAGGCGACCCGGACCGCCCCGCCCTGCCGCCCGACACCCTGTTCCTGGAAGCCGAAGCCTTCTACGCCGCCGCCAAGCCGCACATGCAACTGGCCTTGCGCCCGGAAAAACAGGACGTGGAACACAGCGCCTGGGTCCAGCCCCTGCCCGACCTGGCCGCCCACCGCGGCGCCGACGACCCGCTGGCCCAACTGCACGCCCATCTGGCCCGCACGACCGACCGCGTGCTGCTGCTGGCCGAAAGCGACGGCCGGCGCGAAAGCCTGCTGGACTTTTTGCGCGCCAGCGGCGTCCATCCCCCGGCCTTCGATTCCCTGGCCGAATTCCAGGCCAGCGACGAAAAAATCGGTATCGCCACCGCGGCCTTGTCCAGCGGCTTCGCCTGGGTCGAAGGCGGCCTGCATTTCGTCACCGAGACCGAACTCTTCGCCGCCGGCCCCACCACGCGCCGACGCAAAAAGCAGGAGCAGGTCAGCGACGTCGATGCCCTGATCAAGGACCTGAGCGAACTCAACCTGGGCGACCCGGTGGTGCACAGCGCGCACGGCATTGGCCGCTACCGCGGCCTGGTCCACATGGACATGGGTGACAAACAGCCCGACGGCAGCCCGGCGCTGCAGGAATTTTTGCACCTGGAATACGCCAATGACGCGGTGCTGTACGTGCCGGTGAGCCAGCTGCAACTGATTGGCCGCTACACCGGCGTCAGCGCCGACGAAGCCCCGCTGCATCGCCTGGGCAGCGGCCAGTGGGAAAAAGCCAAGCGCAAGGCCGCCGAACAGGTGCGCGACGCCGCCGCCGAACTGCTCAACATCTACGCCCGCCGCGCCGCGCGCGAAGGCCACGCCTTCCGTTACAGCCCCAACGACTACGAACAATTCGCCAACGACTTCGGTTTCGAGGAAACCGCCGACCAGAAAGCCGCCATCCACGCCGTGGTGCAGGACATGATCAGCCCGCAGCCCATGGACCGGCTGGTCTGCGGCGACGTGGGCTTCGGCAAAACCGAAGTCGCCCTGCGCGCCGCCTTTGTGGCCGTGACCGGGGGCAAGCAGGTGGCCTTTTTGGCCCCCACCACGCTGCTGGCCGAACAGCACTACCAAACCCTGGTGGACCGCTTCGCCAAGTGGCCGGTGAAAATCGCCGAGATGAGCCGCTTCCGCACCGCCAAGGAAATCACCGCGGCCATGAAGGGCATTGCCGACGGCACGGTGGACATCGTGGTCGGCACCCACAAACTGCTGAGCGAAAAAACCCAGTTCAAGAACCTGGGCCTGCTCATCATCGACGAGGAGCACCGCTTCGGTGTGCGCCACAAAGAGGCGATGAAGCAACTGCGCGCCGAGGTGGACGTGCTGACACTGACCGCCACCCCCATCCCGCGCACCCTGGGCATGGCGTTGGAAGGCCTGCGCGACCTGAGCGTGATCGCCACCGCGCCGCAACGCCGCCTGGCCATCAAAACCTTCGTGCGCGACGAGGGCAACGGCGTGATCCGCGAAGCGGTGCTGCGCGAGCTGAAACGCGGCGGTCAGGTGTATTTCCTGCACAACGAGGTCGAGACGATCGAAAACCGCAAGCAGAAGCTGGAAGAGATCCTGCCCGAGGCGCGCATCGCCATCGCCCACGGCCAAATGCCCGAGCGCGAGCTGGAGCGCGTGATGCGCGACTTCGTGGCCCAGCGCTTCAACCTGCTGCTGTGCTCCACCATCATCGAAACCGGCATCGACGTGCCCACGGCCAACACCATCATCATGGCGCGGGCCGACAAGTTCGGCCTGGCCCAACTGCACCAGTTGCGCGGGCGCGTGGGGCGCAGCCACCACCAGGCCTACGCCTACCTGCTGGTGCCCGACCTGCAAGGCCTGACCAAACAGGCCCAGCAGCGCCTGGACGCCATCCAGCAGATGGAAGAACTGGGCAGCGGCTTCTACCTGGCCATGCACGACCTGGAAATCCGTGGCGCCGGCGAGGTGTTGGGCGAAAACCAGAGCGGCAACATGCTGGAGGTGGGCTTCCAGCTCTACAACGAGATGCTGGCCGAGGCGGTCAAATCGCTCAAGGCGGGCAAGGAACCCGACTTGCTCAACCCGCTCAACGTCACCACCGACATCAACCTGCACGCGCCCGCCCTGCTGCCCGACGACTACTGTGGCGACGTGCACCTGCGCCTGTCGTTCTACAAAAAGCTGGCCACCGCCAAGACCAGCGACCAGATCGACCGCCTGCTGGAAGAAATCGTGGACCGCTTCGGCAAGCTGCCCACCCAGGCACAGACGCTGATCGACGTGCACCGCCTGCGCGTGCTCTCCAGCCCCTACGGCGTGCAGAAGGTGGACGCCACGCCCGGCGTCATCCTCATCACCTTCCGGCCCAACCCGCCGGTCGATCCGATGCGCATCATCGAACTGGTGCAGAAGAACAAGCAGATCAAACTGGCCGGCAACGACAAGCTGCGCATCGAGCGCGCGCTGCCCGAGCCGAAAGACCGGGCCCAACTGGTGCGCGACGTGCTGCGTTCGCTGGGCACCCCACTGACGAACCCCGAGGCCGTGCACTGAGCACCGCGTCGCATGGCACTCGAATCCGCCATTGTCCTGCTGGGCCTGCTGGTCGCGCTGTGGCTGCGCCCCTGGCGTCTGCTGGGCGATGGCGTGCTGCTGTCCCCACTGCTGGCCCAGCTGTCCCTGCTGTCCGTCTTGTGGAGCCTGCCGTTCTGGCACCACATGCCCTTGCAGGTGCATTGGTCGGGCGCCCCATTGCTGACCCTGATGCTGGGCTGGCCCCTGGCCGTGCCCGCCCTGGTGGCCGTCGGGCTGGTGGTCTGGGGCCTGTCCCCGGCCGATTTCGCCCAGGCGCTCGGCCTGGTGGTGTGGAAAGGGTTGGCCCCCGCCACCTTCACCCTGCTGCTGGGGGCCGCGCTGCGCCGCTGGTTGCCCCAGCACCCCTTTGTCTACGTGCTGGGCCGCGGCTTTCTGGGCTCGGTGGTCTGCGTGTTCGCGGGCAGCCTGCTGGGGCAATGGCTGGGGCACGGGCTGCCCCACGTGCCCGCCGGCCTGTCCTCCGTCGCCCACTGGCTCATGGCCTGGGGCGACGCCTTCATCACGGGCATGTTGTGTGCCATCTTCGTCGCCTTCCGGCCCCAGTGGCTGGCCACCTGGTCGGACCGGCTCTACCTGCAGCCCGGCACCCCACCCGAACGCCCCCGATAATCCCCACCATGACTTCCGCTTTCGAATTCGCCCCCGGCCTCGTCGTCCAAGGCTTCACCGCCCCGCTGCAACTGAGCAACTTCAAGCTCATCGCCTTTGACATGGACTCCACCCTCATCAGCATCGAGTGCGTGGACGAGATCGCCGACGCGGTGGGCCGCAAGGCCGAGGTGGCCGCCATCACCGAAGCCGCCATGCGCGGCGAAATCACCGATTTCAAAGACAGCCTGCGCCGCCGCGTGGCGCTGCTCAAAGGCGTGACCGTGGCCGACATGGAGCGCGTCTACACCGAGCGCCTGAAGGTCAACCCCGGCGCCGCCGAACTCATCGCCGCCTGCCAAGCCGCGGGCATGAAGGTGCTGCTGGTGTCCGGCGGCTTCACCTACTTCGCCGACCGGGTCAAGGCGCGGCTGGGCATCGACTTCGCCCGCTCCAACATTTTAGAAATCGAGAGTGGCCCGCATTGCGGCGCGCTCACCGGTCGCCTGGTGGACCAGTGCTGGGGCGACATTTGCGACGGCACCGAAAAACGCCGCACGCTGCTGGAAGTGGCCTCGCTGCTGGGCATCGAGCCCCAGCAATGCATTGCCATGGGCGACGGCGCCAACGACCTGCCCATGATGGCCGCGGCCGGCCTGTCCGTGGCCTACCACGCCAAGCCCAAGGTGCGCGAGCAGGCCATGGTCGCCATCAACGACGGTGGCCTGGACCGCCTGCTCGAAGTGCTGCGCTGAAGCGCCCGGACCGCCATGCCCTTTGCCACCCTCGGCCTGCACCCGGCCTTCTTTGAAGCCATCCAAGCCCTCGGCTACGCCGCGCCCACCCCGGTCCAGACCGAGGCCATCCCCGCCGTGCTGCGCGGCACCGACGTGCTGGCCCAGGCGCAAACCGGCTCCGGCAAAACCGCCGCCTACGCCCTGCCGCTGCTGCAGCGCCTGTGGGAACACCCCATGGCCCGCGGCCCGCACCCGGTGCGCACCCTGGTGCTGGTGCCCACGCGCGAACTGGCCCAGCAGGTGGGCGACCTGCTGCGCGAGGTGCTGCGGCACCTGCCACGCAGCACCACCGACGGCCCGCCCCCGCTGAAAGTGGCGGTGGTGTTCGGCGGCGTGTCCATCAACCCCCAGATGATGGGCCTGCGCGGCGGCGCCGACCTGGTGGTGGCCACCCCCGGGCGCCTGCTGGACCTGGTGGACAGCGGCGCCCTGTGGCTGAACAAAGTCCAGCATCTGGTGCTGGACGAAGCCGACCGCCTGCTCGACCTGGGCTTTGCCGACGAACTGCGCGCCGTGCTGGCCCTGCTGCCCGCGCGGCGCCAGAACCTGCTGCTCTCGGCCACCTTCCCGGCCGAGGTGCAAGGCCTGGCCGATGCCTTGCTGCGCGCACCCCAACGCATCCAGGTGCCCGAAACCGCCGCCGACCTCAGCCGCATCGAGCAGCACGCCTACCGGGTCGACACCGCGCGCCGCGCCACCCTGCTGCGCCACCTGATCGACGCCCGCGGCTGGAGGCAAACCCTGGTGTTCGTGGCCAGCCAGTACGCCGCCGAACACCTGGCCTTCAAACTCAACCGAGGTGGCTTGAGCGCCACCGCCTTCCACGGCGGCCTGACCCAGGGCGCCCGGCGCGAGGTGTTGGCCGGCTTCAAACACGGCGAGGCGGACGTGCTGGTCACCACCGACTTGGCCGCCCGCGGCATCGACATCGCCCAGTTGCCGGTGGTGGTCAACTTCGACCTGCCGCGCTCGGCGGTGGATTACGTGCACCGCATCGGCCGCACCGGGCGCGCGGGCGCCTCGGGCCTGGCCGTCAGCCTGGTGACCGCGGCCAGGCTGGCGCACTGGCAGCTGATCCAGAAGCGCCAGCAACTGGCGCTGCCGCTGGAGGTGGTGCCGGGCTTTGAACCCACCGAGGCCGATGTGCCCGCGGCCCAGGACGGCGACGGCAACGGTGGCGTCAAAGGCAAGCGGCCCAGCAAGAAAGACAAATTGCGCGCAGCGGCCGCGCTGGCGGCCCACTCAAACGGCCCGCGCTGAACCGACCCAGCGCCGGCCTCACGCCCACCCAAGCCAGGCGCCCCAGGCCGCCCCTGGACGGCCGCGTCAGTCGTCTTCGGCGTCGGCAGGGGCGTCGCCCGCGTCCGGCCGCGCCTGGAACTGGCGCACCCCGGCCCGGGCTGCAATGGCCACATACACCTGCTGGGCACCGCCCTGCGCCAGTTCGTCCAGGCGCGCGCTCAGGGCCTTGACGTGCACCGCTTCGGCGCTGTCGGCGTCCGCGCCCAAGGTGCAATCGAAGTCCCAATAGTCCACGCCCGCGGGCAAGGCCTTGCGGCGTTCGCGCTTCACGTATTTGTGGAGTTCGTGCTTGACCGCGTCCAGCACGCGGTCCGGGTGTTTGCCCTCGATCTGGAGGGAGAAGGTTTTTTTCATGTCTGTCCTGCCCGCGGCGGTCGGCGCCGACATGGCGCCGTGGCGGGAGCGCGATTATGCGGCCAGATGCCGGCCTTGGGTTATGCTTGCCTGCACACCATGCGTTCCGTTCCCCACTGCCCCAGCGCCGAAGCCATCGCCCTGCTCGACCCGTTCGAGCGCCTGCCCCTGTCGCAGGTGCAACTGGTGCACAGCGCCGAGCAGGCCCGGCACGCCGCCCAGGCCCTGCAACAGGCCCAGGCCTGGGGCTTCGACACCGAATCCAAACCCACCTTCCACAAAGACCAGGTGTCCGACGGCCCCCACACCGTGCAGCTGGCCACACCCGAGCGCGCCTGGGTGTTCCAGCTGCACGACCCCGATTGCCGCGCCGTGGTGGCCGACCTGCTGGCCTGGCCGCACGCGGTGAAAGCCGGCTTTGGCCTGCGCGACGACCGCGCCCGCATCGAGCGCAAGCTGGGCGTCACGCCCAATCAGGTACTGGAACTCAACACCGTGTTCCGCCAGCGTGGGCACCGGCGCGAAGTCGGCCTGAAAACCGCGGTGGCCCTGCTGTTCCAGCGGCGCTTCCTCAAATCGAAGAAAACCGCCACCACCAACTGGGCCGCGCCCCAACTGAGCGAGGCGCAGCTGCTGTACGCGGCCAACGACGCCTACGGCGCCATCCGCGTCTACCACGCGCTCAAGCTGGCGCCCTGAGCAGCACCTTCAGCGCTTGCGCGACGAGAGCAGCCAACTCACCCCCACCGCGATCGGAATCAACGGCCACCAGACCCCGATGATCTGGCGAATGCTGACCGTGATCAGCCCCAGGTTGGACAGCAGGAAATAGACCCCCAGCAGGATCAGCAGCACCGCCACGGTGGGGTTTTTCATGTCAGGTCCTGACGGTGTTCACAGCGCCCGCGCCAGGCGCTGCACCCCCTCGCGGATCTTGTCCACGTCGGAAGTGGCAAAGCTCAGGCGGAAGCTGGCGCGGTCGGCTTGCTCGCAGTAGAACGGCGCGCCCGGAACAAAAGCCACACCCTGCTCGATGGCGCGCTGCGCGAACAGCTGGCTGTCCTGGACCTGGCCACGCGCGCCGGTCAGCCGCGCCCACACGAACAGTCCGCCCTGGGGGGCCACAAACTCCACCGCGTCGCCCAGCTCCTGGCGCAGCGCATCGCACATAGTGCGCGCGCGCTCGGCATACACCGCCCGGGCGCGCGCCAGGTTGGCGTCCATGCGGCCCGCCTTCAGGTATTGCGCGGCGGTGGCCTGGGCAAAGGTGCTCGAATTGGCGTCGCTGAACTGTTTGCACATCACCGCCTTGGACATCAAGGGATCGGGCGCGATCATCCAGCCCAGGCGCAAACCGGCCGACAGGGTTTTGCTCAACGAGCCGCAGTACACCAGGCAGTCGCGGCTGCCCGGCACCTGCTCGCTCAGGGCCAGCAGGCTGGGCGGCGGCGCTGCGTCAAAGTACAGGTCGCCGTAGGGGTCGTCTTCCACGATCAGGGTCTGGTGCTGGACCGCCAGCTCCAGCACGCGCCGGCGCCGCTCCAGACTCAGCGTGGCGCCGCTGGGGTTGCCAAAGGTGGGGATCAGGTACACAAACTTGGGCTTGTGTTCGACGATCAACTGCTCCAACCGGTCCACCTGCACCCCGTCGCCGTCGATCGGTGCGCTCACCAACTGAGCGCCGTACAGTCGGAAGCACTGGATGGTGGCCAGGAAGGTCGGTCCCTCCACGATCACCTTGTCGCCCGGCGACACCAGGGTCTTGCCCAGCAGGTCCAGCGCCTGCTGGCTACCGGTGGTCACCACCAGCTGCTCAGGCGTCAAGGCCTGCACGCCCTTGCCGGCCATGAAGGTGGCCAGTTGCTGGCGCAGCGGCAGGTAGCCCTCGGTGGCGCCGTACTGCATCGCGCCCGCCGGCTCTTGCTCCAGCGCCGCCAGGGTGGCCTGGCGGATGCCGTCCACGTCCACCAGGGCCACATCGGGAAAGCCCCCGGCGAAACTGATGATGCCCGGCTTGCCCAGCAGCTTGAACAGCTCGCGGATGGCGGAGGTTTCAACGTTGTTCAGGCGCTCGGCCAAGCGCACGGCGGTGGAGTCGCTCATGGGTCACAATTCGGGCATGAAGAAGGAACAGATTGAGCGGTTCTTCGCCACCTTGCAGGCGGCCAACCCACAGCCCAACACAGAGTTGGAGTATACGAGCGTGTTCGAACTGCTCACGGCCGTGCTGCTCAGCGCCCAAGCCACCGACGTGGGGGTCAACAAGGCCACCCGCCGCCTGTTCCCGGTGGCCAACACGCCCCAGAAGATCCTGGACCTGGGGCTGGAAGGGCTGGAAAACCACATCAAGACCATCGGCCTGTACCGCAGCAAGGCCAAGCACCTGATGCAGACCTGCCGCATCCTGGTGGACCAGCACGGCGGTCAGGTGCCCCGCACCCGCGAGGCGCTGGAAGCCCTGCCCGGCGTGGGCCGCAAAACCGCCAACGTGGTGCTCAACGTGGCCTTTGGTGAGCCCACGATGGCGGTGGACACCCACATCTTCCGCCTGGGCAACCGCACCGGCCTGGCCCCGGGCAAAACCCCGCTGGAGGTGGAGCGCCAACTGCTAAAGCGCATTCCCGCGCGTTTCCTGGAAGACGCCCACCACTGGCTGATCCTGCACGGTCGCTACGTCTGCCAGGCGCGCAAACCCCAGTGCGGGCGTTGCGCCGTGGCCTCGTATTGCGACTACAAGGCCAAAACCGCCTGAGCCGGGGCCCGAGAGCGCATGCCACCGACGCGCCACCTTCCCTGGCTGGAACCCGGCCAAGCCTTCCCCCCGGTGTCGTCGGCCTGGGGCCCCAGCGACCCGGTCCCTGGCCTGCTGGCGGCCGGCGGCGCCCTCGACGTGCCCACCCTTGTCGCGGCCTACCGCCACGGCGTCTTTCCCTGGTTCAGCGACGACCAGCCCATCCTCTGGTGGAGCCCCGACCCGCGCATGGTGCTGCGGCCTGAGCACTTCCGCCTGCACCCGTCCTTGCGAAAAACCGTCCGCGCTGCGCTGCGCCAGGGGCGGCTGGCCATCCGCATCGACAGCACCTTCGAGCACGTCATCCAGGCCTGCGCCCAGACGCCACGCCCCGGGCAACACGGCACCTGGATCGTCCCCGACATGGTGGCCGCCTACACCGCCCTGCACCGTGCCGGCCACGCCCACAGCGTCGAAGCCTGGTGGGACGGCGAACTGGTCGGCGGCCTGTATTGCGTCAACCTGGGGCGCATGGTGTTCGGCGAATCCATGTTCAGCCACCGCAGCGACGCCTCCAAAATCGCTCTGGCCGCGCTGGTGGCGTGCTGCCGGGCCTGGCAGGTGCCCGCCATCGACTGCCAGCAGAATACCCGCCACCTCGCCTCCCTGGGCGCCCGGGAGGAAGCCCGCGCCGACTTTGTGCACACCGTGCAACAGGCCGTGGCACACGCCGCCCCCGATTGGCGCTGGGACCCCCTATACTGGAACGGCTGCCTGGACCGTTCTCCATTGCCCCACGCGTGACCCACCCCAAAGAACTCCCGCTCGAAGCCGTCCAGTTCTACGCCACGGCCCCCTACCCCTGCAGCTACCTGGAAGGGCGCCAGGCGCGCTCCCAAGTCGCCACCCCCAGCCACCTGATCCACAACGGCACCTACTCCGAGCTGGTGGCCCTGGGCTTTCGCCGCAGCGGCATGTTCACCTACCGCCCGCACTGTGACGGCTGCCAAGCCTGCACCCCTTTGCGGGTCAAGGTGGACGGCTTTGCCCCCAACCGCAGCCAGCGCCGCGCCTGGCAGCGCCACGCCCACCTGCAGGCGCGGGTGCTGACACTGGGCTTTTCGCCCGCCCACTACGAGCTGTACCTGCGCTACCAACGGCAACGCCATCCCGGTGGTGGCATGGACCACGACAACATCGACCAATACAGCCAGTTCCTGCTGCAAAGCCGGGTGAATTCGCGACTGGTCGAATTCATCGATCCCGGGGTTGCAAACCCGTCCGACCAGCTCAAGATGGTCTCCATCGTCGACGTGCTCAACGACGGGCTCTCGGCCGTCTACACCTTCTACGAGCCGGACGACGCCGCCGCCTACGGCACCTACAACGTCCTGTGGCAGATCGAACAGGCACGGGCCTTGCACCTGCCCCACGTGTACCTCGGCTACTGGATCGAAGAAAGCCCCAAGATGCGCTACAAAAGCCGCTTCCAGCCCCACGAATTGTGGCTGGACGGCCATTGGGTGACCGGGCACGGCCATTGAGTCCCGCCACAGGCGCCCGGCCTGGATTTCATCCTATAAAATCGAGCGCCAACCGGATTGCCCATGACACGACGCCCAGACACCCTCCCCAGCCACCCCAGCGTCCAAGTGCTGGAGCGCACCTTCACCCTGCTGGAGGTGCTGGCTTCGCGCGAGGATCCGGTGTCGCTCAAGGAAATCAGCGAAAAAACCGGGCTGCACCCCTCCACCGCACACCGCATCCTCAACGACCTGACCATCGGCCGCTTCGTGGACCGCCCCGAACCCGGGGCCTACCGCCTGGGCATGCGCCTGCTGGAACTGGGCAACCTTGTGAAGGCCCGCCTGAGCGTGCGCGACACCGCCTTGGGCCCGATGCGCGAACTGCACAAGCAGATCCAGCAGCCGGTGAACCTCAGCGTGCGCCAGGGCGATGAAATCGTCTACGTCGAACGGGCTTACAGCGAACGCTCGGGCATGCAGGTGGTGCGCGCCATCGGTGGACGCGCGCCCCTGCACCTGACCTCGGTCGGCAAGCTGTTCCTGGCCGACGACGAGCCTCAGCGCGTCCGCGCCTACGCCACCCGCACAGGGCTGATGGGCAACACCCGCAACAGCCTCACCCAGCTGCCGACGCTGGAGCGCGAACTCAACCAGTGCCGGCGCCTGGGCATGGCCCGCGACAACGAAGAACTGGAACTGGGCGTGCGCTGCATGGCCGCCGGCATTTACGACGACCAGGGCAAACTGGTGGCGGGACTGTCCATATCGGCCCCGTCCGACCGCCTGGACGAAAGCTGGGCCCCAAAATTGCAGGCCACCGCCGACCAGATCAGCGCAGCCCTGGGCCACCGCAAACCCAGCGGCAACTGAACCACCACCACCGCCACATCGGATTCGCCTGAACGCGAACACATGCAGGCGGACGTTGGATAGAGAGACTCAGCTGCGTCCGCTGCCGTGCGCGCTCGGCCCCGAGAACAGCGCCGATTCGGCCCAACGGCGCAGGCGCTCGGCATCGCCGGTGCGGGCCGCCGGACCGGCCGCATCCAACAGCACCATGATGAGTTGGCGACCGGCCACGCTGACCTGCATCACCAGACAACGCCCGGCTTCGCGGATGTAGCCCGTCTTTTGCAGACCGATGTCCCAATTGGCGTTGTTGATCAGGCGGTTGCTGTTGCGGTACTGCAGCACGCGGCTGCCGCGCGCCACCTCGTAAGCGGGCGAAGTGGACAGGTCGCGCAACATCGGGAGCTGGTAGGCGGCCGACACCAGCAAGGCCAGATCGCGCGCACTCGAACGGTTGTCGCTGGACAGCCCGGTCGGATCGACGTAGCGGGTGTCGCTCATGCCCAATTCGGCCGCCCGACTGTTCATGCGCCGCACAAACGCCTGGATGCCACCCGGGTAGGTGCGGGCCAGGGCGTGTGCGGCCCGGTTTTCGCTGGACATCAAGGCCAGGTGCAGGGCTTCGGCGCGGGTCAGGCGGGAGCCCACGGTCATGCGCGAACCGCTGTTCTTCAGGCGGTCGACGTCGTCGCTGTCGATCGTGATGACCTCGTCCATGGGCAGGTTGGCCTCGGCCACCAGCAGACCGGTCATGAGTTTGGTGAGCGAAGCGATCGGCAACACCGCCGTGTCGTTCTTGCCGAGCAGGATTTCGTTGGTGGTCTGGTCCACCACCAGGGCCACGCTGGAATTCAGGTTGAGCGGGTCTTCGACCTTGCGCAAGCCGAGCTGCTCCCCCACGGATTCGGCCGGGGCCATGGCCGCCACGGTCGGCAGCGCCTTGGCCACCCGCTCCACCGGACGCACCTGGGCCAGTTTGGCGGCAGAACGGGTCTTCTTCGCGGCCAGGCGCTTCTTGCCGTCGCGCTCGGTCCGCTGCTTGACCACCTTGACGCTCTTGCCCTTCTTGGCGACCGCTTTCTTCTGCTGGACCACCTTGGTCTTGGCCGTGGCGGCACTGCCGACCACCGGCGCAGCCAGCCCGACGGACAACAGCAAGGCCACCAACCAACTGCGGCTCAAACAGGCAAAACGGGTGCGGTTCATGGTGTGGCCCTCAGAATCCAGTGCTGTGTGCGCAAAGTATAGAGGGAAAACCAGGAATCACAAGAAAAACATGGGGTTGCAGCCATTTTTTAAGCTTTTGCAGCAACACCCATGCCTTCCGCGAGGCCGACCGCCCCGTCAACCCTGGGCCGCGACCCGGTCGGCCTTGCTTTGCAGCTTGTTCAGGGCGCTCAGGTAGGCCTTGGCCGAAGCCACCACGATGTCCGGGTCCGCCCCCACGCCGTTGACGATGCGGCCGCTGTGCTGCAGGCGCACCGTGACCTCGCCCTGGCTCTCGGTGGACCCGCTGGTGATGGCGTTGACCGAGTACAGCTGCAGTTCGGCCCCGCTTTTCACGTGGGCTTCGATCGCCTTGAGCGATGCATCCACCGGCCCATTGCCATCGGATTGACCAACGAATTCCTTGCCATCGATGGTGAACACCACCTTGGCCTGCGGGCGCTCGCCGGTCTCGCTGTGCTGCGACAGCGACACCAGGCCGTACTGCTCCTTCTCGGGCGTCACGCTCTCGTCGCTGACCAGGGCCAGAATGTCCTCGTCGAAGATCTCGGCCTTGCGGTCGGCCAGTTCCTTGAACTTGGCAAAGGCCACGTTGATTTCGCCTTCGGACTCCATCTCGATGCCCAACTCTTCCAACCGCTGTTTGAAAGCGTTGCGGCCGCTGAGCTTGCCCAGCACGATCTTGTTGGCGCTCCAGCCCACGTCTTCGGCACGCATGATTTCGTAGGTGTCGCGCGCCTTGAGCACGCCATCCTGGTGGATGCCGGAAGCGTGCGCGAAGGCGTTGGCGCCGACCACCGCCTTGTTCGGCTGCACCACGAAACCGGTGGTCTGGCTGACCATGCGGCTGGCCGGCACGATCTGGCTGGTGTCGATGCCCACGTCGAGGCCGAAATAGTCGCGGCGCGTTTTCACCGCCATGACGATTTCTTCCAGCGAGCAGTTGCCAGCGCGCTCGCCCAGGCCATTGATGGTGCACTCCACCTGGCGCGCACCGCCCACCTTCACGCCGGCCAGCGAGTTGGCCACGGCCATACCCAGGTCGTTGTGGCAGTGCACCGACCAGATCGCCTTGTCCGAATTGGGCACCATCTCGCGCAGGGTCTTGATGAAGTTGCCGTACAACTCGGGGATGGCGTAACCCACCGTGTCGGGGATGTTGATGGTGGTCGCACCCTCGTCGATCACCGCTTCAACCACCCGGGCCAGGAAGGGCAACTCCGAACGGTAACCGTCTTCGGCGCTGAATTCGATGTCGGCCACCAGGTTGCGGGCAAAACGCACCGACTGCCGGGCCTGCTCCAGCACCTGCTCCGGGCTCATGCGCAGCTTCTTCTCCATGTGGAGCGGGCTGGTGGCGATGAAGGTGTGGATGCGGGCCCGGTTCGCGCCCTTGAGCGCCTCGGCCGAACGGGCGATGTCGCGGTCGTTGGCGCGCGAGAGCGAGCAGATGGTCGAGTCCTTGATCGCATCGGCAATGGCCTTGACCGACTCGAAATCGCCGTTGGAACTGGCGGCAAAACCGGCCTCGATCACGTCCACCTTCAGGCGCTCCAGCTGGCGCGCGATGCGCAGCTTCTCGTCCTTGGTCATGGAAGCGCCGGGCGATTGCTCGCCATCGCGCAAGGTGGTGTCAAAAATGATGAGTTTGTCGGTCATTCCAGTTCTCCGGTGGTCCGCCTCGTGGGCGGCACTGACAAGTCCCCCGCAGTGTCCAAAACAAACGGCCCGCTGCGGGTGCATACGGGCCGTTGGTTTGAAGAAGCGCGCGCTAGTCCACCTGCCCGTGTCGGCATAGGGCCAGTAGCAGGAAAGCGCGTGCGAAGTTCATGGCTGTCAATGTATC
Source organism: Macromonas nakdongensis (assembly GCF_002837145.1). Lineage (GTDB taxonomy): Bacteria > Pseudomonadota > Gammaproteobacteria > Burkholderiales > Burkholderiaceae_C > Macromonas_B > Macromonas_B nakdongensis. The sequence goes on along the minus strand of NZ_NWMV01000003.1, from coordinate 44,137 downwards.
ACAAAGCCGTGCGCCGCCCGATCGAGAAAAACCATGAGCGGCTTGGGCACAGGCGATGGCGCGGCCTCAGTCGTGCAGGCCGCGCTCGTCGGGTTCGTCGGTCGAGGTGCTGACCACACTGGCCGGACGCCCCTTGGCCTTGCGCCAGCCATAGACGGCATAGCCCGACAGACCGTAGCCCACAAACAGCCCGAACAGCACGGTCGGCGGGTGGATGTTGATGATGGCGATGCCCAGCGCGACCAGCACGATGGCCGCGAACGGCACGCTCTTCTTCAGGCTCAGGTCCTTGAAGCTGTAGAAGGGCACGTTGGTCACCATCGTCAAACCCGCGTAGAGGGTGAGGGCGAACATCGGCCATTCCAGGCTCAGGCCGTCGTAGCCGGCCTCGGTCGCCAGCCAAATGAAACCGGCCACCAGTGCCGCCGCCGCGGGCGAAGGCAAGCCCTGGAAGTAACGCTTGTCCACCACACCGGTGTTCACGTTGAAACGCGCCAACCGCAGGGCCGCACAGGCGCAGTACACAAAGGCCGCGATCCAGCCCCAGCGCCCCAGGTCGCGCAGTGCCCATTCGTAGGCGATCAGGGCCGGCGCAGCGCCGAAGGACACCATGTCGGACAGGGAGTCCATCTGCTCGCCAAAGGCACTCTGGGTGTTGGTCAGGCGGGCGACGCGGCCGTCCAGGCTGTCGAGCACCATGGCCACGAAAATGCCCACGGTGGCCAGGTCGAAACGGCCGTTCATGGCCATGACCACCGCGTAAAAGCCGCCAAACAGCGCTGCCAGGGTGATCATATTGGGCAACATGTAGATGCCCTTGTGGGGGTTTTTGTGGGCCGTGTCGTGGGAGCTCAAGGGATCGGTACCGTCGTGCATGGGTGGGAGTGTAAGCCAGCTGTCGGCCTGGGCATCGCGTCTGCGCCAGAAACGACAAAGCCGCCTTGCGGCGGCCTGTCGCGTCGGCAGCGGGCCACGGGGGCCCGCCAGCGATCAGTTGCGGCTCTGGTCGACCAGCTTGTTCTTGGCGATCCAGGGCATCATGGCGCGCAGCTGGGCACCCACGGTCTCGATCGGGTGCTCGGCGTTCAGGCGGCGGCGGGCGGTCATGCTCGGGTAGTTGGTGCGGCCTTCCAGGATGAACATCTTGGCGTATTCACCGGTCTGGATGCGCTTCAAGGCGTTGCGCATGGCTTCGCGGGACTTCTCGTTGATGACTTCGGTGCCGGTCACGTACTCGCCATACTCCGCGTTGTTGGAGATGGAGTAGTTCATGTTGGCGATGCCGCCTTCGTACATCAGGTCGACGATCAGCTTCAACTCGTGCAGGCACTCGAAGTAAGCCATCTCGGGGGCGTAGCCGGCTTCGGTCAGGGTTTCAAAGCCCATCTTCACCAGTTCCACGGCGCCACCGCACAACACGGCCTGTTCGCCGAACAGGTCGGTCTCGGTTTCTTCCTTGAAGTTGGTTTCGATGATGCCACCCTTGCCGCCGCCGTTGGCCATGGCGTAGGACAGGGCCAGGTCACGCGCCTTGCCCGACTTGTCCTGGTAGACGGCGATCAGGGACGGCACGCCGCCGCCTTTCAGGTACTCGGAACGGACGGTGTGGCCGGGGCCCTTGGGTGCGACCATGATCACGTCCAGGTCGGCGCGCGGCACCACCTGGTTGTAGTGCACGTTGAAGCCGTGGGCGAAGGCCAGGGTGGCGCCCTGCTTCATGTTCGGGGCGACGTTGTTGTTGTACACCTCGGGGATGTTCTCGTCGGGCAGCAGGATCATGACCAGATCTGCGGCCTTGACGGCGTCGTTCACTTCCATCACGGTCAGGCCGGCCTTGGCCACCTTGTCCCAGGAGGCGCCGCCCTTGCGCAGACCGACCACGACTTTCACGCCGCTGTCGTTCAGGTTTTGGGCGTGGGCGTGGCCTTGGCTGCCGTAGCCGATGATGGCCACGGTCTTGCCCTTGATCAGGCTCAGGTCACAGTCTTTGTCGTAGAAAACTTTCATGGTCTTGTCCTCGTTGGAATGGGGTTTGCCCGCTCGCGAAAGAGCCCGTCGAAGGGCTTCGACAGACCCAGCCCGAGCGGCGCCTCGGCTGAGCCCGAAAAACGTCGGATTTTATACGCGCAGGATGCGCTCGCCGCGGCCGATGCCGCTGGCCCCGGTGCGCACCGTTTCCAGGATGGCGGTGCGGTCGATGGCCTCCAGGAAAGCGTCATTCTTGCCCTGGTCGCCGGTGAGCTCGATGGTGTAGCTCTTCTCGGTCACGTCGATGATGCGGCCGCGGAAGATGTCGGCCATGCGCTTCATCTCCTCGCGCTCCTTGCCCACCGCGCGCACCTTCACCATCATGAGCTCGCGCTCGGTGTAGGCGCCTTCGGTCAGATCGACCACCTTGACCACCTCGATGAGGCGGTTCAGGTGCTTGGTGATCTGCTCGATCACGTCGTCCGAACCCGTGGTCTGGATGGTCATGCGCGACAGCGACGGGTCTTCCGTCGGCGCCACGGTCAGCGACTCGATGTTGTAGCCACGGGCCGAGAACAGGCCCACCACGCGGGACAAGGCGCCGGCCTCGTTCTCCAGCAAAACAGCGATGATGTGTTTCATGTGCGATTCCTCTTTTTGCTGCCCTCCCCCGCCACCGGTAAGCGGCGGGCTTGGCAGGCAATAGATTCGTCTGAGGGAAAGCAGACCCGGTGACGGGCCTGCCGGACAGGTCAGAGTTCCTCGGAACCCATCAGCATTTCGGTGATGCCCTTGCCGGCTTCCACCATCGGCCAGACGTTTTCCGTCGGGTCGGTGCGGAAGTCGAGGAACACACTGCGGTCCTTGATGGCACGGGCCTCGCGCAGGGCGGGCTCCACGTCCTCGGGGCGTTCGATCAGCATGCCGACGTGGCCATAGGCCTCGGCCAGCTTGACGAAGTTGGGCAGCGCGTCCATGTAGCTGTGGCTGTAGCGGCCCTGGTAGATCAGTTCCTGCCACTGGCGCACCATGCCGAGGTAGCGGTTGTTCAGGGAAATGACCTTCACGTGCGTGCCGTACTGCTGGCAGGTGGAAAGCTCCTGGATGTTCATCTGGATCGAGCCTTCGCCCGTGATGCACCAGCAATCCGCCTGCGGCTTGGCCAGCTTGATGCCCATGGCATACGGCAGGCCCACGCCCATGGTGCCCAGACCGCCGGAGTTGATCCAGCGGCGCGGCTCGTTGAACTTGTAGAACTGGGCCGCGAACATCTGGTGCTGACCCACGTCGGACGTGATGTAGCAATCGTCGTTCTGGGTCATGCTCCACAGGGCTTCCACCACGGCCTGCGGCTTGATCACCTCGGTGTTGCCACGGTCGTAGCGCAGACAGTCTTTGGCACGCCAGCCTTCGATCGTGTTCCACCAGCCCTGCAAGGCCTGGGCGTCGGGCTTCTGCTGGCTTTCCTTGATCATGGCGATCAGTTCGGTCAGCACGTCCTTCACATCGCCCACGATGGGCACGTCCACCTTCACCCGCTTGGCGATGCTGGACGGGTCGATGTCGATGTGGATGATCTTGCGCTCGTTCTGCGCGAAGTGCTTGGGGTTGCCAATCACGCGGTCGTCGAAGCGCGCGCCCACGGCCAACAGCACGTCACAGTGCTGCATGGCGTGGTTGGCTTCCACCGTGCCGTGCATGCCCAGCATGCCCAGGAACTTCTTGTCGGTGGCCGGGTAGGCACCCAAACCCATCAGGGTGTTCGTGACCGGATAGCCCAGCAGGTCCACCAAGGTTCGCAGTTCGGGCACCGCATTGCCCAGCAGCACGCCACCGCCGGTGTAGATGTACGGCCGCTTGGCGCCCAGCAGCAGCTGCAGGGCCTTGCGGATCTGGCCGCCGTGGCCCTTGCGCACCGGGTTGTAGGAGCGCATGGTCACCGACTCGGGGTAGCCGTGGTAGGCAGTCTTGTTGAAAGACACGTCCTTCGGGATGTCCACCACCACCGGACCGGGACGGCCGGTGCGGGCGATGTGGAACGCCTTCTTCATGATGTCGGCCATGTCGCGCACGTCCTTCACCAGGAAGTTGTGCTTGACGATGGGACGGGTGATGCCAACGGTGTCGCATTCCTGGAAGGCGTCGGAGCCGATGGCGGCCGTGGGCACCTGACCGGCGATGATCACCATCGGGATGCTGTCGGTGTAGGCCGTGGCAATGCCGGTGATGGCATTGGTCACCCCGGGGCCGGAGGTGACGAGCGCCACCCCCACTTCGCCGGTGGCACGGGCAAAGCCGTCGGCGGCATGCACCGCGGCCTGTTCGTGGCGGACCAGCACGTGCTGGATGGTGTCCTGCTTGTACAGGGCGTCGTAGATGTAGAGGACCGCGCCGCCGGGGTAGCCCCAGATGTAGTTGACACCTTCGGCCTGCAGGGCACGCACCATGATTTCGGCGCCCATCAGCTCTTCGGTAGCGGGAGTTTGGCCGGCGGCGGCCGCTGCGGAGGCCAATTCGGCCTTGTTGATTTCCATGTTGATGAACCTTTCGAGAATTTCTCTGACGAAAAACCTTGGGTGCCCCTCGATCAGCCCTTGTGAGGCCACCTTGGGACTTGAGGCCAAAGCCATGGCGGAACCCGTCCGCGCAACCTTGACCCGTTTGCCGGTGATGTGTTGTAACCCGGCATTATCGCACCACTGCCCAGGCAGACCGCCCAACCAGGCACTTTTTGTCGCGTTCGCAGGCCGCCCGGGGGCAAAATGAGACAATCGGAGGCTGTTCACCGCCCCCACCATGACCGCAACGGCCCTCGCCCCCTCTCCCACCCAATTCACCGCCCCACCCCTGCGCCGGCGCATGGCCTGCTGGCTGTACGAGGGCATGCTGATGTTCGGGGTGGTCTTCATCTCCGGCTACCTGTTCAGCACCCTGACCCAGACCCGCCACGCCCTGGACAACCGACACGAACTCCAGGCCTTTCTGTTCCTGGTGTTCGGCATCTACTTCACCTGGTTCTGGGCCAAGGGCCAAACCCTGGCCATGAAAACCTGGCACATCCGGGTGGTGGACCGCCACGGTCGCGCCCTCACCCAAGGCCGCGCACTGCTGCGCTACGTGCTGAGCTGGGTCTGGTTTATCCCCCCCCTGGCCGCCGGTTTCGTGGGCCAGCTGCCCGCGGTCGAGGTCAGCGTGCTGGCCGTGGGCTGGGTCGCCATCTGGGCCATCCTGTCGCGCTTCCAGCCCGAGCGCCAGTTCTGGCACGACGCTTGGGCCGGCACCCGGCTGGTGACCCACACCCTTGCCCGAAAGGCCTGAGACGTGTCCACACCCGAAGACCCCCTGGCCCAGAAGCGCCGCCACGGCCTGGCCCGCCTGTGGCACGCCACACGCTATTCCCTGGCCGGCCTGCAGGCGGGCTGGGGCGAGACGGCGTTCCGCCAGGAGGCCATTGCCGCCCTGCTGCTGCTGCCCGCCGCCCTGTGGCTCGGGCAAAGCTGGCTGGAGTCGGCCGTGCTGATCGCCACCGTGTGTGCGGTGATGGTGGTGGAGCTGCTCAACACCGGGATCGAAACCGCGATCGACCGCATCGGCCCCGAGTGGCACCAGTTGTCCAAGCGCGCCAAAGACATGGGCAGCGCCGCCGTGCTGCTCAGCCTGCTGCTGTGCATCGGCGTCTGGCTGGCGGCGCTGTACCACCGCTTCTTGGCCTGAAGCCCGGCAGGCCGCGTGCCACAATGCGGCCATGAGCCACCCCGCCCCCGCCTTTTCCCTCTGCGTCTACTGCGGCTCCCGGCCGGGACAGGACCCTCGCTTTGCCGCGGCCGCGCAGGCGGTGGGCCGCTGGATCGGTGCACACGGCGGCCAACTGGTGTACGGCGGTGGCAACAACGGCCTGATGGGGCTGGTGGCCGACGCCACCCTGCAGGCCGGTGGCCGGGTGGTCGGGGTGATCCCGCAAAGCCTGGTGATCAAGGAGTTTGCCAAACGCGACTGCACCGAACTGCACGTGGTGCAGACCATGCACGAGCGCAAACAGATGATGGCCGAACGGGCCGACGCCTTTCTGGCCCTGCCCGGTGGCATCGGCACGTTCGAGGAGCTGTTCGAAGTCTGGACCTGGCGCCAGTTGGGCTACCACGACAAACCGATCGGGCTGCTCAATGTGGCGGGCTATTACAACGCCTTGGCCGGTTTCATGGAGGAGACGGTGCGTGCCGGCTTTGTCGGCCCCTGGCAGATGGACCTGCTGCGCCTGGGCGAGGAGGTCGAAACTCTGCTGCCAGCACTGGTGCAGGCGGCGGGCTTCACACCGCCGATGCACCTGGAGACCGTGTGAACGCGCGGTCCGAGGCCCCGATGCTTCGAGGCCATTGAGAGAGAGGCGGCGGCTCAGATGGCCGCGTCGTCCTCTTCGCCGGTGCGGATGCGCACCACCCGCTCCACCGGGGTGACGAAAATTTTGCCGTCGCCGATCTTGCCGGTGCGGGCGGCGCGGATGATGGCGTCCACACAGCGCTCCACGTCGTCGGACTTGACCACCACCTCGATGCGCACCTTGGGCAGGAAATCGACCACGTACTCGGCGCCACGGTACAGCTCGGTGTGGCCCTTCTGGCGGCCAAAGCCCTTGACCTCGGTCACCGTGAGCCCCGTCACGCCCTGCTCGGCGAGGGCCTCGCGCACCTCTTCCAGCTTGAACGGTTTGATGACGGCGGTGATCTGCTTCATGCGAGGGGCTCCGGCAAAGGGGTTGACAGTGGCCGAAACTGTATCACGCCTGAGCGCCCGTCCCCGCCGGCCTTCACCCCACGCGGCTCAACCCCGAAAACGGTTGGTGTTGGGGTAGCGCCAGTCCTTGCCGAAACTGCGGTGGGTCACGCGAATCCCGACCGGGGCCTGGCGGCGTTTGTATTCGTTCAGTCGGATCAAGCGCACCACCTGCTCCACCGCGGCCTGGGGGTAGCCCGCGGCCACGATCTGGGCCGGGTCCTGGTCGTTTTCCATGTAGCGCTCGACGATGGCGTCCAGCACATCGTAGGGCGGCAGGCTGTCTTGGTCCTTCTGGTCGGGGCGCAGCTCGGCGCTCGGCGGACGGGTGATGATGCGCTCGGGGATGGGGTTGGCGCCGGTGCCGTAGGGGTCGTGGGCATTGCGCCACCAGGCCAGGCGGAACACCAGGGTCTTGGCCACGTCCTTGATGACCGCGAACCCCCCGGCCATGTCGCCGTAGAGCGTGCAGTAGCCGGTGGCCATCTCGCTCTTGTTGCCGGTGGTCAGCACGATGCTGCCAAACTTGTTGGACAGCGCCATCAGCAAGGTGCCACGGATGCGGGCCTGGATGTTCTCCTCGGTGGTGTCGATCGGCCGGCCTTCGAACAAGGGATTGAGCGAACCCAGGAAGGCGTCGAATTCGGGGCGGATGGAGATTTCGTCGTAGCGCACGCCCAGGCGCGCGGCCATGTCGCGGGCGTCGATCCAGGAAATGTCGGCGGTGTAGGGCGACGGCATCATGACCGCACGCACCCGGTCCTTGCCCAGCGCGTCGACCGCGATGGCCAGCACCAAGGCCGAATCGATGCCCCCGGACAGCCCGAGGAGCGCGCCGGGGAAACCGTTTTTCCCGATGTAGTCGCGCACGCCCAGCACCAGGGCGTGCCACAGGTCCGCCTCCAGGCTGCTCTCGGGCGCCACCGGCCCACGCAGACCCGCCACCTGGGCCGCACCCCGGCCCAGTTCACACGTCAAGGCGAACAGGTCGGGGCTGAAACTCGGGGCGCGGGCGGCCAGGCTGCCGTCGGCGTTCAGGGCGAAACTCCGGCCTTCGAAAACGATTTCGTCCTGCCCGCCCACCAGGTGGGCGTAAACCAGGGGCAGGCCGGTGGCCTGCGCACGCGCACGCATGGCCTGCTCGCGCTCGTCACCCTTGCCCACATGGAAAGGCGAGGCGTTGATCACGGCCAGCAGTTGGGCCCCCGCGTCGCGGGCGGCCTCGGCCGGGGCCGCGTGCCAGGCATCCTCGCAAATCAGCAGGCCGATGCGCACCTGCCCTCCCTGGGGCAGCGGCACGTCGAACACACAGCTGTCCTGGCCGGGCACGAAATAACGGCGTTCGTCGAACACCTGGTAGTTGGGCAGCTCCTGTTTGGCGTAGGTGTGGCGCACCTCCCCCTCGCAAATGACCGAGGCGGCGTTGTGGCACGGGGCCCGGCCCACGCTGCGGGAACGCTCGGGCGCCTCGGTCACCCGGGCCGGGTGGCCGACGACGATGTGCAGACCGGTCAACCCCGCGGTGTCGCGGGCCACCGTTTTCACGGCATCATCGCAGGCGGCAACGAAGGCTGGCCGCAGGAACAGGTCCTCGGCGGCGTAACCACAGATGGCCAGCTCGGGCGTGAGCAGCACCTGGGCACCCTCGGCATGGGCCCGGTGGGCGGCGTCGACGATCTGGCGGGCGTTGCCGAGCAGGTCACCCACCACGAAATTGAGCTGCGCAACGCAGAGCTTGAGCGTCATGAACATGAATAACGGTTGCAGTGCGGGGCATTATGTCACCCGGGTCGTCACCGACCCGGACGAACTGCCCGCCCAGGCCTGGGACGCCTTGCTGGCGCAGCAGCCGGGCGGTCTGGCCTGCGGCCCCTTCATGCGCCACGCCTACCTGGCCGCGCTGCACCGCAGCGGCAGCGCCGTCCCGGCCACGGGCTGGACGCCCCAGTGGATCACCCTGTGGCGGGATGAAACGCTCCAGGCCGCGGCGCCGCTCTACCTCAAATCACACTCCTACGGCGAATACGTGTTCGACTGGGCCTGGGCCCAGGCCTACGCCGAACACGGCCTGGCCTACTACCCCAAGGCGGTGGTGGCCGTGCCTTTCACCCCGGTGCCGGGGCCGCGGCTGCTGGCGGTGGACGCCCCGACCCGGGCGGCACTGGTGCAGGCCCTGATCGGGCACTGCCGCTCCACGGGCTTGTCGTCCCTGCACCTGCTGTTCACCGACCCCGCCGACAGGGCCGCCTGCACCGCCGCGGGGTTGATGGTGCGCCAGACCGTGCAATTCCACTGGACCCAGGCCGATCCGCCAGACGCGGACTTCGACGCCTTCCTGGGCCGACTGACCCAGGACAAACGCAAGAAAATCCGCCAGGAACGGCGCAAGGTGGAGGCCGCCGGGGTGCGCTTCGAACATCGGCGGGGTCAGGCCATCACGCCCGAAGACTGGGACTTCTTCTACCGCTGCTACGCCCGCACGTACCGGGAACACGGCAACGCGCCTTACTTGCAACCCGGCTTTTTCGAGGCCATGACCGGAGCACTGGCCGACCATTGGCTGCTGTTCGTGGCCCGGCGTGCCGACGGGCACCCCATCGCCTGCAGCCTGGTCGCCCTGAGCGACACCAGCGCACAGCCCCAGGCCGCTTACGGGCGCTACTGGGGCGCGCTGGAACGGGTGGACTGCCTGCATTTCGAGGCCTGCTATTACCAGCCGCTGCAGTGGTGCCTCGCGCACGGCGTGCAGCGCTTCGAAGGCGGTGCCCAGGGCGAGCACAAAATGGCGCGCGCCCTGCTGCCGGTCAGCACCCACAGCGCCCACTGGCTGGCCCATCCCGCCTTCGCCGATGCGGTGGAGCGGTTCCTGCAACGCGAAGGCGAAGGGATGGCCCACTACCTGGCCCACCTAGAAAGCCGAAGCCCCTTGAGGCACCCGGCCTGAGCCGGGCCCACAAGGGGCTTCTGGAGAAGAGCGCGGGGACCGATCAGGCCTGGGCGTCTTTCTCGTAGGCGGCGATGCCGTCGAGGATTTCCTGGTGGGCGGCGTCCTTGCCGTCCCAGCCCAGCACCTTGACCCACTTGCCCGGGTCCAGGTCTTTGTAGTGCTCGAAGAAGTGCTCAATGGCCTTGAGGCGCACCGGGTTCAGGTCTTCCAGGCCCTTCCACTGCGAGTACAGCGGCAGGATTTTCTCGGTCGGCACGGCCAGCACCTTGCCATCCACGCCGCCTTCGTCTTCCATTTTCAGGATGCCCAGGGCACGGCAGGGCACGACCACGCCGGGCGGCAGGGGCACGGGGGTGATCACCAGCACGTCCACCGGGTCGCCATCACCGGCGATGGTCTTGGGCACGTAGCCGTAGTTGGTGGGGTAGTGCATCGCGGTGTTCATGAACCGGTCCACGAAAATGCAGCCCGAGGCCTTGTCGACTTCGTACTTGATCGGGTCGCCGTTCATCGAGATCTCGATGATGACGTTGAACGATTCGGGCACTTTGCTGCCAGGGGAGACGTGATCGAGAGACATGTGGTTGTGGATCGGTTGTGGGAAAAACGGGACGGCACAGGACGCGCAAGCGCGCACCGCACCAAGCTTGCGCCCTGTATTAACCCGGATTTTACCGACGCCAAGCTGACGAAAGCGCCCCGCCCTGGGCAAAAGTGTGGCGGCCGGTGTGCACAAATCCCGGGAGTTGCGCTAAATTGGCCGCGTTGGCCAATCGCCCCATCGGCGCCTGCTCTACCGAGTGCAGGTTTCGGCGCGAGGAAGCAACGCAACGAAAGCCTGCGGCTTGGCGTGCGTGGGCTTCCTTCCCGTCCAAACGAACCGGAGAACACACGATGGTTGGAGACACTGTGCTGACGTTTGCGTTGGTGTGCGGGCTGGTGGCCGTGGCGTACGGCTTCTGGTCGCGCGGCTGGATCCTGGCCCAGGACCCCGGCAATGCCCGGATGCAGGAAATCGCCGGGGCCATACAGGCCGGGGCGGCGGCCTACCTGGCGCGGCAATACACCACGATCGGCGCCGTGGGCGCGGTGCTGGCGGTCTTGATCGCGACCTTCCTCGACGGCTGGACCGCCGCCGGCTTTGTGCTCGGCGCGGTGCTGTCGGGCGCCTGCGGATTCATCGGCATGAACATTTCGGTGCGGGCCAATGTGCGCACCGCGCAGGCCGCCACGCGCGGCATCGGCCCGGCCCTGGACGTGGCTTTCCGCGGCGGCGCCATCACCGGCATGCTGGTGGTGGGACTGGGCCTGCTGGGCGTGACGGGTTTCTTCTGGCTGCTGCTGGGCCGGAACACCGAGGCCGCCACGCCCCTGGCGCAAGTGCTCAACCCGCTGATCGGCTTGGCCTTTGGCTCGTCGCTGATCTCCATCTTCGCGCGTCTGGGCGGCGGCATCTTCACCAAGGGCGCCGACGTGGGCGCCGACCTGGTGGGCAAGGTGGAGGCCGGCATCCCCGAGGACGACCCGCGCAACCCGGCGGTGATCGCCGACAACGTGGGCGACAACGTGGGCGACTGTGCCGGCATGGCCGCCGACCTGTTCGAAACCTACGCCGTGACCCTGATCGCCACCATGGTGCTGGGCGCCCTGATGGTGGCGGCCGCCCCCATGCAGGCGGTGCTGTACCCGCTGGCTTTGGGCGGGGTGTCCATCCTGGCGTCCATCGTCGGCTGCTTCTTTGTCAAGGCCCGCCCCGGCATGAAGAACGTGATGCCGGCGCTGTACAAGGGCCTGGCCATCGCCGGCGGCCTGTCGCTGGTGGCATTCTGGTTCGTCACGGCCTGGGTCGTGCCCGACCACGCGATCGCCGCCTCGGGCAGCCAGTGGCGCCTGTTCGGTGCCACGGCGGTGGGCCTGGCGCTGACCGCCGCACTGGTCTGGATCACCGAGTTCTACACCGGCACGCAGTACAGCCCGGTGCGACACATCGCCCAGGCCTCCACCACCGGGCACGGCACCAACATCATCGCCGGCCTGGGCGTGTCCATGCGCTCAACCGCCTGGCCGGTGTTGTTCGTGTGTCTGGCCATCGCCGCTGCACACGGCCTGGCCGGCTTGTACGGCATCGCCGTGGCCGCGATGGCCATGCTGTCGATGGCCGGCATCGTGGTGGCCCTGGACGCCTACGGCCCGATCACCGACAACGCCGGCGGCATCGCCGAAATGGCCGAACTGCCGAGTGCGGTGCGCGACGTCACCGACCCGCTGGACGCCGTGGGCAACACCACCAAGGCCGTCACCAAAGGCTATGCCATCGGCTCGGCCGGCCTGGCCTCGCTGGTGCTGTTCGCCGACTACACACACAAGCTCGAAACCTACGGCCAGCAGGTGCGCTTCGACCTGAGCGACCCCATGGTCATCATCGGTCTGTTCATCGGCGGCCTGATCCCCTACCTGTTCGGCGCCATGGCCATGGAAGCGGTGGGCCGGGCGGCCGGCGCGGTGGTGGTCGAGGTGCGGCGCCAGTTCCGGGAGATCCCCGGCATCATGGAAGGCACGGCCAAGCCCGAATACGGCCAGGCCGTGGGCATGCTGACGGGCGCAGCCATCCGGGAAATGGTGGTGCCCAGCCTGCTGCCGGTGGTGGTGCCCATCCTGGTGGGCGTCTTCCTCGGCCCCAAGGCCTTGGGTGGCCTGCTCATGGGCACCATCGTCACCGGCCTGTTCGTGGCCATTTCCATGTGCACCGGTGGCGGCGCCTGGGACAACGCCAAGAAGTACATCGAGGACGGCCACCACGGCGGCAAGGGTTCGGACGCGCACAAGGCGGCCGTGACCGGCGACACCGTGGGCGACCCCTACAAGGACACCGCCGGCCCGGCCGTCAACCCCTTGATCAAGATCATCAACATCGTGGCCCTGTTGATCGTGCCGCTGCTGCCGCTGGGCTGAGTCCCGGCCACCCCACCGCAGGCAGGGCTTTACCGGGCACGGCCGGCGGTGGTCATGGTGTAATCTTGCCCCATGTCCGAACGCGTCATCCCCCTGGTCGACCAGCGCATCCGTGCCCTGCGGGCGGTGGTACCGACCACCCCGGTCGTGCCCAATGGCCTGCTCAGCGACGGTCTGGGCCGGCCCCTGCGCGACCTGCGCATCAGCGTCACCGACCGGTGCAATTTCCGTTGCAGTTACTGCATGCCCAAGGAAATTTTCGATAAGGACTACCAGTACCTGCCCCACAGCGCGCTGCTGACCTTCGAAGAAATCACCCGGCTCACCCGCCTGTTCCTGGCCCATGGCGTGCACAAGATCCGCCTGACCGGCGGCGAACCGCTGCTGCGCAAAAACCTGGAAATCCTGATCGCGCAACTGGCCGCCCTGCGCACGGTGGACGGCCAGCCCCTGGACCTGACCCTGACCACCAACGGCAGCCTGCTGGCGCGCAAGGCGCGGGCCCTCAAGGCGGCCGGACTGAACCGCGTCACCGTCAGCCTGGATGGCCTGGACGACTGCGTGTTCCGCCGCATGAACGACGTGGACTTCCCCGTGGCCAATGTGCTCGAAGGCATCGCCGCGGCCCAGGCCGCAGGACTGGGCCCGATCAAGGTGAACATGGTGGTCAAGCGCGGCACCAACGAGCACCAGATCCTACCGATGGCTCGGCACTTCCGCGGCAGCGGCATTGTGCTGCGCTTCATCGAATACATGGACGTGGGTGCGACCAATGGCTGGCGCATGGACGAGGTGGTGCCCAGCGCCGAAGTGCTGCGCACGCTGCAGGCCGAATTGCCGCTGGTGCCACTGCAGGCCAGCGCCCCGGGCGAAACCGCCGAACGCTGGGGTTACGCCGGCCCGGACGGGCGGCACGACCCGTCCCTCGGCGAGGTGGGCTTCATCAGCAGCGTCACCCAGGCCTTCTGCGGCGACTGCAACCGCGCGCGCCTGTCCACCGAAGGCAAGGTCTACCTCTGCCTGTTCGCCAGCCAGGGCCACGACCTGCGCAGCCTGCTGCGCGAGGGCGCCCACGACGCCGACATCGCCTCGGCGATCGGAAACATCTGGCAACAGCGCAGCGACCGCTACTCCGAGTTGCGCGCGGCCCTGCCGGCGGACGCGGGCATCGGCCCGGGGCGCCGCATCGAAATGAGCTACATCGGCGGATGAAGGTCGGACCGCACAGCGTCACCGGCGTCGTCTTGTCCGGCGGGCGGGGCTCGCGCATGGGTGGCGTGGACAAGGGCCTTCAGCCCTTTCACGGGACGCCCCTGGCGTTGAACGCCCTGCAACGCCTGCAGCGCCAGCAGGGTACGCGGCTGGCCGGCACCCTGGTCAATGCCAACCGGTACCTGGCGGATTACGCGACCTTTGGCGCACCGGTCTGGCCGGACGAGCTGCCGGACTACGCCGGCCCGCTGGCCGGCTTCCTCGCCGGGCTGGCGCACTGCCCCACCCCCTACCTGCTGACCGTGCCCTGCGATGTGCCCCTGTACCCGCTGGACCTGCTGGAGCGGCTGGCACTGGCACTGGAACACAGTGAGGCCGACATCGCCCTGGCCAGCGCCCGTGAGGGCAGCGACACCTGGCGCACCCAGCCCGTGTTCTGCCTGATGAAGACCGACTTGCGCGACAGCCTGCTGGCCTACACCCAGGCCGGCGGTCGCAAGGTGGAAGGCTGGACCCGCCAGCACCGCACCGTCACCGTCCCCTTCGACCAAGCGGGTGACGACCCGCAGGCCTTCTGCAACGCCAACACCCTGCCCGAGCTGCGCGCCCTCGAAGGCTGACGCGCTCGGCGCCACCCCATAGACCATGAAAACCCTGGACCAGATCGCCGCCGAACTGCAAGGCTACGACCCCCAAGCCCTCCGCGCGCCGGCGGTCAACGACTTTCTCAGCGCTTTGGTCGAACCCGTGGCCGACACCGAAACGGTCGGGGTGTTCCAAGCCCTGGACCGCGTGCTGGCCGCGGACGTGGTGTCGCCCATCAGCGTGCCGCCGCACGACAACTCGGCCATGGACGGCTACGCCCTGGCCAGCGCCGACCTGGCCACCGACCGCCCGACGGTGTTGACCGCCGTGGGCACCGCCTACGCCGGCACCGCCTGGAATGGCCCTGTCGCGGCGGGCCAGTGCGTCAAGATCATGACCGGCGCCATCATGCCCGCCGGGCTGGACACGGTGGTGCCGGTGGAGTTCGTGCAGGTCGAGCAAGACCGGGTGAGCGTGCCCCCTGGCGTGGTCCGCGCGGGCGACAACCGCCGCCTGCTCGGCGAGGACCTGATGCAAGGCCAGCCCGCCCTGCGTCGGGGCGACCGGCTCGGGCCGGCGGCACTTGGACTGATTGCCAGCCTAGGGCTGGCCACGGTGTCGGTGTACCGTCGGCTGAAAGTGGCCTACTTTTCCACCGGCGACGAAATCCTTAGCCTGGGTGAAGCGCCGCGCGAGGGCGCGGTCTACGACAGCAACCGCTACACCGTGTTCGGGTTGCTCACCCGCCTGGGTGTGGAGGTGATCGACCTGGGGGTGGTCCAGGACGAGCCGGCTGCACTCGAAGCCGCCTTCCGCCAGGCCGCTGCGCAAGCCGACGCGATCATCACCAGCGGCGGTGTGAGCATGGGCGAAGCCGACCACACCAAGGCCATGATGCGGCAATTGGGCGACGTGGCGTTCTGGCGCATTGCCATGCGCCCTGGGCGCCCGATGGCGGTGGGCCGCCTGTCCCAAGGCCACCACCCGGCCGTGCTCTTCGGCCTGCCGGGCAACCCGGTGGCGGTGATGGTCACCTTCCTCGCCTTCGTGCGCCCGGCCCTGCTCCAGATGATGGGCGCCCGCACCCCAGCCCCGCCCCTGCTCAAGGCGCACAGCCTGGAAGCGCTGCGCAAGAAGCCCGGGCGCACCGAATACCAGCGTGGCGTGGTCAGCACCGGCCCCGACGGCCGGCTGCAGGTGCGCACCACCGGGAACCAGGGATCGGGCGTGCTGCGCTCCATGGCAGAGGCCAACGGCCTGATCGTGCTGCACCACCAGCAGGGCCATGTGGCACCGGGCGACGAAGTCGACGTGATGGTCTTCGACGGCGTGATCTGACCCCCGCCATCCCACGCCGCGCGGCCGCGCCAGCAGCGTCCCACGCCCAGGGCGTCGGATCTCAGCCCAGCAGCATCAACCCGATCTGCAACAGCAGAATCAGCAACAGCGTGGACAGATCGAAGCCCCCGACCACCGGCACCCAGCGCCGGAACGGCGCCAGCAAGGGCTCGACCAGACGGGCCAGCGTGGCCTGCACCGGCGCCTGGGGCTGCACCCAGGACAACACGGCGTAGGCCAGGGTCAGCAGCATCAGCCCCTGCAGCACGGTGCGCAGCAAGAAGGTGATGGCCACCACCGGCAGGGTGAGCATCCACCCCAGGCTGGACAAGCCCGACAACTGGCCGCCGAACAGGGCGTGGAAGCAGAAGGAATAGGCCAGCGCCAGCGCCAGCCCCGCCAGGAAACTGCCCCAGTCGGCATTTGCCTGGGCCCAGCCCCGCGGCAGGACCTTGCGCATCGGGCGCACGATCCAGTCGGTGATGGCCATGACGAACAGCCCGGGCTGCTGCGTCATGCGCAGGCGGCGGGTGTTCATCCAGCCACGCAAGAGCGCGGCGCCAACCAGGAAGAAGAACAGGGTGTCCAGCAGAAACAACAGGATGCGCATGTCAACGTCGGCTCTTTTTCGTCTTGCCCGAGGGCGCACGGCCCTTGCGCCCGGCCGCGGACGGGCCCGTCCCGCGGGTGCTGGACCAGGCAGGCGCCCCGGCGGCAGTGCCCCGGCGTTCGGACGCGTACGGTGACGCCGACTTGCCCGAACGGCCAGCGCCACGACCGGTTTTCGGTGGCCTGGTGGTCGGTGGCTCGGCCTCACCACCGGTCTTGTCGCGCAGGGCACGCATCACCAGATCGTCTTCGCCGCGCACCAGACGGAAGTCGATGCGGCGCCCGTCCAGATCGACCCGGCTGACCTGCACGTTCACCCGGGAGCCCAGGGCGTAGCGGATGCCGGTGCGTTCGCCGCGGAGTTCCTGGCGGGTCTCGTCAAAGCGGAAGTACTCGCCGCCCAGTTCGGTGATGTGGACCAACCCCTCGACATACAGGCTGTCGAGGGTGACGAACAAACCGAAACTGGTGACGGCGGTGACCACGCCACCGAACTCCTCGCCCAGGCGCTCGCGCATGTATTTGCACTTGAGCCAGGCCTCCACGTCGCGGCTGGCCTCGTCGGCACGGCGCTCGTTGGCACTGCAATGCAGGCCCGCAGCCTGCCAGCCCAGCATTTCGGCGGTGGGCTTGGCCTTGCTGGCCTTGTCCGGCGGTTTGCGCGTGGCCAGGCGCTTGGCCAGTTTGGCGTGGGCCTCGCCCGGGGTGGGCAGATTGGGCAGGTGGTATTTGCGTTCCAGCAGAATGGCCTTGATCACCCGGTGCACCAGCAAGTCCGGGTAGCGGCGGATGGGGCTGGTGAAATGGGTGTAGGCCTCGAACGCCAGGCCGAAGTGGCCCTGGTTCTGCGGCGCGTAGATGGCCTGCGACATCGAGCGCAACAGCATCTGGTGGATCTGGGCGGCGTCCGGACGCTCCTGGGTCGCGTGCGCGATCTGCTGGAAATCCATGGGCCGGGGCAGATCGCCCACCGTCTGCTGCACCCCCAGCGCCTTCAGGTACTGGCGCAAGGTTTCCAGTTTTTCCGGGGTCGGGCCGTCGTGCACCCGGTACAGCCCCAGGTGCTTGCTTTGGGCGATGAACTCGGCCGAGCAGACGTTGGCCGCCAGCATGGCCTCCTCGATCAGCTTGTGCGCGTCGTTGCGGGTGCGCGGCACGATGCGTTCGATGCGACCGGACTCGTCGCAGACGATCTGGGTTTCGGTGGTCTCGAAATCGACGGCGCCGCGGCGCTCGCGTGCGCCCAGCAGGGCCCGGTACACGTCGTGCAGGTTCAGCAGGTGCGGCACCAGCGATCGCCGCTGCTGGGCCTCGGGGCCACGGGTGTTCTGCAGCACCGCCGCGACCTCGGTGTAGGTCAGTCGGCCGTGGCTGAACATCACCGCCGGGTAGAACTGGTAGGCATGGATCTCGCCCTTGGCGTTGATCAGCATGTCGCAGACCATGCACAGGCGCTCGACCTCGGGGTTGAGCGAACACAGGCCGTTGGACAGCTTTTCCGGCAGCATCGGGATGACGCGGCGCGGGAAGTACACGCTGGTGGCGCGGTCGTAGGCGTCCACGTCGATGGGCGAGCCGGTTTCTACGTAGTGGCTCACGTCGGCGATGGCCACCAGCAGGCGCCAGCCCTTGCCGCGCCCAACCTTGGCCGGCTCGCAATAGACCGCGTCGTCGAAATCACGCGCGTCTTCGCCGTCGATGGTCACCAGCGGCACGTCGGTCAGGTCGATGCGAGCGCGCTTGTCGCTGGCCCGGACCTTGTCCGGCAGGCCGCGCGACTGGGCCAGGGCGGCTTCCGAGAACTCGTGCGGCACGTCGTATTTGCGCACCGCGATTTCGATCTCCATGCCCGGGTCGTCGATGTCGCCCAGCACCTCTTTCACCCGACCCACCGGCTGGCCATACAGGGCCGGCGGCTCGGTCAGTTCCACCACCACCACCTCGCCCGGTTTGGCCGAGCCGGTCGCGCCCTTGGGAATCAGCACGTCCTGGCCGTAACGCTTGTCTTCCGGCGCCACCAGCCAGACACCGCTTTCCTGCAGCAACCGGCCGATGATGGGCGCGCGCGAACGCTCCAGAATCTCGGTCACCCGGCCCTCGGGCCGTCCGCGCCGGTCCTGCCGCACCACGCGGGCCTTGACCCGATCCTTGTGGAGCACGGCGCGCATCTCGTTGGGGGGGAGGTAGAGGTCGGGCTGGCCGTCGTCGCGGACGACAAAACCGTGGCCATCGCGGTGGCCGGCCACCACCCCTTCGAATTCGGACAACAACAAATTGGGATTTTTTTCTTTCACTCGTCTCTTTGCACTCGCTGCAGTGTTTTCGCGTGCTATACTTTCAGCTTATCTGAAAGCCCAGGTGGCGGAATTGGTAGACGCACTAGTTTCAGGTACTAGCGCTGAGAGGCGTGGAGGTTCGAGTCCTCTCCTGGGCACCAATCATAAAGACTAAAGCTTGTGGATTCCGATCCACAAGCTTTTTTCTTTTCCAGACCCCAATCCCCCCAACAATACCCGGCAGGCAATCGCCCGAAATTTCTTCAGCACCGCCCAAAACCCCAAAAATCCCGTGCTAGAATAGTGGCTTCCTGAGATGCCCAGGTGGCGGAATTGGTAGACGCACTAGTTTCAGGTACTAGCGCTGAGAGGCGTGGAGGTTCGAGTCCTCTCCTGGGCACCAAAAATACAAAAAAGGCTTGCAGCGATGCAAGCCTTTTTTCTTGCCCGAACGGCTCAGCCCGGCAGATTCTGTGCGCTCGCGCTGCATGAATGCCGGCGCAGCCCCAGAGGGCTGCGCCGGCATTCCCTCACACCGGTTGCCCGATCAGGTCGTGTCCATCGGCCCCGACGATGCGGACCTTGACAAAATCGCCCACCTTGTAGGTCTTGCTCGCCTTTTCCGGCGGCAGCAGGCGCACCTGGCCGTCGATTTCTGGGGCGTCGGCATAACTGCGACCCACCCCACCCTTTTTGCCCAGACTCAGCGCCTGGTCCACCAACACCTGCATGGTGGCACCCACGCGGCGCTGCAGGCGCTCGGCCGACACGCGCTCGGCCACGGCCATGAAGCGGGCGCGGCGCTCCTCGCGCACCGCATCGGGCAAGGCCCCAGGCAGGTCGTTGGCGGCGGCCCCCGTCACCGGGGAGTAGGCGAAACAGCCGGCCCGGTCGATCTGGGCCTCGGCCACGAAGTCGAGCAGGTGCTGGAACTCGGCCTCGGTCTCGCCCGGGAAACCGGCGATGAAGGTGCTGCGCACCACGATCTCGGGGCACACTTCGCGCCAGCGCTGGATGCGCTCCAGGTTGCGCTCGCCGCTGGCCGGGCGCTTCATGCGCTTGAGCACGTCCGGGTGGCTGTGCTGCAGCGGCACGTCCAGGTAGGGCAGGCACAGGCCCTCGGCCATCAGGGGAATCACGTCGTCCACGTGCGGGTAGGGGTAGACGTAGTGCAGGCGCACCCAGGCGCCGTGCTGGCGCGCCAGTTCGCCCAGGGCACGCACCAGGTCGTACAGCTTGGTCTTGACCGGTTTTCCGTCCCAGAAGCCGGTGCGGTACTGCAGGTCCACGCCATAAGCAGAGGTGTCCTGGCTCACCACCAGCAACTCTTTCACGCCGCCCTCGAACAGCTTGCGGGCCTCGGTCAGCACCTCGCCGATCGGGCGGCTGACCAGGTCGCCGCGCATCGACGGGATGATGCAGAAGGTGCAGCGGTGGTTGCAGCCTTCGCTGATTTTCAAATAAGCGTAGTGGCGCGGGGTGAGCTTGACGCCCACACCCTCGATGGCGTTGGACAGGCGCTGCGGCACCAGGTCGATGAAGGGGTCGTGCGGCTTGGGCAGGTGCTGGTGCACCGCCTCCATCACCTCGTGGGTGGCGTGCGGACCGGTCACGGCCAGCACGCTCGGGTGCATCTGGCGCACCAGGTTGCCACCGCCCTCGCCTTCGCGGGCGCCCAGGCAGCCGGTGACGATGACCTTGCCGTTGTCGGCCAGGGCCTCGCCGATGGTGTCCAGGCTTTCCTGCACGGCGTCGTCGATGAAGCCGCAGGTGTTGACGATGACCAGGTCGGCGCCGGCGAAGGTCTTGCTGGTTTCGTAGCCTTCGGCGCTGAGCTGGGTGAGGATCAGTTCGGAATCGGTGAGTGCCTTGGGGCACCCGAGGCTGACGAAGCCCACCTTGGGGGCGGACGTGGGCGCCACGGGGGCGGCGGGGGAGATGGTGTCGCTCATCCCCCGATTGTCTCAGGTCCGGCGCGCCGGAGCACGGGACGCCGTCAGCAGGCCCCGACGCTCAGCGCTTGACGCCAAAGGCGCTCAGCATCTGCTCCTGCATCTGGGTGAAAGCATTCTGCGACTGGCTGAAGTAGTTGCCCATCATCAAGGGCGTCTGCGCGTTCATGAACTGCTGCCAGAGTTCGGGCGTCAGCCCCTTGGCCTGGTCGGTCATTTTCTGCTGCATTTCCATGAAGATCTGCAGGTTCTTGTCCAGGTAGGAGCCCATGAAGTCCTGCATGGAGTGGCCGTAAAAGCGGATCATGTTGGCCAGCATGTTCTCGGAGAACAGGGGCACCCCCGCGGTCTCCTCTTCCAGGATGATCTGCAACAGGATGCTGCGGGTCAGGTCCTCGTTGGTCTTGGCGTCGCGCACCACGAAGGGCTCGGCCCGCATGACCAGGGCCTTGACCTCGGCCAGGGTGATGTAGGACGAGGTGTCGGTGTCGTAGAGCCGGCGGTTCGGGTACTTTTTGATGACGCGCAGGGGCTTGCCGGCGGTGGCCGTGGGGTCGGCCTCTTTCGTTTGCACTGATCTCGCTCCTGTGAAAAGCCCGTCGGGCTTGCGCCCGCAGACCGGTGGTGTGGGTGTGGCCATTGTAAAAAGGAAATGACCCCACGGACACCCCGGGGCGGCTGGCGTTGCTGCAAAGCAGCACAGTCCCTGTCACCCGGGCAACGCCGGGGCGCGACCGACGCACGCCAACGGCTTAAGATGCCACGCACGTTCCACCCTCATCGCATTCGCATCATGAAAAGACTCGAGAACAAAGTCAGCATCGTCACCGGCGCAGGCCAGGGCATCGGCGAGGCCACCGCGCTGAAATTCGCCCAGGAGGGCGCCATCGTCGTCGTCTGCGACGTGCGCCAGGCCGCGGTGGATGCCGTGGTCGCCCGCTGCCAGGCCCTGGGCGCCACCGCCATCGGCTGCGTCATGGACGTGACCCAGCGCGCCATGGTGGACGCGGTGGTGGCCCAGGTGAAGGAGCGCTTCGGCCGCATCGACGTGCTGGTGAACAACGCCGGCATCACCCAGGACGCGCGGCTGCAGAAGATGACGCTGGAACAGTTCGACCGCGTGATCGACGTCAACCTGCGCGGCGTCTTCCACTGTGCGCAGGCGGTGGCCGACACCATGGTCGAGCAAGGCAGCGGCGTGATCCTGAACGCCTCCAGCGTGGTCGGCATTTACGGCAACTTCGGCCAGACCAACTACGCCGCCACCAAGTTCGGCGTGATCGGCTTCACCAAAACCTGGAGCCGGGAGCTGGGCCCCAAGGGCGTGCGGGTGAACGCGGTGGCGCCGGGCTTCATCGGCACGCCCATTTTGAACACCATCCCCGAGAAGGTGATCGCTGAAATGGCACACAAAGTGCCGCTGCGCCGCCTGGGCCGGCCCGAAGAGATTGCCAACGCCTACGCCTTCCTGGCCAGCGACGAGGCCAGTTACATCAACGGCACCGTGCTGGAAGTGGCCGGCGGCATGACGGTGTGACCGGGCAACCGCGCTCGCGCGCCGACTTGTTCTGGTCCTTCACCTGGCTGGCCCTGCAGGGCTTTGGCGGGGTGCTGGCCGTGGTGCAACGCGAGCTGGTGGAGCGCAAGCGCTGGATGACACGCGAGCAGTTTGTCGAGGAATGGGCCGTGGCGCAGATTCTGCCGGGGCCGAACGTGGTCAACCTGTCGCTGATGATCGGCGGGCGCTACTTCGGCTGGAGCGGCGCCCTGGCGGCCCTGGCCGGCATGCTGGCCCTGCCGCTGGTGGTGGTGCTGTTGCTGGCCGTGGCCTTTGCCAGCGTGGCCGATTCCGGGGTGGTACAAGGCGCGCTGCGCGGCATGGGGGCGGTGGCGGCGGGCCTGGTCACCGGCACCGGCCTGAAACTGATCGGCGCGCTGGGCAACAACCCCATGGGCCGACTCGCCTGCACCGGACTGGCCCTGGCGGCCTTTGTCGCCATCGCCTGGCTGCGGCTGCCGTTGGTGTGGGTGCTGATCGGCCTGGGCGGTCTGGCCTGGGGCTGGGCCTGGCACTGCCTGGGCCGACTGCCCGCGCGCGACGCCTGAAGGAGACGCCACCGTGGCCCTGACCCTGCACGCCGCCGACTGGATCGAACTGTTTCTGCACTTTCTGCTGCTGTCGCTGCTGGCGGTGGGTGGGGCCATCACCACCGCGCCCGACATGCACCGCTTCCTGGTGACGCAGCAGGCCTGGCTGACCGACGCGCAGTTCACCAGCGCGATCGCCCTGGCGCAGGCCGCGCCCGGCCCGAACGTGCTGTTCGTGGCCTTGATGGGCTGGTCGGTCGGCGTGAACGCCGCCGGCGGTGCGGCACTGGGGCCGGCCAGCTGGCCACTGGGCTTGCTGGGGGTGGCCGTCAGCCTGACGGCGATCCTGATTCCGTCGTCCACCCTGGCCTACGTCGCCGGCCGCTGGGCCCACCAGCGCCGGGACTGGCGCAGCGTCAAGGCGTTCAAGCAGGGCCTGGCACCGATCGTGATTGCGCTGCTGGTGGCCACCGGCTGGCTGCTGATCGCCGCCCACGACGAGCCCGCGCAGGACTGGCCGCTGTGGGCGCTGGGCGCCTTCACCACCTTGGCGGTGTGGAAAACCCGCTGGCACCTGCTCTGGTTGCTGGGCGCGGGCGCCCTGCTGGGCAGCCTGGGCTGGGTCTGAGGCGACTCAGCTGCGCTGGCGCAGGGCCTCGTACAGGCAGACTGCGCTGGCCACCGACACGTTCAGGCTTTCCACCGCCCCGCGCATGGGGATGCTGACCAGCTCGTCGCAGGTCTTGCGGGTGAGCTGGCGCATGCCCGGGCCTTCGGCCCCCAGCACCAGCGCCACCGGGCCTTTCAGGTCCACCTGGTAGATGGTCTTGGGTGCGTCGTCGCTGGTGCCGATGATCCAGATGTTGCGCTCCTTCAATTCGTTGAGGGTGCGCGCCAGGTTGGTCACCATGAAATACGGCGTGGTTTCGGCCGCACCGCTGGCCACCTTGGCCACGGTGGCGTTGATGCCGCAGGCGTGGTCTTTCGGCGCGATCACCGCCTGGGCCCCGGCCCCGTCGGCCACGCGCAGGCAGGCGCCGAGGTTGTGCGGATCGGTCACGCCGTCCAACACCAACAGCAAAGGGGCAATGCCTTCGCCCTGCTCCAGCTGGTCCAGCAGGTCGTCCAGGGAACGGGCCTGTTCCACCGGGTTCACCCGCGCGGCCACGCCCTGGTGGCCGTGGCTGCCGGCCAGTTTGGCGATGCGCAGGCTGTCGCCTTCGATCAGGCGGGCGCCGGCCTCCTTGGCGCGGTCGAGGAACTGCTTCATGCGCGCGTCGCGGCGCGTCGGGTCGAAGTAGATCTCGATGATGGAAGCGGGGGCGGTTTTCAGGCGCACGCCGACCGCGTGGAAGCCGAACAGGACTTTGGGTGAAGACATGGGGGGAATTATCCCCCCAAGCGCCGCTTCAGGCGCCGACCGGCTGCCGTGGCGGCTCGGCCGACACCCGCCCGGCTTCCACGGTGATGCGGCGTTCGCAGCGTTGCGCAATGGCGGGGTCGTGCGTGACCAGCACCAGCGTCGTGCCCTGCTCGCGGTTCAGGTCGAACATCAGCTGCATGACCCGTTCGCCGGTGGCAAAGTCCAGGCTGCCGGTGGGTTCGTCGGCCAGCAGCACGGCGGGGCGCACCACGAACGCACGGGCCAGGGCCACGCGCTGCTGTTCCCCGCCCGACAAGACCTTGGGGTAATGCCCCAAACGCTCGCCCAGGCCGACGCGCTGCAGCATCTGGGTGGCCTGGGCGCGGGCGTCGCGGCGCCCGGCCAGTTCCAGCGGCAGCATGACGTTTTCCAGGGCGGTCAGGTTGCCCAGCAACTGGAAACTCTGAAAGACGAAGCCCACCTTCTGGGCACGCAGGGCGGCACGCTGGTCTTCGCTCAAGGCGAAAATATCGGTGCCGTCGATGTGAACCGTTCCGCCCGTGGGCGTGTCCAAACCGGCAACGATGGACAGCAGCGTGCTTTTGCCCGAGCCCGAAGCGCCGACGATGGCCACGGTCTCGCCCCGGCGCAACTCGAAATCGACCCCGCGCAGGATGTCCAGCTGACCGGTCGCATCGCGCACCGATTTCGACACCTGACGCACCGCAATCACCACATCCGACATGAAAGGTCCACCGAGTTGAATCGCCGCCACTTTACCGCGTTCGCCACCCTCGCCCCCCTTGTGGGGTTTTGGCCTGGGGCCCAGGCCGCCACCGAACCGGTGGTGTTGGTGCTGGGCGATTCGCTCAGCGCCGAATACGGCCTGCGCCGCGGCAGTGGCTGGGTGGCCCTGCTCAGCGCACAGCTGGCCCAGGAACGGCGCGCGCTGCGGGTGGTCAACGCCAGCGTCAGCGGCGACACCACTTCGGGCGGGCGCTCGCGCCTGCCGGCCCTGTTGGCCCAACACCGGCCGGCGGTGCTGGTGCTCGAACTCGGCGGCAACGACGCGCTGCGCGGCCTGCCCCTGGAGATGACCCGCGCCAACCTGGCGGCCATGGCCCGCGCCGGCCGCGAAGCCGGCGCCCGGGTGCTGCTGCTGGGCATGGAGATGCCCCCCAACTACGGCGCCCGCTACGCCGCCGACTTCCGCCGCGTCTTCACCGATGTGGCGCGGCAGGAAGCCACCGGCCTGGTGCCGTTCTTCCTGCGCGGCGTGGCCGACGGCCCCAACCCGGTGGCGCTGTTCCAGGCCGACCGCATCCACCCCAACGAACAGGCCCAGGCGCAAATGCGGGACAATGTCTGGCCCGAGCTGCGCAAGCTCCTGCCCCGCCGCTGACCACCTCCCCCATGCCCCTGCACACCCTGCCCGCCCGCGACGTGGCGTCGCGCTTGGCCGATTTCGACACCGTCATCGACGCCCGCACCGAAGCCGAGTACGCCGAAGACCACCTGCCCGGCGCGATCAACTGGCCGACGCTGAACAACGAGGAGCGCATCGTCATTGGCACGATGTACAAGCAGGTCAGCGCCTTTGAGGCCAAGAAACGCGGGGCCGCGCTGTCGGCGCGCAACATCGCCGCCCACATCGAGCGCGAAGCCTTGGACAAGCCCAAGGGCTGGAAACCCCTGGTGTATTGCTGGCGCGGGGGCAACCGCAGCGGCGCGCTGGCCACCATCCTCGGCGCCATCGGTTTTCAGGTCACCCTGATCGAAGGCGGCTACAAAGCCTGGCGCGGCGCGCTGCTCGAGACCTTGCCGGCCTTGGCGCAGCGCTTGCATTACCGGGTGGTGTGCGGTCCCACCGGCACGGGCAAAACCCGGTTGCTGCACGCCCTGGCCGCCCAGGGCGCGCAGGTGCTGGACCTGGAAGCCCTGGCCTGCCACCGCAGCTCTGTGCTGGGCCTGGTACCGGGCCAGCCCCAGCCCAGCCAGAAGCATTTCGACTCGCTGGTCTGGGACGCGCTGCGCCGTTTCGACCCCAGCCGCCCCGTCTACGTGGAAAGCGAAAGCAAAAAAGTGGGCAACTTGCGTGTGCCCGACGCCCTGATGGACGCCATGCGCGCCAGCCCCTGTCTGGATGTGCAATTGGCCGAAGACGAACGCGTGGCCCTGCTGCTGGAGGACTACGCCTTTTTCCTGGAGGACCCGGAATTTTTCTGCCAGCGCCTGGACGCCCTGACCCAGCTGCAAGGCCGCGCCGTGATCGACGACTGGCAGGCCCAGGTGCGCGCGGGACAGGCCCCGGCGGTGGTGCGCGAACTGCTGGCCCGCCACTACGACCCGGTGTATGCGGCGTCGATCCGACGCAACTTCATCCAGTACGGGCAGGCCCAGGTCTGCGTGCTGAGCGATCGCTCGGCAGCGGCATTGGAGGCCCTGGCCGCGCAGATTTTGAACGAGGCTCAGGACAAGCCGGCCAGCGCCTGAGCGAGGTCGGCCTGCAGGTCGGCCACGTCCTCCAGGCCCACCGCGAAGCGCACCAGCGCCGCTGGATGCGGTCCCGGCAAGGTGCGCATGGCCGACAGGTCGTAAGGCACACACAGGCTGACCGGACCGGCCCAGCTGTAGCCCAGGCGGAACAGGCGCAGCCGGTCACAAAAGGCGTCCACCTGCGCGGGGGTGATGTGCGGCTGGAACACCACGCTGAACAGGCAGGCCGCGGCGCTGGCATCGCGCAACCAATGCGCGTGCCCGGGTGAGCCGGGCAAGGCCGGGTGGAACACCTGGGCCACGACCGCCTGCTGCCGCATCCAACCGGCCAGTGCACGGGTGGCGCGGTCCTGGGCGTGGTAACGCAGGGCGATGGAGGACAGGCCGCGCAAGACCAGCTCGGCGTCGTTCGCGCCCACCCCCAGGCCCAGGCGCATGTGCGTGAGCAGCAACTGGCGGTGCAGGCCGGCGTCGCGCGTCACCACCGAGCCCATCAGCACGTCGCCGCCGCCGCTGGGGTACTTGGTGAGCGCCTGCAGGGAGACGTCCACACCCAGCGCGAACGGCGCGAACGCCACCCCCGCCCCCCAGGTGTTGTCCAACGCGCTGACGATCGTGCGGGCCCCGGGGTCGCACTGGGCCCGCGCCGCGTTCGCGGCCTGCACCACCGCGACCAGGGCAGGGATGTCGGGGAATTCGAGGGTGACCGATCCCGCCGCTTCCAGCCAGACCAGGCGCGTGGCTGGGCCGATCAGCTCGGCCAGGTGCTGCGGGCGCATCGGGTCGTAGCGGCGGTGGGCAATGCCCCAGCGGGCCAGTTCCACCTCGGCCAAGGACAGACCGGGGCCGTAGGCGTTGTCCGGCAACAGCACCTCGTCGCCGGCGCGCAGGAAGGCCATGTCGACCAAGGCCAAGGCGGACAGACCGCTGGGCGCCAGCACGCAGTGGGTGCCGCCCTCCAGCGTGGCGATGCGCGCTTCCAGCGTGAAGGTGGTGGGCGTGCCGTGCAGGCCGTAGGTGTAGGCCGACTTGTCTTTCCAGTCGCGGGCGCGCATGGCGGCGACGTTCGGGAAAAACACCGTGGAGGCTTTGTGCACGCCCGGGGCCGGTGCCTCGAATTCGGCCGGTGGCCGGTAGGCGTGGTGCAGCAGCCGCGTGGAGGTGGCCACGGGCGGCGCCACCTCGCTGGGGTTCAGACCTTCCACTTGGCCAGCAACTGCGCCGGGCGCATGCTGTCGTAGCCTTCGAAGGGCTGGTGGATCCAGGGGTTGGTGGCCAAGTACTCCACCGAATAGTCGGGGGTGAAAACCGACACCTGCTTGGTCCAGATCACCGCACTGCGCAGTTCGGTGATGGGCGGGTAGCCGTTCTTCAGCAGGTCGATGACCGCGCGCAAGGTGTGGCCCGAATCGGCCAGGTCGTCCACCAGCAAGACCTTGCCCGCGATCTCGCCCTTGGGCGTGGTGATGTAGCGGGCGATGTCGAGCTGGCCCTGCAACGTGCCGGCTTCGGCGCGGTAGGAACTGGTCGACATGATGGCCAGCGGCTTGTCGAAGATGCGGCTGAGGATGTCCCCCGGCCGCATGCCACCGCGGGCCAGACACAGGATGGTGTCGAATTCCCAGCCCGACTGGTGCACCTTGATCGCCAGCTTCTCGATCAGGTTGTGGTACTCGTCGTAGGACACGTACAGGTGTTTGCCGTCTTCGGTCAGCATGCAGTTTCCTTGGAGCTTGGTGGAGGGCCTGCGCTCAACCGGCGTAGGGGTGGTGCAGCAGGATGGTGTGGTCGCGGTCCGGGCTGGTCGACACCACGTGCACCGGCACCCCGGTCACCGCCTCGATGCGGTTGAGGTAGTGCTGGGCGTTGGCCGGCAACCGGTCGTAATCGGTCACACCGACCGAAGACTCGCTCCAGCCCGGCAGGGTTTCGTAAATCGGCTCGCAGCGGGCGATCTCGTCGGCGCCCATGGGCAGGATGTCGATGATCTCGCCGTCGAGCTTGTAGCCGACGCAGAGCTGCAGCTCGCTCAGGCCGTCGAGCACGTCGAGCTTGGTGATGCACAGACCGCTCAGGCCATTGACCTGGGCCGAACGCTTGAGCAGCGCGGCGTCGAACCAGCCGCACCGGCGCGAACGACCGGTGGTCACACCCTTTTCGGCGCCCACGGTGCTCATGTGGTAACCCGGGGTGCCCGGGGTCTCCCAGTCGAGTTCGGTCGGGAACGGCCCCCCGCCCACCCGGGTGCAGTAGGCCTTGGTGATGCCCAGCACGTAGTGCAGCAGTCCCGGGCCCACGCCGGCACCGGCGGCGGCGTTGCCGGCCACGCAGTTGCTGGAGGTAACGAAGGGGTAGGTGCCGTGGTCGATGTCCAGCAGCGTGCCCTGGGCACCTTCGAACAGCAGGTTCACACCGGCCTTGTGGGCCTCGTTGAGTTCGCGCGAGACGTCGGCGATCATGGGCTTGAGCTGTTCGGCCTGTTCCATGGCCTGCTGGTACACCGCGTCAAACTGGAGCTGACCGTCCTTCATGAAACCTTCGAAGGCCGGGCCCCAGTCCATGGTGGCCGAGCCCAGGTAGCTCACCAGCAGGTGGTTGTGCAGGTCCAGCAGTTCGCGCAGCTTGGCGGCGAAACGCTCGGGGTGTTTCAGGTCCTGCACGCGCAGGGCGCGGCGGGCGATCTTGTCCTCGTAGGCCGGGCCGATGCCACGGCCGGTGGTGCCGATCTTTTCCACCCCGGCCTTGACCTTGGCGGCCTCGCGGGCGATGTCGATGGCGGCGTGGAACGGCAGGATCAGCGGGCAGCCTTCGCTGACGCGCAGGCGCGAACGCACCTCCACCCCGGCTTTTTCCAGGCCGGCGATCTCTTCCAGCAACTTGGTCACGGACAGCACCACGCCGTTGCCGATGTAGCACTTGACGCCGGCGCGCATGATGCCGCTGGGAATCAGGTGCAGCGCCGTCTTGACGCCGTTGATGACCAGCGTGTGCCCAGCGTTGTGACCGCCCTGGAAACGGACCACACCGCGGGCGGTTTCGGTCAGCCAGTCGACCAGTTTGCCCTTGCCCTCGTCACCCCACTGGGTGCCCACGACCACGACGTTGCGCCCGGCGGGGGCCTTGAAAGTGTTTACGCTCATCTTGTACCGTTCAAACTGTGGGAGATGTCGGGAGGGTCAGGCCGCCAGCGGCTCCACCACCCAAACGCCACCGCGCTCCACCAGGGCACGGTTGCAGTGGAATTCATCGACCTCGTGGCCGTGGCCGGGCAAGGCACAGACCACGGTTTCGCCCGCGGCGCGCAAGGCGGCGATGGCCTCGCGCAAGCCGACCGCACTGCCCCAGGGTGCGCGGATGGCGGGTTGCAGCACCGGGGCCGCCACAGCGCCCACCAGCTCCTTGAGGTCCAGGCTGAAGCCAGCGGCCGGGCGCTTGCGGCCAAACACGGCGCCGACCTCGTCGTAGCGGCCACCGCGCACCAGTTCCACCGGGGTCTGCTGCGCCGTCTGGGCGGCAAAAACCGAAAAGCGCACGCCGGTGTAGTAGGCGTAGCCGCGCAGGTCGGCCAGGTCCAGCGACACCTGGGCGCCGCTCAGGCCTTGGGCCAGGCCGCGCAGATCGGCCAGGGCACGGTCCAGCAGGGGGCTAGGCGGCAGGCAGCGGGCGGCTTCGTCCAACACCGACATGTCGCCGTACAGACCCGGCAAGCACAGCAAGGCCGCACGCGCCTCGGCCGGCAGGTCGCGGCTGACGTCGGCCAGGGTGGCCGTGTCCTTGGCGGCCAGGGCCTGGTGGATGCGGGCCACCGCGTCGGCAGACAGGGCCTGGCCGGCCAGCACGGCATCGACCACGCGCACATCGCCCAGGTCCACCACCTGGTGCTGCAAACCGGCGGCGCGCAGGCAGCTTTGGGCCAGCTCCAGCACCTCCAGGTCGGCCTCCAGGCCGGCGTGGCCGTACAGTTCGGCCCCCAGTTGCAGGGGCTCGCGCGTGCCGTGCGGCCGGTCCACCCGGGCGTGCAGCACCGGGCCGCAATAGCACAGGCGGGTCACGCCGCGGCGGTTGAGCAGGTGGGCGTCGATGCGCGCCACCTGGGGCGTGGTGTCAGCGCGCAGTCCGAGCGAGCGCCCGGACAGCTGATCGACCAGCTTGAAGGTTTGCAGGTCGAGCGCTTCGCCGGTGCCCGTCAGGAGCGAGTCCAGGTGCTCGAGCAGAGGCGGCATGACCAGCTCGTACCCATAACGGCGCGCCGTGTCGAGCAAGGCGCGGCGCAGGTCTTCGATGTGCCGTGCCTCGGAGGGCAGGACATCGGCGATTTGATCCGGTAGGACCCAGGCAGACATGGATGTGACGGTGCTGTTAAAACGGAGATTTTACCGGCAGCACAAAAGCGACCCACCACCGGGTGGGTCGCCCTGCCGGCGGGAAGGGGTCAACGCCCGCCCGGAGCGCTGCTGCGCAGCCCCTTGAAGAACTCGGACGAGGGGTCCACCACCAGCACGTCGCTCTTGCTGGCGAAGCTGGCCTTGTAGGCTTCCAGGCTGCGGTAGAACTGGGCGAAGGCCGGGTCGCGTCCAAACGCCTCGTTGTAGGCGCGGGCGGCTTCGGCATCGCCTTCGCCCTTGATCTTTTGGGCGGAACGGAAGGCCTCGGCCACGATCACTTCGCGCTGGCGGTCGGCATCGGCCCGGATTTTTTCGCCTTCTGCAAAACCGGTGGAGCGCAGCTCGTTGGCCACGCGCTTGCGTTCGGCCTCCATGCGGTCGTACACCGAACGGGTGATGGTTTCGGCGTAATCGATGCGGCTGATGCGCACGTCCACCACATCCATGCCCCAGGGCTTTTCGGCCCCGCGCACGGCGGCCAGCACCTCGCGCTTGACGTCGGCCATCAGCTCCTCGCGGCTGCTGGAGAGCAATTCGCGCACCGTGCGCTTGTTCACTTCCTGCTGGAAGGAGTTGCGCACCACGCGGTTGAGCTGCACCGCGCCGGCACGCTCGTCCACCCCGACGTTGCGGATGTAGGCCGAGGGATCGGCGATGCGCCAGCGCACGTACCAGTCGATCACGACACGCTGTTTTTCAGCGGTCAGGGTCGGCTCGGTGTCGCTGTTTTCCAGGGTCAGCAGGCGCTTGTCGATGTAGGTCACGTTCTGGAACGGCGGCGGCATCTTGAAGTTGAGGCCGGGTTCGGTGATGACGCTCTGGATCTGACCGAGCTGGTAAACCACGCCAAACTGGCGCTGGTCCACGACGAACAGCATGGAGCTGCCCAAGGCCAGGGCGACCAGCAGGGACGAGAGGATGAAACCGATTCTGTTCATGGGGCAAAGGTCTCCGTGCGGTCAGCGGGATTCGCGCTCGCGCGAACGGGCGTCTTCCCGGTTGCGGGCGTCGCTGGGAGTTGGCGGCGCGGCCGTCCCGGCACTCGGGGCCGGCGACACGGCGGCCGCACCGACCGCCGCGGCCGGGCTGGCATTGGCCACGGATTGCATGATCTTGTCCAGCGGCAGGTACAGCAGGTTGGAGTTCTGGCGGGTGTCGATCAGCACCTTGGTGACGTTGCCATACACCTGCTGCATCGTCTCCAGGTACAGGCGCTCGCGGGTCACCTGCGGGGCCTTGGCGTGCTCGGTCTGGACCAGGCGGAAACGCTGCGCGTCACCCTGGGCCTGGGCCACGATGCGGGCCTTGTAGCCCTCGGCCTCTTCGATCAGGCGCGACGCCGCACCGCGCGCCCGGGGCACCACGTCGTTGGCGTAGGCCTCGGCCTCGTTCTTGGCGCGCTCGCGCTCCTGGCCGGCCTTCAACACGTCGTCGAAAGACGCCTGCACCTGCTCGGGCGGGCGCACCCCACCCTGCTGCAGGTTGATGCCCACCACCTCAATGCCCACGCTGTAGCGGTCCAGAATGGTTTGCATCAGGGTGCGCACGCGCGGCGCGATCTGGTCGCGCTCCTCGGCCAGGGCCGCGTCCATCTTCATGTTGCCCACCACCTCGCGCACCGCGGTCTCGGCGGCGCGGATGACGGCGGCGTCCGGGTCGCGGCTGGCAAACAGGTAGGCGCGCGCGTCGTTCAGGCGGTACTGCACCGCGAACTTGATCTCGACGATGTTCTCGTCCTGCGTCAGCATGGCCGACTCGCGCAGACCGGTGGCCGGCACGATGGCGTCGCGCCCCACATCGACCGAGCGGATCTGCGTCACGAACACAGACTCGTGGCGCTGCACCGGATACGGCAGGCGCCAGTTGAAGCCGGCGCCCACGGTGCTGTGGTATTTGCCGAACTGGGTGATGACGGCCTGCTGGCCTTCCTGCACGATGAAGAAACCCGTGCCCAGCCAGATCAGCGCGGCCACGCCGGCGATCAGACCGACGCCAATGCCGGTGCTCTTGGGATCGGGCTTGAACGCGGGCGGTGTGCGCCCGTTCGGCTCACCGCGCCCGCCCCGACCGCCGCCAAAGAAGCCGCCGAGCTTGCGGTTGAAGTCGCGCCACAACTCGTCCAGATCGGGCGGCCCCTGGTTGGCCCCCTGCGGACGTTGGCCCTGGCGCGGCGGCGTCTCGCGCGGCCGATCGCCCTCGTTCTGGTGCCCGCCGGGGGTGGACTCCCGGGGCGGCGCATCGTCGTCTCGCCCCCAGCGCGGATCGTTGAGGTTGAACATGCCCTTCACGCGGCTCCAGAGGGGCAGATGAAGGTGCAGGGGATTCAATTTCATGGATGGCGTTCTTCGTAGGATGGCGATGGGTGTATTGTGCCGAATCAGGCCTGCCCCTCACCCGGCGTCGGGTCCAGGGGCATGGGTCCGGTCGTCGAGCGCAGGCGGTCGGCCAGCAGGTGCCGCAAACCGTCCAAGCCTTCACCGGTGTGCGCACTCAGGAAGATACGAGGCACGCTCTGGCCGTCCAGTTCCATCAGGTCCACCGATTGCAGCGGGCGCAACGCCGGGTCCACCGCGTCGAGCTTGTTGAACACCAGGATTTGCGGAATGTCGGCCGCGCCGATGTCGCGCAGCACGGCCAGCACGTTCTGGATCTGCTCCGGGTGGGCCGGGTTGGCGGCATCGACCACGTGCAGCAGCAGGTCGGCGTCGTGCGCCTCCTGCAAGGTCGCGGCAAAGGCATCGACCAGGGTGTGCGGCAGGTCGCGGATGAAGCCCACCGTGTCGGACAGCGAGACGCTGCGCCCGACCTCGCCCAGGTACATCTGGCGGGTGGTGGTGTCCAGGGTGGCGAAGAGCTGGTCGGCCGCGTAGGTGCGGGCCTTGACCAGTGCGTTGAACAGCGAGGACTTGCCAGCGTTGGTGTAGCCCACCAGCGAGATGTTGAACGCCCCGCGGCGCTCGCGCTGGCGGCGCTGGGTGCTGCGCTGGCGCTTGACCTTGTCCAGGCGCTCGCGGGTGCGCTTGATGGCGTCGCCGATCATGCGGCGGTCGAGTTCGATCTGGGTTTCCCCGGGACCGCCGCGCAGGCCAATGCCGCCGGTCTGGCGCTCCAGGTGCGACCAACGCCGCACCAGGCGCGTGGACAGGTACTGCAGGCGCGCCAGCTCAACCTGCAGCTTGCCTTCGTGGCTGCGGGCGCGCTGGGCGAAGATTTCGAGGATGAGCAGGATGCGGTCGTTGACCGGCATGCCCAGGTAGCGTTCGAGGTTGCGCTGTTGCGCCGGGCTCAGCGCCTGGTCGAACAGCACCTCGGCGGCACCGTGGCCAAGGGCCAGGGCCTTGATCTCGTCGGCCTTGCCGGAACCGACGAACAGCGCCGGATCGGGCGCGCGGCGCTTGCAGACGACCTTGTCCACCACGGCGTAGCCGGCGGTGGCGGCCAACTGCGCCAGCTCATCGAGCTGGCCGTCAAAATGGGGCAATCCCAGGTCGACGCCGACGAGAACGACGCCGGGCAGAAGCCCGCTGGGAGAAGGATCGGGGTTCAATGTGCTGGAACGGGCCCGCCACGGTCAGGCCGGCGCAGGCCCGGCGCCACTCAGGCCGCGTCCGTCGGCTGGGCGCTGGCGAACTGCACCGGGCGGCCCGGCACTATGGTGGAGATGGCGTGCTTGTAGACCATCTGGGTCACGGTGTTGCGCAGCAGCACCACGTACTGGTCGAACGATTCGATCTGCCCCTGCAGCTTGATCCCGTTGACGAGGTAGATGGACACCGGCACGTGCTCGCGGCGGAGCTGGTTCAGAAACGGGTCCTGCAAGAGTTGGCCTTTGTTGTTGCTCACGATATGTTCCGTGTTCAATGAAAGTTGGGAAGATGCGACCTTACCACAGCGCGGCGCGGTTTGTGCAGCGCCGCAAAGCAGGCTCAGGTGTCGTAGGGGTTGGCCGAGGTCTTGAGTTCGATGCGCAAGGGGGTGCCCACCAGGTCGAAGGCCTTGCGAAAGCGCCCTTCCAGGAAGCGCTTGTAGGCGTCGCTCACGCCCTCGAGCGAGTTGCCGTGGATGACGATGACCGGCGGGCTCATGCCGCCCTGGTGCGCGTAGCGCATCTTGGGGCGGTACATGCCACTGCGTTTGGGCGCCTGGAAGGCGATCGCCTCCTGCAGCAGGCGGGTCAGCACCGGCGTCGGCATTTTCTTGGTGGAGGACGCGTAGGCATGGGCGATGGACTTCCACAGCGGCGCGATGCCCTGGCGTTTGATCGCCGAGATCATGTGCATGGGCGCGAACTTGAGGAAGGCCAGCCGGCTCTCGATGGAGCGCTGCAGCTGTTCGCGCTGGTAGCTGTCGATCGCGTCCCATTTGTTGATGGCGATGACCACCGCGCGGCCGCTGTCCAGCACAAAGCCGGCGATGTGGGCGTCCTGGTCGGTCACGCCCTGGGTCGCGTCGATCAGCAGCAGCACCACGTGCGCGCTCTCGATGGCCTGCAGCGTCTTGACCACCGAGAACTTTTCCACCGCCTCGAACACCTTGCCCTTGCGGCGCAGGCCGGCGGTGTCGATCAGCTCAAATTTTTGGCCGTTGCGCTCGAACGGCACCGAAATCGCATCGCGGGTGGTGCCCGGCATGTCGAAGGCCACCAGGCGCTCTTCGCCCAGCCAGACGTTGATCAGGGTGGACTTGCCCACGTTGGGCCGGCCCGCCACCGCCAGTTTGATGACGGCGTTTTCGGGCTCGGTCGGGGTGTCGTCCTCGTCGGGCCAGTGCAATTGGTCGAGCGCGGCCTCGACCATGGAGCGAACGCCCTGGCCGTGGGCGGCCGACACCGGGATCACCTCGCCCAGGCCCAGCTCGTAGAACTCCGACAGCTGGGCGCCGGCCTTCATGCCTTCGGCCTTGTTTGCCACCAGCAGGCAGGGCTTGTTCAGCTTGCGCAGGTAGTTGGCGATGTCGTGGTCCTGCGCGCTCAGGCCAGCCCGGGCGTCGAGGACAAAGATGACGACGTCGGACTCGGCCACGGCCTGCCGCGTCTGCTTGGCCATCTCTTTGTAGATGCCGCTGCCCGCGTCGGGCTCGAAGCCGCCGGTGTCGATGACGATGAACTCGCGCTTGCCCAGCCGCGCGCTGCCGTAGTGGCGGTCGCGCGTGAGGCCGGGAAAGTCGGCCACGATCGCGTCACGCGACTTGGTCAGGCGGTTGTAAAGGGTGGACTTGCCCACGTTGGGGCGGCCCACCAGGGCGATCACAGGTTTCATTCGGGGCGCCAGCCGTACACGCCACCGTTGCGGGTGACGGCGATGAGGGTATTGCCGGCCAGGAAGGGCCCGGCGACGATGGCCGAGCCGTCGGTGGACAGGCGGTTGACGAGCGTGCCGTCCTCGCGCGACAACAGGTGCACGTGGCCCTGGGCGTCACCGACCATGATGGAGCGGCCGGCGGCCAGCGGTGCGGTCACGCCGCGGTGCAGCAGGCGGTCGGTGGACCAGGCGCGCTCGCCGCTGCCGCGCTTCCAGGCCTGCACGCGGCCGTTGCTTTCCACGCCGTAGACGTGGTCGGCGTCGGCGTGGACGCCGGAGGCACCGTCGGCGGGCTGGGTCCATTGCACGGCGCCGCGCGCCGCGTCCACACAGCCCACGGCGGACTGGAAGGCACGGGCGCAGACCTGGTCGTCGGTGCGGCCGACGCGGCCGACCAGGTCGACCAGGCGTTCGATTTCGTTGATGCCGCGCGGGCGGGCAATCGCCGCGTCCCAGCGCACCGAGCCATTGGCCGGGTTCAGGCCCACCAGCCGGCCCGAGATGCCGGCCACCAGGGTGTTGCCCACCGCCAGCAGCACACCGGGCTGCTGCAGGATCAACGGATCGGCCCCGCGGGCCGCCTGCGACCAGAGGCGCGCACCGGTCTTGCCGTCGTAGGCCGACACGCTGCGGTCGGCCGCGAGCACGAACACGCGCTCGCCGGCCACCAGCGGTGGCGTGAAGACGCGCGCCGACAGGCGCACGCGCCATTGCTCGCCGGCAGCGGTCACGGCCACCAGCGCGTTGTCCCGGGTGACCACCGCGGCCTGACGGCCGTCGCTGCCAACCCCGGCGGACAAGGGCGCCTTGGCATCCACACGCCACAAGACCTGGCCACCACGCGCATCGACCGCCTGGACCACGCCGGCCGCATTGGCCAGGACCACCGTGTCGCCCTGGACCACCGGCGTCATCAGCGGATCGACCGCGCCCATGCCCAAGTTCCAGGCCAGTTTGGCCGGCACCAGGGCCGACACCGGCGCCAGCGGGGCCGGCTCAGGCCGTTTGGGGCCACTGGAGCAGGCCGCCAGGACCGCGGCCAAAGCCAGCCAAGACGCCCGGCGCAGGCCACGGGACAAAGGGGTGCAGACGGTCACTTTCACCGGGAAGTCTCCAATTGGGGGGCGGCACCGGCACCCGGGTTGACACCCAGGGTGTTGAGCTTGGCTTCGACGAGGCGGCGGTAATCCTGGGTTGCGTCCATGGCCGTCCAGGCCTGTTCGTACGCTTGGCGGGCCTCATCGGCCTTGCCCTGGGCCAGCAAGGCATCGCCCTGGCGGTCGGCCGCCAAGGCCTTGAAATCGGCCGAGATGCCCGAAGCCAGCCACTTCAGGGCCGCATCGGGCTGCTTGGCCTGCAACTCCAGGCCGGCCAGGCGCAAGCGCGCGACCGAAGCCAGGTCGGCGTCGGCCGAAGCTTCGGCCACGAACTGCAAGGCCTGGCGGGCAGCGTCCAACTGGGCCGCGGCCTCGAACACGCGCGCCGCCAGCAAACCGGCCTGCTGCGCCTGCACGGTGCGGCCGGCCTGGGCCTGCACATCGGCCCAGACGCGCTGGACGCGCTCGCGGTCCTGCGCCTGGGCAGCGCGGTCCAGTTCATCGTAGAGTGCGGCCGCCTCCAGCGCCGACTTGCGCTGCCAGTACTGCCAGCCATTCCAGGCGGCAAAAGCCCCCAGCACGGCGATCAGCGCCCAGGTGATGAGGTTGCCGTATTTCGCCCAGAAATGCTTCATCTGGGCGAGTTGTTCCTGCTCTTCGAGGTCGTAATGGGTGGCCATTCAGGGGCGGTACCGGTAAATGTTGCAACAACGCTGCGGTGGATTGTAGGCGCAGGCCTTCAGCGCAGCCGCGCGGCCCACCCAGCCACCTCGGCCAGTGGCAGCGAGGTCTGTTCGGTGATGCCCTGGGCCGCGACGTCGGCTCGCAAGGGTTTGACCGACACCAGGCCCGCCACCAGTTCGCTCTCGCCAAAAATCAGGGCGTAGCGGGCGCCACTGGCGTCGGCCTTCTTGAACTGGGACTTCATGCTGCCCTGCCCGTCCGGCCCGCCGGCGTGCATCTGCACCGACACGCCGGCCTGGCGCAGGCTGCGCAGCGCGCGCATCACCGCGTCCTGACCCTGGGCCTGCGGTACGATGGCGTAGCAGTCCGGCACCGGCAGCGCGGGCAGGCGGTGCTGCGCCTTGAGCAACTCCAGAATCCGCTCCACGCCCAGCGCCCAGCCCACGGCCGGCGCCGGCTTGCCACCGATCTGCGCGATCAGGCCGTCGTAGCGGCCGCCCGCGCACACCGTGCCCTGCGCGCCGAGCGAGGTGGTCACGAACTCAAACACGCTGAGGTTGTAGTAGTCCATGCCGCGCACCAGGCGCGGGTTGATGCGGTAGGCGATGCCCTGGGCGTCCAGCAGGCCGCGCAGTGCGTTGAAATGCGCCAGCGACTCGGCCCCCAGGTGGTCCATCAGCTTGGGGGCGGCTTCGACCAGCGCCTGCATCGCCGGGTTCTTGGTGTCCAGGATGCGCAGCGGGTTGCTGTACAGGCGGCGTTTGGCGTCTTCGTCCAGCTGCTCGGCGTGCTGCTCCAGGTAGGCGATCAAGGCGGCACGGTGCGCCTGGCGCTCGGCCGGCTGGCCCAAGCTGTTGATTTCCAGGGTCACGTCCGTCAGGCCGAGCTCGGCCCACAGGTCGGCGGCCATGACGATGAGCTCGGCGTCCACGTCCGGGCCGGCAAAGCCCAACGCCTCGGCACCGATCTGGTGAAACTGGCGGTAGCGACCACGCTGCGGCCGCTCGTGGCGGAACATCGGACCCATGTAGTACAGGCGCTTGGGGCCGTCGTACAACTGGTTGTGCTCGATCACCGCGCGCACCACACCGGCCGTGGCCTCGGGGCGCAGGGTCAGCTGCTCGCCGTTCAGGCGGTCTTCGAAGGAGTACATCTCCTTTTCGACGATGTCGGTGACTTCGCCCAGGCCGCGCACGAACAGGCCGGTGGGTTCGACGATGGGCGTGCGCACGTTGCGGTAGGCGTAGCGCGCCATCAGGCCGCGCACCTTCGCCTCCAGCCATTCCCAATGCGCCGATTCGGGCGCAAAAATGTCGTTCATGCCTTTGACGGCACTCAGTTTCTCTGCCATGTGTCTGGTTTCTGCGGACGTGGGCGCCGGGCCGGTCAGGCGGTGGCGCCGAATTTTTTCACAATGTAGTCTTGGACGATGCGCTGGAAATCGGTGGCGATGCCTTCGCCGCGCAAGGTCAGGGCTTTCTCGCCGTCGATGAACACCGGCGCCGCCGGGGCCTCGCCGGTGCCGGGCAGACTGATGCCGATGTCGGCGTGCTTGCTCTCCCCCGGGCCGTTGACGATGCAGCCCATCACCGCCACCTTGAGGTTTTCCACTCCGGGGTAGCGTTCGCGCCACTGCGGCATGGACGCGCGCAGGTAGTCGTCGATCTGCTTGGCCAGCTCCTGGAAGGTGGTGCTGGTGGTGCGGCCGCAGCCCGGGCAGGCGGTGACGCTGGGCACGAAGCTGCGCAGCCCCAGGGCCTGCAGGATCTCCATCGCCACCACCACCTCCTGGGTTCGAGCTTCGCCGGGCTGCGGCGTGAGTGACACCCGGATCGTGTCGCCGATGCCCTGCTGCAGCAGCACCGACAGCGCGGCGGCCGAGGCCACCGTGCCCTTGGTGCCCATGCCGGCTTCGGTCAGGCCCAGGTGCAGGGGGTAGTCGCAGCGGGCATGCAGCTGCTGGTACACCGCGATCAGGTCCTGCACCCCGCTGACCTTGCACGACAGCACGATGTTTTCCGGCGCCAGGCCCAGCTCCTGAGCCCGCTCGGCCGATCCCAACGCCGAGGCGATCAGGGCCTCGTACATCACCTGCTTGCCGTCCCAGGGTTCGGCGCGCTGGGCGTTGTCGTCCATCATCTGGGCCAGCAGCTCCTGGTCCAGGCTGCCCCAGTTCACGCCAATGCGCACCGGTTTGTTCCAGCGCACCGCGGCCTCGACCATCTGGCCGAACTGGCGGTCTTTCTTGTCGCCCTTGCCCACGTTGCCGGGGTTGATGCGGTACTTGGACAGGGCCTGCGCCATGTCGGGGTGCTGCGTCAGCAGGGTGTGGCCGTTGTAGTGGAAGTCGCCGATCAGGGGCACGTGGATGCCCATGCGGTCGAGCTGCTCGCGGATGTGCGGCACGGCCCGGGCGGCCTCGTCGTTGTTGACGGTGATGCGCACCAGTTCCGACCCGGCCAGGGCCAGTTCCTTGACCTGGATCGCCGTGCCGATGGCGTCGGCGGTGTCGGTGTTGGTCATGGACTGCACCCGCAGCGGGGCATCGCCACCGACGGTGACATGGTGGTCGCCCCAGGACACCACACCCTGGCGGGAGCGCCGCCGGGGGAAGGGGCTGGCCACGGGAGCGCCCGGCTCGGGGGTGGTGGTCGGCATCGCGTTCATGGAATCACTTGACCTCGAAACGGGCGACGTTGTTGCGGGTGTACGGAACCAGATCGAAGGGGGCGCCGCGCACGGTGACCTGGGTTTCGTCGGCGCGGCCCACCACCACGGTCAAGGGCAGGTCGGCCGAGAAGGACACCTGTTCGCCGGCCTGCAGGCCGCGTTGCAGCAGCACGCGCCCGGAGGCCCCCGTCACCTGCACCCAGGAGGCCCCACGGGCCTGCATCTGCAGCACGCTGTCGGCCGCCACCGGTGCGGGCGCGGCGGGGGACTCGACCGGCACCGGCACAGCCGGGACCGGGGTGACGGGCGCCGCCACCGGCGCGGGAACCACCGGGAGGGCGGGCGCCACAGGCACCGACACGGGCGCTGCCACCGGCACCGGTTCAACCGCCACCGCCGGGGCAACGGCCGCGGCAGGGGTCTCGGCCGGCGCGGTGGCCGGGACCTCGGCGCGCGGTGGCAGGAAGAACCAGAGCACCACGGCCACCACCAGTACCAGCACCGCCACCGCCGCAGGCAACGGCAGGCGGCGCTCATTCGGCACCGCTGCGCCCGCCAGCAACGGCGCATGGCGGGTCGGCATGGGTGCGTTCAAAGCCCCTTCCGGGGTGCCCAGGCGCACCGCCGCCGACGCCGGCAGAGACGCCAGCACCGGGGCCGGATCGATCTTCAGCACACGGCACACGCTCGACGCCAGGGCCCGGGCAAAGGTCAGATCGGGCAAATCCTGGTAGCGCCCCGCTTCCAGGGCCTCCAGGCGCTGGACCGGCACCTTGAGCATGGCGGCCAGCGCCACCACGTGCAGACCGGCCTGTTCACGGGCCTGGCGCAAGGCCGTCACCGGGGGCGACACCGCATCGGACTGGGCCTGCTCGACGACCTCATCACTCATTGAATGCTCCACGCTCGTAAGCACCGGCCTCGCGCGAATCGGGGAAACGGCGGCGCAACTGGACCCCCAGCTGGCTGGCGGCCTCACGGTTCTGTAAACGGTTTTCGACCTTGATGCCCAGCCACAGCGATTCGGCGTTGGCCAGCTCGGAATTGTTCAGGCGGCGCAGGTAAAAGCGCGCCCGCTCGGACTCGCCGCGCTGGTGCATCAGCAGTGCCAGGTTGTACACGGTGATGGGGTTGCCGGCATCCAGTTCAAACGAACGCATCAGGCTGCGCTCGGCGTCCTGCAACTGGCCGGCCTTGGCCTGGCACACCCCCTGGGCCATGAGGGTGCGCGCCGACCCGGGGTAGTTCGGGATTTGCAGCGCCCGCTGGAAGCTGTCGCTGGCTTCGGCAAAACGCCCGGCCTGGCAGTACATCCAGCCCAGGTTGTGCAGCGTGTCGGCGTCGCGCGGCGACACGCGCAGGGCCTGCTGGAAACTGTCTTCGGCCAGGCGCGGCTCGTTCAAGCGCATGTAGATGAGCCCGCGCAGGTTGTGGCCCGCGGCGAAGCTGGGGTCGATCAGCAGCGCCTGCTTGGCCTCGTCCAGGGCCACCGTCATCTGCCCCTGTTCGAAATAGCCGGCGGCCAGCTCCAGGCGCACCCGGGCCCGCTTGCGGGCGTCGGTTTCATCGGATTCGGTGACCAGGTCGCGGTCCCGTGGCCCCAGCGCGGCCCCGGCACAAGCGGTCAACACACCCACCAGGACCAGCAGGCCCAGCCACCACGCGACTCGTTTCATTCGGCAGCCTCCGGTTTTTGGACCCACACCACCCGCTGTTCGACCTGGCTGCGGCGTTCGGCCATGCGCGCCGCTGCGTTGGTGCGGTCGAGCACGTCGCCGGCCAGCTGGCCGCAGGCGGCGTCGATGTCGTCGCCACGCGTCTTGCGCACCGTGGTGACGATGCCGGCCGCGCTCAGCCGCTCGGCAAAGGCCTTGACCACTGGCTTGGCCGAGCAGGTCAGCCCCGACTCGGGAAAGGGGTTGAACGGGATCAGGTTGAACTTGCACGGCACGCCACGCCCGGCGTGGCCGCGCACCAGTTCGATGAGCTGCTGGGCGTGCTCGGGTTGGTCGTTCACGCCAGCCAGCATGCAGTACTCGAAGGTGATGAAGTCGCGCGGCGCGTGCGGCAGGTAGCGCAGGCAGGCGTCCATCAGCTCGGCCAGCGGGTACTTGCGGTTCAGCGGCACCAGGTGGTCGCGCAACGCGTCGTTGGGCGCGTGCAGCGACACCGCCAGCGCCACCGGACAGTCCTGGCTCAGGCGGTCCATCATCGGCACCACGCCGGAAGTGGACACCGTGAGGCGGCGGCGCGACAGGCCGTAGCCGTGGTCGTCCAGCATCGTGCGCAAAGCGGGCAGCAATGCGCTGTAATTTTGCAGCGGCTCGCCCATGCCCATCATCACCACGTTGGAGATGACGCGTTCCTGGGTGTTGAACTTGCGGCGCAAAAAATGTTCGGCGAACCAGAGCTGCGCGACGATCTCGCCCGTGCTCAGGTTGCGGCTGAAACCTTGGTGCCCCGTGGAACAGAACCGGCAACCCACGGCACAGCCGGCCTGGGAGGACACGCAAAGCGTGCCGCGGTCGTCTTCGGGAATGAACACCGATTCGACGGCATTGCCGTCACCCACGTCGAACAGCCACTTGATGGTGCCGTCGGCGGATTCCTGCTGGGTCAGCACCGGCAGGGCACGCACTTCGCACACGCCGGGGAGCTTCTCCCGCAGGCTGCGCGCCAGGTCGGTCATGTCCTCGAAACGGGACACGCCTTTCTGGTGAATCCAGCGGAACAGCTGGACGGCCCGGAAGCGCTTTTCTCCGAGCCGCTCACAGAAGGCGGCCAACCCGTCGAGGTCGAAATCGAGCAAATTGGCCGTCATCGCATGATCAACGTGCGTAAACGTTCATGCCGGGGAAGAAGAACGACACTTCCACGGCAGCGGTTTCGGCGGCGTCGGAGCCGTGCACGGCGTTGGCGTCGATGCTGTCGGCGAAGTCGGCGCGGATGGTGCCCGGAGCGGCTTTCTTCGGGTCGGTGGCGCCCATCAGGTCGCGGTTTTTGGCGATGGCGCCTTCGCCTTCCAGCACCTGGATCATGACCGGGCCGGAGACCATGAAGTCCACCAGGTCCTTGAAGAAGGGGCGCTCTTTGTGCACGGCGTAGAACTGCTCGGCTTCGGCGCGGGACAGGTGCACCAGCTTGGCGGCGGCGATCTTCAGGCCAGCGGCTTCAAAGCGGCTGTAGATCTGGCCGATCACGTTCTTGGCAACGGCGTCGGGTTTGATGATGGAGAGGGTGCGT
The DNA here is from genome assembly GCF_002837145.1 of Macromonas nakdongensis. Lineage (GTDB taxonomy): Bacteria > Pseudomonadota > Gammaproteobacteria > Burkholderiales > Burkholderiaceae_C > Macromonas_B > Macromonas_B nakdongensis. The sequence goes on along the minus strand of NZ_NWMV01000003.1, from coordinate 202 downwards.
TCGAGGGCCATGGAATGTCCTGCAATGGTTGAAAAAATGGAACGATCAGCAAAGCTTTTGATTTTAACCTGCGCGCCAGCGTCGGTCGGCCACACGCCCAGGAAACCCCAGCCGCCTCAGCCGCCACGGCCGGGCTTGCGCCCGCGACTGCCGGCCGGACCGCCACGCGGCCCACCCGACCCACCTGCACCATAGCGGCCAC
>NZ_NWMV01000029.1 GCF_002837145.1 Macromonas nakdongensis | reverse complement strand
CTTGCCGTTGTGCGTGGCTTCGACCACCGTGATGTGGTGCGCCGGCACGGTGTTGCCCGCCGCGTCTTTGCGGATGCCCGATTCCATCGGGTGGGACATCAGCACCCGCACGGTGGTCAGGCCACCGGCTTCGGCTGCTCGGATGCGCATCGGATCTGCCATGTTCTTTACTCCTGTGTGTCGGTGTGGGTTCGTTCAGCCGCCGCAGCCACCCAGGGTGACTTTGGTTTCCTTGGTGGCCGAGTACAGCTTGCCGTCGGCCTTGACCACGGCCAGCACGTTGGTGCTTTGCCCCATCTTCAGGCGGGTCTGCACGTCGGCTTCGGTGCCTGCCGGAATGGTGAAACCGGCGGCCAGCGGGTTGGGGTTCTTCTCGACCAGCAGGTAGATCTCGGTGGTGTTGGGCAGCTTGCTGATGGCGCCCACGGGCACGACGGCGCCGTTTTCGGCGATGTCGGGCGAGACGATGCTGACCTGGCCGTTGGCCGCGGGCGCTCCGCCCAGGGCCTTGAGGGCTTCTTCCAGGGTCTTGGCGTCAAAGCCGGCGCGGCCGGCGGCCCAGGCCTGTTCGGCCGTGACGATGCCCAGCGACAGCAGGGTGGCCATCGCCCCCGTGCTCTTGAGGACGGTGCGGCGACTCGTGTGGGTATTCATGGATGTAGGCTCCTGGTGAACAAAGTCACGCCACACCTGTGGGTGGAATGACACAGGTCCAGCGTAAGGCACATGGACATTCAGCGCATCGGTAAAAACACCAAATGCTTATATGCTGAAATTTGAATTTCAAGTCTACAAGAAGACTCAGAAACGGGTTCGGCAGCCCCTGAATGCGGGGAGCCGATGGGGTTATTTGATCAATTCCAGCACCTCCTTGAATTGCGGGTGCTCGCAACCGCGCAACCACTCGAAGGCCACCATTTCGCTGGTCACCAGTTCCACGCCGTTGCCGGCCAGGCGGTCGAAGGCCGCATCGCGGTCGCGCTCGCGGCGCGAGGCACAGGCGTCGGTCACCACCCACACGTCAAACTCCTGTTCCAGCAGGCCCAGGGCGGTTTGCAGCAGGCAGACATGGGCCTCGCAGCCGGCCAGCACCACGGTGTTGCGGGTGGGCGTGGGGTTGGCCGGCTTTTGCAGGTGCTTGGGCAGGCTGCGCGCATTGCTGCCGCTGCTGCGGGCGGGCGGACGCAGGGCGTTCAGCAAATCCGAACCACTCGCATCGAAATCCATCTTGGCAAAGGTTTTCTGGCACAGGGCACGCACCGCCGGGTCGTTTTCGCCCAGACGCGTGGGGTTTTGTTCCGTGCCCCAGACGGGCACGCCCAGGGCTTGCGCCACACGGCCCAGGAACACCGCGCGATCGGTCGCTTCCCGCCCTCCCTGGATCACCGGCATCAGCCGTGCCTGGTAATCCACCAGCACCAGGTGGCAGTCGTCGATGTCTAGCAGCATGTGGATACTCCGTGCGTCAGTGTGCGCTTTAACTGTGTTGGACAAGCCATTGACCAGATTGGATTTTTCGCCTAATCTGCAGCCCATGCCGATGTTCTGTTCCGCCCGACGCTGGGCCGCCGCTGGCGGCTGGGCCGCCTGTCTGTGCGCGACCGTGGCCGCCTGGGCCGGCCCCGTCGATCCGGTGGGCGACTTTTTGTTCACCCGGGGCCTGGTCGATGGCGCAATGCGCACCGAGCCTACCACGAGCCGCCCGCCCATGTCCGACCTGGTGGTCCACGCCATCGGCTTTGTCGGCACCCCCTACCGCCTGGGTGGCAGCCACGTCGAGTCCGGCTTTGACTGCAGCGGCTTTGTACAAACCGCCTACCGCCAGACGCTGGGCGTGGCCCTGCCGCGCCGGGCCGCAGAACAGGCCGAGGCGACGCAGACCATCGACCACACCGACCTGGTGCCGGGCGACCTGGTGTTCTTCAACACCTTGGGCCAAGCCTTCAGCCATGTGGGCATTTACGTGGGAGGGGATCGCTTCATCCATTCGCCCCGCAGCGGAGCCCAGGTGCGCCTGGAAAACATGAAGGAAGCGTATTGGCGGGCACGCTTCACCGGTGCCCGCCGGGTCGAGGCGCTGGCCGCGGGTGCGTCGGCTTTGCTGGGCCGCTGAGCACCGGGCTGCGCCCCGCGGTATCAGGCCATTTCGGCCTTTTTCAGGATGGCGTACAGCTCGTCCTTGAGTTGCAGTTTTTCTTTCTTCAGTGTCTCGATCTGCTCGGGGGTGCCCGAAACGATGCGCCCTTCCATGTTCTTGATCTGTTGGTCGAGGTCGTTGTGCTGATCGAACAGGCGCGTGAAATGGTGGTCTTGGCCTTTGAGTTTGGTGATCAGGTCGCGGTATTCAGGAAACATCTTCACTCCTCTGGGTTGTGGGGGCTGGTGCACCCCTGTGCACCAGCTTCGCGGCCACTGTAGCGCAGGCCAGGGGCCAAGGCTTTGACCTTAAGCAAGCTTTACGCAATCGGCAAAGTAGCTGCGGCGGCCATCCAGCCCCTCTTCCACCACCAGACCGTGGATGTCGGTCTCGAAACCGGGGCAGGCCAGCGCAAATTCGCGCGAGAACTTGAGGTAATCCACGATTTTCTTGTTGAACACCTCGCCCGGAATGAGCAGCGGAATGCCTGGCGGGTAAGGGGTGATCAGCGCCGTGGTGATGCGCCCTTCCAGATCGTCGATGGACACCCGCTCGGTGTTGCGGTGAGCGATCTGCGAGAAAGCGTCGGTGGGCTTCATCGCCGGGGTCAGGTCGCTCAGGTACATCTCGGTGGTCAGGCGGGCGATGTCGTACTTGGCGTACATCTCGTGCACGAACTGGCACAGGTCGCGCAGCCCCATGCGCTCGTAGCGGCGGTGCTTCTGGCAGAACTCCGGCATCACGCGCCACATCGGCTGGTTCCTGTCGTAATCGTCCTTGAACTGCTGCAGCGCGGTCAGCAAGGTGTTCCAGCGGCCTTTGGTGATGCCGATGGTGAACATGATGAAGAAGCTGTACAGGCCGGTTTTTTCCACCACCACGCCGTGCTCGGCCAGGAACTTGGTGACGATGCTGGCCGGGATGCCGCTGGCGGCGAAGTCGCCGTTCATGTTGAGGCCAGGGGTGACGATGGTGGCCTTGATCGGGTCCAGCATGTTGAAACCCGGGGCCATGTCGCCAAAGCCGTGCCAGGACTCCTCGCCGTCGGTGGTCTGCACGCCGTCGGCGTCGGTGCGCTTGAGCACCCAGTCGCTGGCGCGGCCAATGCCCTCCTCCGCCAGTTCCTCCGGGCCCCAGACCTGGAACCACCACTCTTCGGCACCGAATTCGGCGTCCACCTTGCGCATGGCGCGGCGGAAGTCCAGCGCCTCGGCAATGCTTTCTTCCACCAGCGCGGTGCCGCCGGGCGGCTCCATCATGGCGGCGGCCACGTCGCAGCTGGCGATGATGCTGTACTGCGGGCTGGTGCTGGTGTGCATCAAGTAGGCTTCGTTGAACAGGTGGCGGTCCAGCTTGGCGTTCTGCGAGTCCTGCACCAGCACGTGGCTGGCCTGGCTGATGCCCGCCAGCAGCTTGTGGATGGACTGGGTGGAGTACACCACCGAATGCTGCGGCCGACCGCGCTTGCGGCCCATGGCGTGGAAGGCCCCGTAGAAGGGGTGGAACGCCGCGTGTGGCAGCCAGGCTTCGTCGAAATGCAGGTTGTCGACGTAACCGTCCAGCAGGCCCTTGATGGTTTCGGTGTTGTACAGCACGCCGTCGTAGGTGGACTGCGTCAAGGTCAGGATGCGCGGCTTGACGCTGGCGGCATCCACCCCTTGCAACAGCGGGTGGGCGGCGATCTTGGCGCGGATGGCGTCGGGCTCGAACTCGCTCTGCGGGATCGGGCCGATGATGCCCCAGTGGTTGCGCGTGGGCTTGAGGAACACGGGGATGGCCCCGGTCATGATGATGGCGTGCAGGTTGGATTTGTGGCAGTTGCGGTCCACGATCACCACGTCGCCCGGCGCCACGGTGTGGTGCCACACCATCTTGTTGCTGGTGCTGGTGCCGTTGGTGACGAAGAAGCAGTGGTCGGCGTTGAAGATGCGCGCGGCGTTGCGCTCGCTCTCGCCGATGGCGCCGTTGTGGTCCAGCAGCTGGCCCAGTTCTTCCACCGCGTTGCAGACGTCGGCGCGCAGCATGTTCTCGCCGAAGAACTGGTGAAACATCTGGCCCACCGGCGTTTTCAGGAAGGCCACACCACCCGAGTGGCCGGGGCAGTGCCAAGAATACGAACCATCTTCCGCATAGTCCAGCAGCGCCTTGAAGAACGGCGGCTGGATGCCTTCGAGGTAGCTTTTGGCCTCGCGGATGATGTGACGCGCCACGAACTCGGGCGTGTCCTCGAACATGTGGATGAAGCCGTGCAGCTCGCGCAGGATGTCGTTGGGCAGGTGCCGGCTGGTCTTGGTTTCGCCGTACACGTAAATGGGCACGTCGGCGTTCTTGCGGCGCACCTCCTGTATGAAGTTGCGCAGCCCCAACACGGCCGGGTCCAGGTCGGGTCCGGCCGTGAATTCCTCGTCGTCGATCGACAGGATGAAGGCACTGGCCCGGCTCTGCTGCTGGGCGAACTGGCTCAAGTCGCCGTAACTGGTGGCACCCACCACTTCAAAGCCTTCTTTTTCGATGGCTTCGGCCAAGGCACGGATGCCGGAGCCCGAAATGTTTTCGGAGCGGAAGTCTTCGTCGATGATGACGATGGGGAAGCGGAATTTCATGACGCCCGAGTGTACGGACTTAATGTGTCATGTCATCCGTTTGTGGGGGTTTTTGCCCCACAATGGGCCACAAGCGTGGCGGGCGGCCGGTTTCCGGGCCCAGAAACCGCGGGAAAGCTGGGGTATGGACGAATCGACCATTTGGTGGTTGCTGGCCGGGGCCGCGGTGGCCCTGGAGTTGGTGACCGGCACTTTCTTTCTGTTGATGCTGGCCCTGGGCCTGAGCGCCGGGGCCCTGGCCGCCCACGCTGGCGCCGATCTGCGCTTGCAACTGGTGGCGGCCGCGCTGGTCGGCGGCGGCGCGGTGGTGCTCTGGCAACGCTGGCGCAGGCAGCACCCGCGCGCACCCCGGGCCAGCGAAAACCGCGACGTGAACCTGGACATCGGCGAAACCGTGCACGTGAGCGACTGGCAACCCGATGGCAGCGCCCGCGTCAAGTACCGGGGGGCCGAATGGACGGTGGCCCTGCACAGCCCACAGCCAGACCCCACCCCAGGTGCCTACCGCGTCGTCGCGGTCCAGGGCAACCGCCTGCTCGTGTCGCCCGCCTGAATTTTCCCTTCCTCGAAAGCCCTCTATGGAACTCGCTTTTCTGTTGCTCGTGATCGCCGGCATCTTCATCGTCAAATCGATCAAGGTGGTGCCCCAGCAAAATGCCTGGGTCAAGGAGCGCCTGGGCAAATACGCCGGCACGCTCACGCCCGGCCTCAACTTCCTGGTGCCCTTCATCGACAAGGTGGCCTACAAACACAGCCTGAAGGAAATTCCGCTGGACGTGCCCAGCCAGGTCTGCATCACCAAGGACAACACCCAGTTGCAGGTGGACGGCATCCTGTACTTCCAGGTGACCGACCCGATGCGCGCCAGCTACGGCTCGTCCAACTACATCATGGCGGTGACGCAGCTGGCCCAGACCACGCTGCGCAGCGTGATCGGCCGCCTGGAACTGGACAAGACCTTCGAGGAGCGTGACATGATCAACGCGCAGGTGGTCAACGCCATCGACGAGGCCGCGCTGAACTGGGGCGTGAAGGTGCTGCGCTACGAGATCAAGGACCTGACGCCACCGGCCGAAATCCTGCGTTCGATGCAGGCGCAGATCACCGCCGAACGCGAAAAGCGCGCCCTGATCGCCGCCTCCGAAGGCCGCAAGCAGGAACAGATCAACATCGCCACCGGCGAACGCGAAGCCTCCATCGCCCGGTCCGAAGGCGACAAGCAGGCCGCCATCAACCAGGCCGAGGGCGAGGCCGCCGCCATCCTGTCGGTGGCTGAAGCCTCGGCCCAGGCCATCGAACGCATCGCCCGCGCCATCCGCACCGAAGGCGGCGAGCAGGCGGTGCAACTCAAAGTGGCAGAGAAGGCGGTGGAAGCCTATGCCCGCGTGGCCGCCGACGCGACCACCACGCTGATCGTGCCGGGCAACATGACCGAGGTCAGCAGCCTCATCGGATCGGCCATGCAAATGGTCAAAACGGCCAAAGCCGGCGCCTGAAATCAGGCGCCACCAAAAATGGAGCAATTTCAGTATAGAATTCAAGGCTACGCGGAGAGGTGGATGAGCGGTTTAAGTCGCACGCCTGGAAAGCGTGTGTGGGCTAATCCCCACCGCGGGTTCGAATCCCGCCCTCTCCGCCAGTAAAACAGCAAGCCCTTGATTCTTCACGGAATCAGGGGTTTTTTGTTATGGCCAGACGCACAGCCATCCCGACAGGTACACCGGATGGGTGCACCGCTATGGCTTTGTTGATGGGTCGTCGGGGTTGGCGACAAACCGACAGCGGGCTCTTCACTTGCTCGCGTCGTCGAGCGCCTGCTGACGCTGCTGGCCTTGTTGCTGAGCCTGTTGCAGTTGCTGAGCCTGTTGCAGTTGCTGCTGGATCGCCTCGCTTTGTGCCTGGCCCTGCTCGACTTCCTGCTTTTTGACCGCTGCGGCGGTCGCAGCGCTGCCCACGGCTTCGACGCCGCACCCCGACAAGACGATGGAAAGCAGCCCGGCGCAGACGGCGCTGCGCAGCCGGATCGGTGAGGAGTGCATGCAGAAACTCCTGTGTTTATCCGTTCAGCCCAGACTTCCCTGTACCGTCGCGCCCGCCACGATGAATTGGCCACCGGCCACATGGTGGAGGGTGCGCAGATCGTCGGGGGCCGTGTCGAAGTGCCAACGACCGTGGCTGAAGACCCGCTCGTCCGCCCAGGCCGCCTCGACCTGGCCAATGAACAGATCGTAGGTGTGCTGGTTGTGCGGCTCGGGCAACAGGCGGCAGACGAGCCAGCCGACGCAGCCTTGCACCAACGGCAGGTCATGGCCTGGGGCGGTGAACATCGGCACGTTGAAACGCTCCAGCTTGTCGGGTAGGTCCTTGGCGCTGTGGGTGCCCACGGCCACCGTCAGGCCAGCTTGGCCGACACAGGGCAGTTGAAGGGCGAAAAGGCCGCTGGCTTCGATCAGCTCGCGGGTGCGGGTGGCCTTGTCCAGCACCACGGTCACTTTGGGCGCTTCGCCGAAGTCGAGCACACAGGCCCAGGCGGCCGCCATCACACCGTCCACGCCCGCCCGGCGGGCTGACACCAACACCGTGGGGCCATGGTTCATCAGGCGGTAGCACTTCTCCAGGGGCACGGGGGTGAAGTGATCGGGACAGGTGTGGGGGGTTGGCATGCCTCAAACTGTAGCGCGTGTCGGTGGTCAGTGGCCCTCACGGTCATGTTCTTCAATTTTCAACTCCCGAAGCACCATGCCCGCCAGCACCTGGGCCGGTGCGTCGAAGGTCTGCATCAACCCCTCCACCGTTCCGAGCCGATCGTCGCGGTCTTCGTCCTGACTGATCTTGTTTCGCCCCTCCAGATGGTCGATGGTGAGTTCGATTCCCACGATGGCGCGCAACATTTTTTCGATGTAGTGAGCCGGGGCGTCAGACACTTGCCAAGGATTGCTGCGAGCGCTCTCCTGCGCTTGGGTCAGGCGTTCGAGCATGTTCAGAATCCAGGCCGGCTCTTCGATGGCGCGAGCCATTCCATGGGCATGAACCGTCACGTAATTCCACGTGGGCACCACCTGACCGTGGGTCTGTTTGCCGGGGTACCACGCGGGGGTGATGTAGGCGTTCGGCCCCATGAACATGACCACCGAGGGAACGCCCTGGGCCAAGGCACGCCAGACGGGGTTGGCACGGGAGACGTGCCCCAGCAAACGGCCATGGGCGCCCTGTTCCCGGTCCAGCACAAACGGAATGTGGTTGGCGACCAAACGGTCGTCTGCGGTACAAACCCACGAGCCCAAGGGGTGCTGCTCGATGTGCATGTGCAGCGCCGCCCTGTCGGGCATCGCATGGTATTTTGGTATGTACATGTGACGCCCCTAGAAGCCGGCCCAGGCATGGCGGACCATCAGTGCCGAGAGCAGCCACATCGTCATGCCGATGAGCCCATCCAACACCTGCCACGCCCGCGGGTGCGCAAACCAGGGGGCCAGCCAGCGCGCACCAAACCCCAGCAAGCTGAACCACAGCGCACTGGCCGTGCTGGCACCCGCCACGAACCAACCCTGTAAAGGTGCCGGTTGTTGGGCGCCCATGCTGCCCACCAGAAGCACGGTGTCCAGGTAAACATGTGGATTGAGCAGCGTGAAGGCCGCGGCTTGCGCGACGGCCGAGCCCAAGCTCAAGCCCTCGGCGCCACGAGCCACCTGCAAGGTCTCACCCTGGCGCACGCGCCACAACGCCTTCCACCCGTACCAAGCCAGGAATGCAGCACCGGCCAGCGCCATGGCACGCGCCAGTTGGGGCCGCTCCCCCAACGCCTGCGCCATGCCAAACACACCTGCCATGATCAACACCGCATCGGCGGCCGCGCAGAAGAGCACCACACTGCCAATGTGTTCGCGTCGAAGCCCTTGCCGCAGAACGAAAGCGTTTTGCGCGCCGATGGCCACGATCAGACCCAGGCCCAGGGCCAGTCCTTGGGCGAAGACGGGCCAAATCAAAGTGGGGGGCGGTCCGATGGTATTCATACCCCCGAGCTTGCCAGTCCGAAGTGAATTAGACAAACTACATTTACTTCACCCAGGTTAGAACCTCTAAATCGTGTTGGACTACCCATCTTTGTTCGCGTTGGTCGCTGTGGTGCGCGAAGGCAGTTTCGAGCGCGCCGCCAGGGCCTTGCATGTCACGCCGTCGGCGGTGTCTCAACGCATCCGCTTGCTGGAAGAGCGCGTGGGATGTGCTTTGGTGACCCGTGGTCAACCGTGTCAAGCCACGGAAGCGGGACGTCTGTTGTGCCAACACGGTGACCGTGTGCGCCTGCTGGAGCACGAACTTCAGCAAGCCATGCCCGCCGTGGCGCAGGAGGGGCCTGCCAGGGCCCATGTGCCCGTGGCGGTGAACGCGGACAGCCTGGCGACCTGGTGGGTGCCTGCAATGGTCGAGTTTTCAGGACAGACTCCGGCGCTGCTGCAGATCGCGGTCGATGACGAAGGACACACCGCACAATGGTTGCGCAGCGGACAGGTGTTGGGGGCCGTCACCGCCAGCGAGCAGCCCGCGGCGGGGTGCAACAGCCTGTCATTGGGCGCCATGCGCTACGTGGCCGCAGCGAGCCCGGCGTTCATTGCGCGACATTTCAAGCACGGTGTTGACGCCGCCAGCCTTGCAGAGGCGCCCAGTTTGATGTTCAACACCAAAGACGGGTTGCAACAGCGGTGGGTGGAACGACAGTGTGGCCACCGGATCGAGATGCCTCGGCACACGGTTCCGTCGGCCCAAGCCTTTGTGCTGGCCGCCGTGGGCGGCATGGGGTGGGCCATGCACCCTGAGGCATTGGTCCGCGAACACCTGGCCAGTGGCCAACTGGTGGAACTCAAACCCGGTACCGCCTTGGACGTTCCCCTGTACTGGCAGCAGACCAGAATGGCCTTCACATTGTTGGACGAACTGACCCGTGCCGTGGTGGCTACCGCCAAGGTCGGGCTGGTACAAGCCGCCTGATCATGCGTTCAAGGCGGCCAGAATGTCCTGGGCCTGCATGGGCCGGACCAGCCTCGCAACTTCGTGTCCATCGCGCAGCAGCACCAGGGTCGGCCAGAGCTTGATGCGGAAGCTGCGGCCCAGCGCCCTTCCGGGTCCGTCTTCCAGCCGAATGTGACGCCAGCGGACATCTTTCTCCAGCGCCTCGCCCAGTGCGGGTTGCGCGGCACGGCAATGTCCACACCAGCTGGTCCCGAACTCCAGCAGCGTCAAGCCAGGCAAGGCGTCCACCTCGGCTCGCGACGGGGCCTCGGTTTCGCCAAGGTAAGGGGTAGTCACACGCATGCGGGGATTGTGACCCATCAGGTGGCGCGCGCTTGCGCGTCCTCTGGGGCTTGCACTCGAATCCCGTGCCGGCCAAGATGGTCGGCACCCGCTGCGCCACCATGACGCCATGGCCCTCACCGCGGACCTTCGACAATTCGCGTACGCATCTGTCCGATACCCTGGGCCTGGTTTGCGTTGACGACGCGGCCCACGGCAAACGGGTCGGCGTGATGGCCGCCGAATGCGCCAAGGCCATGGGCTGGACGGCGCACCTCGACACCATGGTGCGTGCCGCCCCCGCCCAGCTCCCCCCTGGCACGGTCCGTGCAATTCGGTACAGGAAGCAGAGATCCACTCGGACAAACCATGAGAGGCCCACCCGAAAAAGACCGCGATCGCCCCGCGGCCTGCGCCTACAATCCGCTCACCTTCTCCCTCAACTCACTGAAAGCCTTTCCCATGAAGAAGCTCGTTTCCGTGATCGCCCTGGCCGCCGTCTCCAGCCTGAGCTGGGCGCAGGCCGAACTCAAAGTGGCCATCGACCCCACTTACGAACCCTTCACCTTCAAAACCGCCGATGGCAAACCCACCGGTTTTGACGTGGACATCGCCGAAGCCCTGTGCGCCCAGATCAAGCGCAAATGCGTCTACGTGGAACAGGTGTGGGACAGCATGATCCCTGGCCTGCAGGCCCGCAAGTACGACGTGATCATCAGCTCCATGTCGATGACCGACGAGCGCAAGCGCGTGGTTGATTTCACCGACAAGTACTACAGCACCCCCAGCAGCGTCGTCGTCAAGGCCGGCACGGCCTACACCAGCCCGGCCTCGCTCAAGGGCAAGAAAATCGGCGTGCTCAAAGGCAGCACCCAGGAAAAATACGCCATGGGCGAACTCAAGCCTGCCGGCGTGACCGTGGTGCCCTACGAGGCCCAGGACCAGGTCTACCTGGACATCCGCGCCGGCCGCCTGGACGGCACCGTGGCCGACAAGGTCGAGGTCAACGGCGGCTTCCTGCGAAAGGACGAAGGCAAGGGCTACGCTTTCGTCGGCCCGGACCTGCGCGACAAGAAATACTTCGGCGACGGCATCGGCATCGCGCTGCGCAAGGGCCAGGGCGAGTTGAAGACGCAGCTGAACGGCGCCATCAAGGCCATCCGCACCAATGGCACCTACGACAAGATCGCGAAGAAGTACTTCGACTTTGACGTTTACGGTAACTGATTGAGCGGCTACTACCTCTCCATCCTTGAGGGCGCGGCGCTCACCGTCGGGGTGTCGCTCGCGTCGCTCGTGGTGTCGGTCGCGCTCGGCCTGCTGGGCGCGGCCGCCAAGTTGTCGGGCCGACCGTTGCTGGTCGGCGGCGCCACGGTCTACACCACCCTGATCCGGGGCGTGCCCGAACTGGTGCTGATGCTGCTCGTGTTTTACGGCGGGACCATCGGCCTGATCCACCTGCTCGAAACCCTGGGGCTGGACCCGAACGTGGACATCGACCCCTTCACCGCGGGGGTGCTGACCATCGGCTTCATCTATGGGGCATACATGGCCGAAACCTTCCGCGGGGCCATCCTGTCCATTCCCAAGGGCCAGACCGAGGCCGCCCGCGCCTTTGGCATGGGTCCGGTGCGCACCTTCTGGCGCATCGTCCTGCCGCAAATGGTGCGCTACGCCCTGCCCGGCTTCACCAACAACTGGCTGGTGCTGATCAAGACGACCGCGCTGGTCAGCCTCATCGGCTTGCACGAAATGACTTACCGCGCCAAGCAGGCCAGTGCCGCCACGCGCGAGCCGTTTGTGTATCTGCTGTTCGCCGCAGCCCTGTTCCTGGCCTACACCAGCGTGTCGCTGTGGGTGTTGCGCAAGGTGAATGCCCGCTACAGCCTGGGCACGAAAAAGGTGCAGCTGTGAACTGGGAGGTGTTGACCGACCCGGCCACGCTGGCCCTGTACGGCGAAGGCCTGCTGACCACCCTGTGGCTGCTGGTCAGTTCTCTGCTGGTGGGGGCGGTGCTGGCCCTGGGCCTGGCCCTGGCACTCACCAGCCAGGTCGCGGTGCTGCGCTGGCTCGCCGGTGCCTACACCTACTGCATCCGCGGCACCCCTTTGCTGATCCAGGTCTACCTGATCTACTATGGTCTGGCGCAGTTGGAATGGATCCAGGCACGCTGGGACGATCTCTGGCCTTGGACCCTGTTCAAGGACGCTTTCTTCTGCGCCCTGCTGGCCTTTGCCATGAACAACGCCGGCTACACCGCCGAGATGCTGGCAGGCGCCATTCGCGAGACCAGCCCTGGCGAGATCGAGGCCGCCCAGGCCATGGGCATGGGCCGCTGGCAGCGCCTGCGCCGCATCATCCTGCCCAGCGCGCTGCGCCGCACCCTGCCGGCCTACAGCAACGAGGTGGTGATGATGCTGCACAGCACCAGCCTGGCCAGCACCGTGCCGGCCATGCTGGACCTGACCGCCGCGGCCAGCCGGATCTACTCCGACTTCTACCTGCCCTTCGAGGCCTACCTGTTCGCCGCAGCGATCTACCTGTGCATCACCTTCACGCTGGTGGGCACCTTCAAGCTGCTGGAAAAACGCTACCTGGCCTACCTGGCGCCCCGCCGCCACTGACCCCGCCATGACCTCACCCGACTACAAACTGCAGGTGGACGACCTGCACAAGCGCTACGGCCAGCACGAGGTGCTCAAAGGCGTGTCCCTGCGCGCGCGCGCCGGCGACGTGATCAGCATCATCGGCAGTTCCGGCTCGGGCAAGAGCACCTTCCTGCGCTGCATCAACCTGCTGGAAAAGCCGCACCAGGGCCGCATCGTGGTGGCCGGTGAGGCGCTGGAACTGAAACCGGGGCGCGATGGCGAACTGGAGCCGGTGCGCCAGGCCCAGTTGCAGCGCCTGCGCACCAAGCTGGCCATGGTGTTCCAGAACTTCAACCTCTGGGCCCACATGACGGTGCTGGAGAACATCATCGAAGCGCCGGTGCACGTGCTCAAGGTGCCCAAGGAGCAGGCTGTGGCCACGGCGCGCAAGTACCTGGAGCGCGTCGGCCTCAAAGGCGTGGAGGACCGCTACCCGGCCCACATGAGCGGCGGCCAGCAGCAGCGCGTGGCCATTGCGCGCGCCCTGGCGGTGGAACCCGAGGTGATGCTGTTCGACGAACCCACCAGCGCACTCGACCCCGAGCTGGTGACCGAGGTGCTGCGGGTGATGCAGCAACTGGCCGAGGAACACCGCACCATGGTGGTGGTGACGCACGAGATGGGCTTTGCGCGCGAGGTATCCAACCACCTGATCTTCCTGCACCAGGGGCGCATCGAGGAAGAAGGCCCGCCGCGCCAGGTGCTGGCCCAGCCCAAGAGCGAACGCTTGGCTCAGTTCCTCTCGGGCAGCCTGAAGTGATTTAAAGGAAGCGGTCCAGCAATTTGCGGCTGTGCCGGTCCAGGCTCTGGGGCTGGCGGATCAGGAACTGCACGCCGTGGCTGTCGAGCACCAGCAGCACGTCGCGGCCCAGGCGGCGGATGTCCTCCTCGCCCTTCAGCACGAAACTGGTCGGGCCGCGGTCGGTGTCCACGGTCCAGGTGCTGGGCGTGGCGAAGGCGCTGACCTCGCGCAGGCGCTGGATCACCGGCGTGAACTCGCGCAGGGCCAACTCCTCCTGCACCAGGGCGCGGCTGTCGTCCGCCAGATCGTCCAGGTGCTCGATCCAGGCGACCTCGTGACCGTCCACGCCGACCAGAGACACCTGGCCCTGGGGCGCCTGGATCGGAAAGGCGCGCACCGGCACCACGTTCTCGTGGACCTGGCCGTCGGCGGTGGTCAGCACCAGCTTGCCCAAGGGGTTGCGTTGCAGGCGCATCTCAGTCTCCGATCCGCTCGCGGTCGGCCTCGGCCTGCCGCTGTTGTGCCTGATACAGGCGCCAGTAAGCGCCCTCGTGGGCCATCAGTTCCTCGTGGCTGCCCTCCTCCACCTTGCGGCCCTTGTCCATCACCACCAGCCGGTCGGCCTTGCGCAGGGTGGACAGGCGGTGGGCAATGGCGATGGTGGTGCGGCCGCGCACCAGGTTGTCCAGGGCCTTCTGGATTTCCTTCTCTGTCTCGGTGTCCACGCTGGAGGTGGCCTCGTCGAGGATGAGGATGCGCGGATCGATCAGCAGCGCCCGCGCGATGGAGATGCGCTGGCGCTCCCCGCCGGACAGGCCCTGGCCGCGTTCGCCCACCAGGGAATCGTAGCCCTGCGGCAGGCGCAGGATGAAATCGTGCGCGTGCGCGGCGCGGGCGGCGGCCACGATGTCCTCGCGCGAGGCGTCGGGGCGGCCGTAGGCGATGTTCTCGGCGATGGTGCCGAAAAACAGGAAGGGCTCCTGCAACACCAGGCCGATGTGGCGCCGGTAGTCGGCCACGCGCAGGGCACGCAGGTCCACGCCGTCCACCAGGATGGCGCCGTCGGCCACGTCGTAAAAACGGCAGATCAGGTTGACCAGGGTGCTCTTGCCGGAACCGCTGTGGCCGACCAGCCCGACCATTTCGCCGGGCCGCACGGTCAGGTTCAGGCCGCGGATGACGGCGCGGTTGCCGTAGCGGAAGCCGACGTCGCGCATCTCCAGTTGGCCCGCCACCCGCTCCAGGGTGCGTGGGTTGACCGGCTCGGGCACGCTGGAGACGTGGTCGAGGATGTCGAAAATGCGCTTGGCACCCGAGGCGGCCTTCTGCGTCACCGAGACGATGCGGCTCATCGAGTCCAGGCGGATGTAGAAGCGCCCGATGTAGGCCAGGAAAGCCGACAGCACGCCGACGGTGATGTCGCCTTCGGCCACCAGCCAGATGCCAAAGCCCCAGACCACGAGCAGGCCGATTTCGGTCAGCAGCGACACGGTGGGCGAGAACAGCGACCAGAGCCGGTTCAGGCGGTCGTTCACCTCCAGGTTGTGGCGGTTGGCGTCGCGGAAGCGTTGCGCCTCGCGGGTCTCTTGGGCAAAGGCCTTGACCACGCGGATGCCGGGAATGGTGTCGGCCAGCACGCTGGTGACTTCGGACCAGACGCGGTCGATCTTTTCGAAGCCGGTGCGCAGCCGGTCGCGCACCACGTGGATCAGCCAGGCGATGAAGGGCAGCGGTACCAGCGTGGCCAGTGCCAGCGAGGGGTTGATGGAAAACAGGATCGCCGCGGTCATCAGGATCATGATGACGTCGGTGGCGAAGTCGAGCAGGTGCAGCGACAGGAAGACGTTGATGCGGTCGGTTTCGGAGCCGATGCGGGCCATCAGGTCACCGGTGCGGCGCCCGCCAAAATACTCCAGCGACAGGTTCAGCAGGTGCTCGTAGGTGGAGGTGCGCAGGTCGGCCCCGATGCGCTCGGACACCAGCGCCAGGATGTAGGTCTTGGCCCAGCCCAGGCTCCAGGCCAGCAGCGCAGAGCCAAACAAGCCGCCCAGCAGCCAGGCGACGAGGCCGGTGTCGATGTCCTGCCCGCTCTGGTAAGGAATCAGCACATCGTCCATCAGGGGGATGGTGAGGTAGGGCGGCACCAGGGTGGCGGCGGTGGAGGCCAGCGTCAGCAGAAAGCCAGCCAGCAACTGCCAGCGGTACGGGTGGGCAAAACGCCACAGGCGCAACAGCGTCCAGGTGGACGGCGGGGTGTGCACCACCTGCGCGCACACCTCGCATTCGTCGGCCTCCGGGTCCAGGGGCGACTGGCAGCGCGGGCACAGTTCCAGCCGGGCCAGTTGCAAGGGCTTGCCCTCGGCCTGCTCGGCCTGCTGCGCCTCGAACTGCTCGACCAAGCGGGTGGCCGACAAATGCCGCCCCAGGGTGTAACGCCAGACCGCCAGACGCTCGGCACCCCGCACCAATTCCAGGGTGCCGACGCCGTTGTGGTCGCTTTGCAGCAGGCGCAGGTCGGCGTTCAGTGCCCAGCGCTGCAACACCGCCTGCCCGCCTTGCGTGTCCAGCCACCAGAGCTGCTGGCCGTCCACCGCGAGCAGGCTGGGTCGGAAGCGCAAAGTGTCGTCCAGGTCCAGCTCCAGCCAAGCCCGCGGCTCGGTCACCGCCCCCGCCCAGGCCTGCAGCGCGGGCGCGCGCCACGCCGCGGGAAACCCCTCGGGCAATCCCGCTGGCTCAATAGGTAACGGCATGTTGCAAATATTTTTGGGTTGGAGAACACGCAAGGCGCGGAACTGGAGACACAATCACGTTCGATGGAATCACGTGACAAGTGTGTGAAAACTGCCACCGAAATGGAGCTTTTCGCGCTGCGGGTCGCTGGTCCAGTCGCTCATTCACGAGATTGTAAGGCTGCTTCCCGCCCGCAGAACCGACATCGTCACCGCCCCTCGCGCCCGCCAGCCACACCGGTGCCGGGCCCGTCTGCGGTGCACCCTCCCCCCACCATGAACCACAAGACCATCAAGCTGTTGCGGATGAGCTATCTGCGCGGGCCCAACCTCTGGACCTACCGCCCAGCGATTGAAGCGCTGATCGACATCGGAGACCTGGAAGACTGCCCGTCCAACACCCTGCCCGGTTTTTATGAGCGGCTCACCGCCTGGCTGCCGGGTCTGGTGGAGCACCACTGCGGCATCGGTGAACGCGGAGGCTTCCTGCTGCGTCTGCGCGAAGGCACCTGGCCCGGTCACATCATGGAACACGTGGCCCTGGAGCTGCAAAACCTGGCCGGCATGCAGACCGGCTTTGGCAAGGCCCGGTCCACCGAGGTGCGCGGCGTCTACAAGGTGGTGATCCGCACGCGCCAGGAAGAAGTGGGACGCCAGGCCCTGCTCGACGCCCGCGACCTGGTGATGGCCGCGATCGACGACACCGTCTTTGACGTGGCCGCCAGCGTGCGCGGCCTCAAGGCCCTGATAGACCGCCATGCCCTGGGCCCGAGCACGGCCAGCATCGTGGACGCGGCCACGCAGCGCAAGATTCCCTCCATCCGATTGACCACGGGCAACCTGGTGCAATTGGGCTACGGCAGCAAGCAGCGCCGCATCTGGACCGCCGAAACCGACAAGACCAGTGCCATCGCCGAAACCATTTCGCGCGACAAGGACCTGACCAAGCGCCTGCTGGCCGCCTGCGGCGTGCCGATTCCCGATGGCCAGGTGGTGGGCAGCCCGGCCGAGGCCTGGGAGGTGGCGAAGGACATCGGGCTGCCGGTGGTGGTCAAACCCAGCGACGCCAACCACGGCCGCGGCGTCTCGCTCGACCTGAACACCCAAACCGCGGTCGAAGCTGCCTACACCCTGGCCGACGCCGAAGGTTCGGATGTGATCGTCGAGCGCTTCATCCGCGGCCAGGAGCACCGGGTGCTGGTGGTGGGCAACCGCATGGTGGCCGCTGCCCGGGGCGAGCAGTCCTGCATCACCGGCGACGGCCAGAGCACGGTGATGGCGCTGATCGACAGCCAGATCAACACCGACCCGCGCCGGGGCGAGGAAGAAGAATTCCCGCTCGACACCATCCGCCTGCCGGAAAACTCCCTGGTCATGCTGGAACTGAGCCGCCAGGGCCTGACGCCCGAGAGCGTGCCCGCCGCCGGCCAAGTGGTGCTGGTGCAGCGCACCGGGGTGATGACCCACGACATCACCGACGAGGTCCACCCCGAGGTGGCCGAAATGGCCGCGCTGGCCGCGCGCGTGGTGGGTCTGGACATCGCCGGCATCGACCTGGTGGCCAGCGACATCTCCCAGCCGCTGCAGGCCCAGGGGGGCGCCATCGTCGAGGTCAACGCCGGGCCCGGGCTGCTGATGCACCTCAAGCCCGCCGTCGGCCAGCCGCGTCCGGTGGGCGAAGCCATCGTGGAACACCTGTTCGGCCCGCGCGACGACGGACGGGTGCCGGTGGTCGGCATCACCGGCACCGAACACACCACCCCGATTGCCCTGTTGCTGGGCTGGCTGATGCACCGCGCAGGCCACGCCACCGGCGTGGCCTGCAGCGAAGGCATGTTCGTACAGATGCAGCGGATCGACTCCAGCCACCCGTCCGACTGGGAGGCCGGCCAGCGCATCCTGATGAACCGCTGCGTCGACGCCGCCGTGCTGGAAAACTCGCCGCGCAGCATCCTGGACGAAGGCCTGTCCTACGACCGCTGCCATGTGGGGGTCGTCACCGGGGTGCCCGAACCCACCGGCCTGCAGGACCACCACATCCTCACGCGCGAGCAGATGCGCACCGTGCTGCGCACACAGGTTGACGTGGTGCTGCCCCAGGGGTGTGCGGTGCTCAACGCCGACGACGAGGTTTGCGCCGGCTTGGGCGAGCTGTCCGACGGCGACGTGGTCTATTACAGCCAGGCCAGCGAACACGCCCTGCAAGCCGCCCATTGCGAGGCAGGCCGGCGTTTCCTGCTGGTGCAGAACGGTCAGGTGGTGCTGTGGCGCAACCAGACCGCTACCCCCCTGCTCGACCTGACCCAGCCGGTGGTGGCCCGCCTGCTGACCCGGCACCTGCCGCTGCCGGCCTTGCTGGCGGCTGTGGCCGCGGCCCTGGCCCTGGACATGTCCCCCGCCCTGGTGCGCGCCGGCGTCGAAACCGCCGAGCCCCTGTTTGCCAGCGCTTGATCTGTTTGAAGGAACCGTCGCGTGGACGTCTCTCGCATCCGTGCCCTGCGGGGCCCCAACCTGTGGACCCGTGCCACGGCCATCGAAGCCATCGTGCGCTGCACGCCCGAAGAAACCGATTTGCTCAAGTGGGTCGACTTCAAGGCCCGCTTGCGCCAGCGTTTTCCCGAAATCGGCGCACTGCCCCAGCCCACCTCGCAAGGCCTGGTGTCGCTGGCCCACGCCCTGGAGCTGACCACCCTGGCGCTGCAGGCCCAGGCCGGCTGCCCGGTCAGCTTCAGCCGCACGGCACAGGCACCCGAAGCCGGCGTGTTCCAGGTGGTGGTGCAGTATTCAGAGGAAGAAGTGGGCCGCCTGGCCATGGACCTGGCGATTGAGTTGATCGCCTCCGCCGCACAGGACACCCCCTACGACACGGCCGCCGCCATCGCCCGCCTGAAAGAACTGGACGAAGACGTGCGCCTGGGTCCGTCCACCGGCGCCATCGTGGACGCGGCCGTGGCCCGCGGCATCCCCTACCGGCGCCTGACCCAAGGCAGCCTGGTGCAGTTCGGCTGGGGCAGCCAGCAGCGCCGCATCCAGGCCGCGGAATGCGACACCACCAGCGCCATCGCCGAAGGCATCGCGCAGGACAAGGAACTCACCAAAAAACTGCTGCACGCCGCCGGCGTGCCGGTACCGCTGGGGCGCCCGGTGCACAGCCCCGAAGACGCCTGGGCCGCAGCCCAGGCCCTGGGCGGTGCCGTCGTCATCAAACCCCGCGACGGCAACCAGGGCAAGGGTGTGACGGTCAACATCAGCACCCGCGAGCAGGTGGAAGCCGCCTACCTGAACGCCGTGCAGTTCCGCGACGACGTGATGGTCGAGCGCTACCTGCCGGGCATCGACTACCGCCTGCTGGTGGTTGGCAAGCAGCTGGTCGCCGCCGCCCGCCGCGACCCGCCGCTGGTCATCGGCGACGGCGAGCACACCGTGCGCCAACTGGTGGACGTGGTCAACAGCGACCCGCGGCGCGGCGACGGCCATGCCACCCCGCTGACCAAGATCCGCCTGGACGAGATCGCCGTGGACCGGCTGAACGAACAGGGCCTGACGCCCGATGCGGTGCCCGCGCGCGGCCGCCGCGTGGTCTTGCGCAACAACGCCAACCTGTCCACCGGCGGCACCGCCACCGACGTGACCGAAGAGGTCCACCCCCAGGTGGCGGCCAGGGCCGTGGCCGCGGCCCTGACCGTGGGGCTGGACATCTGCGGTGTGGACGTGGTCTGCGAGAACGTCATCGAGCCGCTGGAGCAGCAGCACGGCGGCATCGTCGAAGTCAACGCCGCACCGGGCCTGCGCATGCACGTCAGCCCGTCTTTCGGCAAGGGGCGCCCGGTCGGCGAGGCCGTCATCCAGCACATGTTCCCCAACGGCGAGGACGGGCGCATCCCCATCGTCGCGGTGACCGGCACCAACGGCAAGACCACCACCGTGCGCCTGACCAGCCACCTGCTGCGCGGCCACGGCCTGCGCGTGGGCATGACCAACACCGATGGCGTCTACGTCAACGGCCGCCAGACCGACAGCGGCGACTGCAGCGGCCCGCGCAGCGCGCGCAACGTGCTGGCCCACCCGGACGTGGACGCGGCCGTGTTCGAGACCGCGCGCGGCGGCCTGCTGCGCGAAGGCCTGGCCTACGACCGCTGCCGCGTGGCGGTGGTCACCAACATCGGCAGTGGCGATCACCTGGGCCTGAACTACATCACCACGGTGGAAGACCTGAGCGTGCTCAAGCGCGTCATCGTGCTGAACGTGGAACCGCAAGGCATGGCCGTGCTCAACGCCGCCGACCCGCAGGTGGTGCGCATGGCCGAGCATTGCCCGGGCCGCGTCACCTTCTTTGGACCGGACGAGAACCACCCGGTCATCGCCACGCACCGGGCCCTGGGCCAGCGCGTGCTGTTCGTGGCCGACGGGCACATCGTCGCGGTCGAAGGCAGCAGCCAGGTGCGCATTCCCCTGGCCCAGATCCCGATCACCCGCAACGGCGCCATCGGTTTCCAGGTGGACAACGCCATGGCCGCCATCGGGGCCGCCTGGGCCTTGAACGTGCCCTGGAACACCATCCTGCAAGGGGTTTTCACCTTCGTGAGCGACGCCCACGCTGTGCCGGGCCGCTTCAACCTGTTCGACTACAAGGGCGCGACCGTCATCGCCGACTACGGCCACAACCCGGACGCGATCCAGGCCTTGAGCACGGCGGTGCAGCAGATGCCGGCGCGGCAGCGTTCGGTGGTCATCAGCGGGGCCGGCGACCGGCGCGACGAAGACATTCGCGAGCAGACCCGCATCCTCGGCCGGGTGTTCGACGAGGTGATTCTGTACCAGGACGCCTGCCAGCGCGGCCGCGCCGACGGCGAAGTGCTGGGCCTGCTGCGCGAAGGCCTGGTGGGGGCGCCACAGACGCAGCGCGTCAGCGAGATCCGGGGCGAGTTCAACGCCATCGACGCCGCCCTGGAGGGCCTGCAACCCGGCGATCTGTGTCTGATCCTCATCGACCAGGTGCAGGAGGCGCTGGACCACATCGCCCAGCGGGTGGCGGCCAGCCAAGTCACCCCGGGCTGATCAGTCCCAGAACAGCAGGGCTTCGCGGCCCTGCACCACCATCTCGACCTGCCGGCCCACCGGCAGCACCACCTTGGTCGGCACGTGGCCAAAAGGCAGGCCGGTCAGCACCGGCACGCGCAGTTGTGCACGCAGCCAGTCCACCACCGTGGCCAGCTTGAAGCCTTTGTCGTGCGGGGTCAGCTCGTAACGGTTGAACGCGCCCAGCACCACCGCCTGCTGGCGGGCCAGCACTCCGGCGTGCAACAGTTGCGTCAGCATGCGTTCGATGCGGTAGGGGTGTTCGCCCACGTCCTCCAGAAACAGCACGCCCTGCTCCACCTGCGGGAAGAAGGGCGTGCCCAGCAAGGCACACAACACGGTGAGGTTGCCGCCCCACAAGGTGGCTTGCTCCAGCCCCCAGTCCTCGGGGGCCGACAAGGCCGCATGGGCCTTGAAGTCGGCCGCGGGCAGGCGCCAGCCGGCCCCCTCCCCCACGCCGCTGACGAGGTCGTCGAAACAGGCTTGCATGATGTCGTCGGGCTCGTCTTCGCTGGCCCAGTCTTCGAGCAAGGCGGGGCCGGCCCAGGTCGGGGTCTGGGCCTGGGCCAGGGCGGCCAGTTGCAGGGCGGTGAAATCGCTCAGGCCGACCCAGGCGCTGCCCCGCTCCACCGAGCGCTGGATGTCGGCGTAAGGCAGTTGCGGCAGCAAACGGGTCAGGCCATAGCCGCCGCGGGTGGTCAGGACCACGTCGGCGCCACTGGCCGCGGCACGCCCGATGGCGGCCAGGCGGGTGGCGTCGTCACCGGCAAAGCGCTGGTGGCTGAGCAGGGCCGCCGGGTCCACCTCCACCTCATGCCCCTGGGCCTGCAAGCGCCGCAGCGCGCGCTTGAAACCGGTTTTGTTGCGAACGGCGCCGCTGGGCGAATAGAGGTAGATGTGGGCCATGGGGGGATTATGCCCAGCAGCACTCGCCTCAATCGGACAAGCGGGGCCAGGCCCGTGGGCCGGCGCGGTGGCCGGCATCGGGGTAAGGCCAGTCGCACCAGTCCGCGGGCAAATCCGGCGCGATGGGGTCCAAGTAGCTCAGGCCCTGCACCGCTTGCGGTGCCAGGGCTTGCAGGCGCTCGGCCAGCCGGACCTGGTCGGGTGTCGCCACCACACGCCAAGCCGGCACCCCCAGCGCAGTCAGGGTGTCGATCAGGCAGCGGGCGTGCCGGTCCAAGGTGTGCCAGGCCGCCCTTTTGGGTTTGTCGCTGAGACCGAAGCCGATCAGATCGGGCACAAAGACGCGCTCACCGCGGGCGGCGCCGTCAATGGCCCAGGCCGCCCACTGCGCGCACCAGGCCGTGGGGCTGTGCAGGGCCAGCACCACGCCCCGCTGTGGCGCTGAGGCAGGCAGGTCGAGCGCGTGCAGTTGCAAGCCCTCCAAGTGGGGCCAGGCCTGCCAACGCTGGCTGTGCGGCTGCAGGTGGGGCAGCGCCTGCCACAAAGGGGCAAAGGCCGGGTCCGGTGTGCGCAAGGCGTCCTGCCGCACCGGGGTGGCCGCGGCTTTGGCGGCGGCCCGGCGCTGCGCAAAAAATGCTTGCAGCACCTCGGTGGCGGCCTCGGCCATCACCCCCGCTTGCACCGCCGTCTGGTGGTTGAGTTGCGGCATGGCGAACAGGTCCAGCACCGAGCCTGCGGCCCCGGTCTTGGGCTCGGCCGCTCCGTACACGACCCGGGCCACACGGGCGTGCAGCAGGGCCTGCGCGCACATGGCGCAGGGCTCCAGGGTCACGTACAGTTCGCAGCCGTCCAGTCGGTAGTTGCCCAGGCGTTCGGCCGCCTGGCGCAGGGCCAGCATTTCGGCATGGGCGGTCGGGTCGCAACGGGCGATGGGCTGGTTGTGGGCCTCGGCGAGCACTTCGTCACCGCCGGGCCCCGAACGCACCAGCACCGCCCCCACCGGCACCTCCCCGCGACGGGCCGCCAGCCGGGCCTGGGCCAGGGCCAGCCCCATGTAATGGGCGTCGCGGTCGGTGGCCATGGCGCGGCTGGGTCAGCGCGGGCGCGTCATTCCCACTCAGTAGTGACGTTGAAAAATACTCGTTCAAAATCAACAGCTTGCATCATGTAAATTCCTAAGTGTAACTTTTGTGCAACTTCCAGGTAACTATCAGCACCCAGTAGCGCCGCGAAAATTCTCTTCAAAGTCAACGATCTGCTGGAAAGCTTGTTGCACAGAGTGCAGATACACACGACAAGCTTCAGGGTGCATTTTTACCACAGCCTGCTACTTCACCCAAAGTCACGAAACTGTCTGCAAGTTTAAAACATAACGTCAGATGCCTGATTTTCTTCTGTTGTCTTCCTTGCATAGCATTTGACAGTTAGATGCAATAGTCTTACCACCATCATGCCATGGTGTTATGTGGTCTGCTTCCATCTCGTTAAGCTCAAAGTGATCGTTGCAAACTGTACATACGCCTTTTTGACGCTCATAAGCTTCACGTTTTTGATTGTCGCTAAATGCTCTGATGCTGAGATGCTTTTCTTTTCGCGTAAGAACGAAATGATAGATGCCCTTCTTCTTAGTGACATCTTCATCTTCCATAAGCTTAGCAATCTCTGCCTCAAGCTTAGCAGAGTCAAACTCACCGCCCTTAAATTCAGCATAGAGCGAGCCCCAATCCACACCCTTCATCTCTTTACGATACTTGATAAAGGTCGTCTTAACCCAGCTTATAACAGACTGAAAGTAAAGCCATAGCTCGTTTGCATTAGGCTTATGTTGCTGCTTAGCCATGTAAGCTTCAATCTGCCCACCACTAATCCAGCTTATGACAGTCTCAAGATAGTCTTGACGAATTGGTGTACCCAATAAATAATCACTACCAATATTGTAAGCAGGACAGTCTGTTTTGCTAAAATAGCGCTTAGCATCTGAAAGCCACGTACCAGCGTAAACAGCATTTCGCAGCTCTTGCTCAGTGAGCTTTTCTCCAGCGATGTTAATAGTCCTGAACCATTCTAGCTTTTGACTATCAGTGCCACTGCAAAGATATATCATGAGCTTGTAGTCAAGTATCTGCTCTTGTTCATCCTTCTGTAAGTTGTGAAAATATCGTTCGTTAAAAGCAAAGTCACCTTCAACGTACTGACTGATTGAGATAGTGCGTTGCTGACCATCTATCACTTCATATGTACCATCGTCACATACCGCCCAATACATAACATTTAACGGGAAATCTCTCGTTAAAGTATTGATAACAGCATCTCTTTGCTTATCCTTGTAGATGAACTCGCGTTGATATGGTGGGCGAATGTTCAGCTTACCACCGTAGCCTTTAACGCCACCTTCGCTATTGTCTTCATAGTCATCTACAAGTTCTCTTACAGTGACTTGTTTAAGTTGAATGTCCATCACTGCCGCCTTCTTATGACAATGCGATCATACATACGGCGATATGTGCCGTCACCATTATTCAAATAAAAACGAGGCCCACCTTGAGCGTAACTGCCTTTTTCTGCGTAACCAGACATGGGATTACTTAGATTTCTACTAGACCCCAAGATCTCAAACTGATCTGGATTGTACTTATCTAAAAACGTTATTGGGACACCCATCTTGCCGTTGTAGTCGCAAGGTATATCTTTGGTAGTCCCAACCTCTATCGCATCGTAGTTGACATACTCAGGATAGTCTTTTTCATTGTATGTTTTGTACAAAACCAAGTCTTCATGCCTCTTAGATATATCCAAGTTTGTGAACCAGCAAGCGTTACCCAAGCTACGCCACTTCTGACCAGTTTCGTCAATCCAAAATCTTGTAGCCCTACTTTCATAGTGACTGGGGACTTTAAAGGACATATCTCCGTTGTTGTAACCAAGCCAAATCTTATTTTCTTGGATGTACGGAAAAACATCTTTATATGTAATCGCATTCTGATTGCCAACAATCAGAAATTTCTTGTCGTGTGAAACAAGTTGATTGATGTATTCGCGAAACAAGGAAAATGGCGGATTGGTAACTACGATATCAGCTTGTTTCAGTAGCTCTATACTTTCGTCACTTCTAAAGTCGCCATCACCCTTTAGCTTAACCACTCCTATCTCATCAACACCAGGAACATTATTACCATCCTTGTCACCTTCGTACACGAGCATGACAGCTTCTTCAGCATCGTTTTCGCTGAATAAGTCTCTGCTTGAGTTTTTATAACAAGTTGTAATTAGTTTCTTAAGTCCAAGCTTCTCAAAGTTATAAGAGAAATAGTGAAAGAATCCACTTACACGTGGATCAT
Source organism: Macromonas nakdongensis (assembly GCF_002837145.1). Taxonomy (GTDB): domain Bacteria; phylum Pseudomonadota; class Gammaproteobacteria; order Burkholderiales; family Burkholderiaceae_C; genus Macromonas_B; species Macromonas_B nakdongensis. The sequence goes on along the minus strand of NZ_NWMV01000029.1, from coordinate 17,226 downwards.
CACAGTTGCAATAAACAACCTTTCCCTTAAAGTGCTTCTTGTAGTGCTTGAGTTCCTTTTCAATGTCCGTAAGTTGAGTGTAGAACTCGTCTTGCTTAGCATCCCTTGCCTTCGCAAAACTGCTGTTTTTGCTCTCAGTAGCCACAGCTAGTCATCCTTCCTACTCGTGAAGTATTTGTTTGTCTTGTATGGTGCCACTATAGCAGCTATAGTAAGCAGGGACTATATGCAGGAAGCTTAAACATGAAACGTATTGACGAACTGGACGATCAGATTGCCAAACTCCAAGCTGAACGTGAGCAACTTCTGGCCGCTGAACGCAAGCAAGCACTGGAAGAGGTCAAGCGCACCATTGCCAGATTCCAGTTCACCACTGACGAACTGAGTGATACCAAGGTCAAGCGCAAGCGCCGTACAAAAGCGGAAATGGCCGCTGCACGAGCCGCCGCCTGAGCTTAGATCAGTTCTACTGCTTTGCGCTTCATGTCGTCGTGCACATCAATGTAGACCTGAACTGAAGACAGGGAACGGTGGCCAGATAAACTCATCAGCACGCGAACAGGTACGCCCTTTGCAGCCAAGTTCGTTATGAAGCTGCGACGCCCTGAGTGCGAGCTTGCTCCATCAATCCCTGCGCCCTTGTACAAATGATGAAAATGCTGTGCAAGAGTGTTTGCAGTAAATCCATCCGCGCCGCGCTTCTGAGTTTGAAAGAGCTTAGCAGCGGGGCCTTGCTCTGGGGTTGTTGCGACGTAACGCTGTAGTTCCTTCCGTAGCTTTTCCGCTACGAATACCACACGCCCATAACGTCCTTTGGTCTGCTCAGCGTCCAAACGGATCTCGCTGCGTACCTGCCCTGCTTCATCCAGCACATCCTTGTAACGCAAGCTGGCCGTCTCGCCAACGCGTAGTCCTGCGTAGTGCGTGACCAGCAACATTGCACGATTGCGTGCTGCATGTGGTCGTGTCGCGATGTAATCCAGTACGCGACGTAACTCCGTCGCAGTCAGTGTCTTTGCTTGTGCCATGTGTTCCTCCAAATCAAATAAATACACATGGATAATTGTGTTTTCTTTGCTTCTGTTTTCCTACCTGAAAGACGCAGCAAGCAGACAGATAAATTTCTTCATATAGCACAACGACTTACGCGACATCACAGGAAGAATCAAAGCTTTTGCGTATTAGCTTTGATTCTTTGTGTGACGTATTTAGCCCTGTGTGCTTACAAAATCCAGCCCAGCTACCCTAGCGTTAAGACGCTATCGAAAACGCACTACGCGACGTTTGTGCAGCGTTAGCACGCTGTAAATTTCGTCCTGCTCTCTAATTTTTCTGCGTCACGAAAAATTTAACACCTGGGTATTTTTCTCTGGTACTGGTGATTTTGTATCTGTGTGTCTGTGTTCTTTATACCATTCTAGCTTGAGCTGTTTTGTATAGACGTGTTTATACAACTAGCCTCCCGCTAGCACATGCACACCACCTTAAGACAACGACGCTACGTCAGATGCCAGTTAAATGTGCAGGTATCTGTGACAGCATTAGGTCTATACATTCGTTGTTTGACTTCCATACTTCCTTGCTGCAATAGCCACCAAAGCCGCTTGCATCATAGAGAGATGTAAGTTTTATGTCGTCTGTACCAATACCTGTGTCACACCAATGCTTGACCAGCTTTTCCAGAAAATCCACATCTAGCCGCTTAACGTCAAAGTTGCCAAGCGTGAGATGGAAATGTAACGACTTGTTCCTGTCGTAGTTATCTTTTGAGCCTTCAAGTGACACGAGTACAAGTGGCAATTTCTGTGCTGAACGTACCCAACCGTTGCCAGTCAATAGACGGTTTAGCTTTGGCCTAAACTCTCTGAATGCCTGCTTCGCGTTATCAACCTTACGTTCCATTCCAGAACCTGAACTGTTGCATGTATAAAGCTTGGTCTGCAAGGTCAGTCCATGCGTGCCAAATCTTGCAAGCTCAGATGAAAATTTCTCGTATTGGTAGTTTAGTTCTGCTGTACTCATGTGAGTATTTAGCAGAACCAAAGGAAAGGAGATAATTTTTCCGGTTGCTCATGTGTACAGGCTGAATTTAAAGTTAAGTCACTGTTTAAATTTTATTGGAAATTACATGACACACCTTGCATCATTGAAGCTCGTTACTGCACAACGCAACACCGCCTTATCGCCCGTAGCACAGCGTCGTAACAAGCTGCTTAAAGCTATCTTTGAACAGATTGAACTTGCTAGCGCGATGGAAAGCGGCCAGCCCTATGCACCAACCAAGCAGAGGAAATCCAAAGATTCAGAGACTGGTGAACAAGTCACGCTGACTGTCCCCAAGCGTGTTAAGTGCTGGTGGTGGACTGGCGATAACGGAAAGCTGCAAATGAACGTCCGTTATGGATCGCGTGTCCTGACCTTGAACAACAAAGGTGCAAACGCGATTGAATGCGCTGATGGTGATGTTATCAAGTTGCTTGAGACGATCACCAAAGCTGTGCATGATGGAGAATTTGACGCTGCACTGGAAAACGCCAGCAAAGCAGCTAAAGACAAAGCAGCGTAACAAGCGCCTGCTATGCAAACATACCAAGCCACTGTAAAACTACGCAATCAGTTTGGATGCTTGTCGTTAGTCATGACATGCGTTCAAGCTGACAGCGCACACCATGCCCATACTCTATTGCTCGCTTTATATGGTCAGGGTAATCTTGTTAGCTATCCTGTCCTAGCTAACTAGCGAAGCGTCATCAGCTTCGTAATACGTCACGCACTGCTCTCATAAATACACGAAAGGAGCAGTCAATGCGTGATTCAGAATTTTTAACACCAAGAGAACAGGTGCTCATTCTCAAGCTGCTTGCAGCTAAGCAAGCCGCAGAGCACGATCCATATTTTCAAGAATACGACTCAAAAATGGGCAAAACCTTGGAGATACTTGAGCTATACAAACAGATTGGCCAAACAGTGACAGAGATTGCTAAAAAGCTTAACGAGTGATTTTACTTTGGAATCAACATACCATCTTTGCGAGTATATGTTGCAAGTGCATTGCTAATCATCTTATCGCGTGTCGTATGATAATAAGTTTTTTCAATTTCCGTTGCTGAGTTACCTGCAATTTCAGAAACCTCTGTTGGCGAAAGGCCAGCATTTACTCGCTGCGTAATAAATGTATGTCTAAAGCAGTATGGAACAAGCTCTTTGCCTCCAGTATCGCCAATCTCTGCCAACTCCATTATTTTGTTAAAGTGATAATAAATCGCTCTTGGAGTTAGCTCCTTGTTTCCATCCACACTAAAAATCAACGTCTCTCCAAAGTTCTTTGCGTCAGTTTTTCCTTTGTTTGCTTTGCGGTACCTTGGGTTCATTACTTTGAAGAATGATTCAAAATATTCCCAATCTTTAATCATAAACCTACGTGTTTTTCCTGTTTTTGAAGTTTCGCCGCGAACTAAAATTTCCACCAAGCTGTAGCTATCACCAGATTCATTCTTTAAATCGTGCTCATACCATTTCATGTCTTGCCAGCGTAGCTGTTGCTGCTCTCCTCTTCTTAGGCCAGTTATCATAGAAATGAGTAGATAGTAGGCTGTTACGAACTTCTCTATGGATTTTCCTTCATCAAGCTGTGATGCTGCACTTTTTGCATACTCTTCAAGCAATGTTCTTATACGCTTGCTTTCGTCATCACTAAAGCAGTACCGCCCTTTATCTTCAGCTCTTGTATCAAGCCGCGGTAGTTTTTTAAAGTCAAACCCATCAATGTACGTTTCCTTGGCCTTGTACAGCCAATTCATCATTGCATTGATCGTGCTCTGCTCATTTTCAATTGTCTTTTGACTGATCTTGCGTTTAGTACGTTCGTGATAATAATTTTCGCAGTCAGTACGCTCCAGTTCTTTGAGCTTTGTATCTCTGTTTATGAAGTTAAGCCAGTGGTTCAAATGTGTTGCAACCGTCCTGTAGCGATTTATCACTATTAAGCCAGCTTCGTGATCCTTCCACCGCTGCTTAAGATATTCTTCTGCACCTTGCTTAGTAGTTTTAGAGTGGTACGTTTTTCCTGCAAGCTCCATCGCTTTTATTTCGTGATAGTGCTGCTTTGCCTTGTCTATAGCTGTGCTTTCGCTGCGCGTGCGTAAGCTGAAGCGTGCGTACTTACCTTCCTTCTGTAACCACATACGCATCTGCCAATACTCGCCGCGCTTGTAAATCACAGCTTCGTCGTATATTGCTATTTCGCCGTCTTTGAACGTTTGTTTTTTAAGAGCCATAGTTGCTTGAGTGACTACGATTTTGAGTGACCACAAAATTGTGCAGGTTTTTGTGCAACTATAAAGTCAAACAGCCAGCTAAATCAATGACCTAGCTGGCTGCGTGAAACTTTTGTGTAAGTTAAATATCTTTTAAAATCAACGACTTACATGTCAAAAGTCACTCCCACTCGATCGTGGCTGGCGGCTTGGAGCTGACGTCGTAGGTCACGCGGTTGATGCCACGCACCTCGTTGATGATGCGGCCCGACACGCGTTTGAGCAGGCTGTAAGGCAGCTCCGCCCAATCGGCGGTCATGAAGTCGCTGGTCTGCACCGCGCGCAGTGCCACCACGTAGTCGTAGGTGCGGCCATCGCCCATCACGCCCACGCTCTTCACCGGCAGAAACACGGTGAAAGCCTGGCTGGTGAGGTCGTACCAGCTCTTGCCGCTGATGGGGTCGATGGTGGAACGCAGCTCTTCGATGAAGATGGCGTCCGCCCGACGCAGCAGGTCGGCGTATTCCTTCTTCACCTCGCCCAGAATGCGCACGCCCAGGCCCGGCCCCGGGAAGGGGTGGCGGTACACCATGTCGTGTGGCAGGCCCAGCGCCACGCCCAGTTCGCGCACCTCGTCCTTGAACAGGTCGCGCAGCGGCTCCAACAGCTTCAGGCCCAACTGCTCGGGCAGGCCGCCCACGTTGTGATGGCTCTTGATGGTCACGGCCTTTTTGCTCTTGGCGCCACCGGACTCGATCACGTCCGGGTAGATGGTGCCTTGCGCCAGCCATTTGGCGCCCTTGGCACCGTCGCCCTTGAGTTTGGCCGCCTCGGCCTTGAACACATCCACGAACAGGCCGCCAATGATCTTGCGCTTCTTTTCCGGGTCGCTCACGCCGGCCAGCTGGCCCAGGAACAGCTCGCTCGCGTCCACGCGAATCACCTTCGCGTGCAGCTTGCCTTCGAACATGTCCATCACCATGTCGCCTTCGTGCAGACGCAGCAGGCCGTGGTCCACGAACACGCAGGTCAACTGGTCGCCAATCGCACGGTGGATCAGCGCGGCCGCCACCGACGAATCGACGCCGCCGGACAGGCCCAGGATCACCTCTTCGTCACCCACCTGCTCGCGGATTTTTTGCACCGCTTCTTCGATGTGGTCGCGCATGACCCAGTCGGCCCGGGTGCCGCAGATGTCCAGCACGAAGCGCTCCAGCATCGCCCGGCCCTGCACGGTGTGCGTGACTTCGGGATGAAACTGCACCGCGTAGAAGCGGCGCGCCTCATCGGCCATGCCGGCGATCGGGCAAGAATCCGTGCTGGCCATGAGCTTGAAGCCCGGCGGCAGCTCGGTCACCTTGTCGCCGTGGCTCATCCAGACCTTGAGCATGCCGTGGCCTTCGGGGGTGGTGAAGTCCACGATGTCTTTCAACAGGTTCGTGTGGCCGCGCGCGCGCACCTCGGCATAACCGAATTCGCGGGTGTGGCCGGCCTCGACCTTGCCGCCCAATTGCTGCGCCATGGTCTGCATGCCGTAGCAAATGCCCAGCACCGGCACGCCCAGTTCGAACACCGCGTCCGGCGCCTTGTCGTCCACTTCGTAGACGCTGGCGTGGCTGCCCGACAGGATCACGCCCTTGAGCTGGCCATCGGCCGCGTACGCGCGCACCCAGTCGCTGGACACGTCGCAGGGGTGCACCTCGCAGTACACATGGGCTTCGCGCACACGGCGGGCGATGAGCTGGGTGACCTGGGAACCGAAGTCGAGGATGAGGATTTTCTGGTGTTGCATGGCGTCTCGGGGTGGGGCGCGGGCAGCGCGGCTAGAAATGCGAAAGGCCGTCCACGGGGGACGGCCCTTGTGGGCCCAGGGTCAGGCCCGGTCAGTCGGCGCGGTAGTTCGGCGCTTCCTTGGTGATCTGCACGTCGTGCACATGGCTTTCGCGGATGCCGGCGGCCGTGATCTGAACGAACTCGGCGGTGCTGCGCATCTCTTCGATGGTGCCGCAACCGCAGTAACCCATGGAAGCGCGGATGCCACCGGCCATCTGGAAGACGATGGAGACCATCGAGCCCTTGTAAGGCACGCGGCCTTCGATGCCCTCGGGCACCAGCTTGTCGGCGTTGGGGTTGCCGGTGCTGCTTTCCTGGAAATAGCGGTCGGCGCTGCCCTGCTGCATGGCTCCGATGGAGCCCATGCCGCGGTAGCTCTTGTAGCTGCGGCCCTGGTAGAGGATGACCTCGCCCGGCGCCTCTTCGGTGCCGGCGAACATGCCGCCCATCATCACGGTGCTGGCACCGGCGGCGATGGCCTTGGCGATGTCACCGCTGTAACGGATGCCGCCGTCGGCGATCAGCGGCACGCCGGTGCCCTGCAGGGCCGTGGCCACGTTGTCGATGGCGGTGATCTGGGGGACGCCTACGCCAGCGACGATGCGGGTGGTGCAGATGGAGCCGGGGCCGATGCCGACCTTGACGCCGTCGGCGCCGGCTTCGACCAGCGCCAGGGCGGCCGCGCCGGTGGCGATGTTGCCGCCGATGACCTGCACCTGCGGGTAGTTTTGCTTGACCCAGCGCACGCGGTCGATCACACCCTTGCTGTGGCCGTGGGCGGTGTCCACCACGATGGCGTCCACACCGGCCTTGACCAGCAGCTCCACCCGTTCCTCGGTGCCGGCGCCCACGCCCACCGCCGCGCCCACGCGCAGGCGGCCGGCGTCGTCGCGCGCGGCATTGGGGAAGGTCAGCTGCTTGGTGATGTCCTTGACGGTGATCAGGCCCTTGAGTTCAAAGGCGTCGTTGACCACCAGCAGGCGCTCCAGCTTGTGCTTGTTGAGCAGCGCCTTGGCCTCGGCTGGGGTGGTGCCTTCGGGCACGGTGATCAGGCGCTCGCGCGGCGTCATGATCTCGCGGGCCGGCAGGTCCACCCGGGTCTCGAAACGCAGGTCGCGGCCGGTGACGATACCGACCACCTTGCCGCCCTCGATCACCGGGAAGCCGGAAATGCCGAGTTCTTCGGACAGCTGGTGCACCTGGTACACCGTGGTGTCGGGTGTGATGACCACCGGATCGCGCAGCACGCCGGATTCGTAGCGCTTGACCTTGGCCACGTGCGCGGCCTGTTCCTGCGCCGTCAGGTTCTTGTGCACGATGCCGATGCCCCCCTCCTGCGCGATGGCGATGGCCAGGCGCGCTTCGGTCACGGTGTCCATGGCGGCGGACACCAGCGGCAGGTTCAGGGTGATGTCGCGCGTGAATTTCGTCGCGAGGGAGGTGTCCTTGGGCAGGACCTGGGAGTACGCGGGCACCAGCAACACATCGTCGAAGGTGAGCGCTTTTCCGAGTAGGCGCATGTGAGAAGCTCCAAAAACACTATTGTACTGGGGCCAAACCCCGTACCATGCGGTACATGGCCTGTCGCACACCGGAACGAACCCGTATGACCACCGCCTCTGCCCCTGTACACCCCCTGAGCGCTCGAACCTGGGGCTCCACCGCGCGCCTGCTGGTTGCCCTTGGGCTGGCCGCCTGGACCGGTGCCAGCGTGCCCGCCCAGGCCGCCGGCCTGTGGGTGTGGCAGGACGACAGCGGCCGCAAGGTGTTCAGCGACCTGCCGCCACCCGCCAGTGTGCCGAATTCGCGCATCGCCCAACAGCCGCGCAACGGCGCCCTGTCCCTGCCCGAGGCGCCCGCCCAGCCCGCCAGGACCGCACCGGAAACGCCCCGCCCCGCCAACGCTGCCGCCAAAACCGCGGCCCCGGATGCCAGCAGCGACCCGGTACCAGCCACCCGCCAGGCCGAGGACAAACGCAAGGCCGACGAAGCCCAGCGTGCCACCGAACGGCGCAACGCCGAGATCCGCGCCGACAACTGCAAGCGGGCCCAGGCCTCGCGCGCCACCCTGCAAGGCGGTGGGCGCCTGGCCACGGTGGACGAGAACGGGCAACGCGTGCTCATGGACGAGGCCATGCGCAACGCCGAACAGGCCCGGCTGGACCAGATCATCGCGGACAACTGCCGCTGAGGGAGGGCCCGCCGCTGGGCTGCGGCGCCTTCAATAACCGGGTTTGGCCCCAGGGCGCCGGGCCGAGAACAAGCCCGATTTTTTCGCCCCCTGGCGCTGGAAGCGTTCGCGCCGCGCCCGTTTCGGGTCCACCTGCAAAGGGCGGTAGAGTTCGACCCGGTCGCGGTCGCGCAAGACGGTGTCGAGGGTGGCCTTGCGGCCCCAGATGCCCAAGGCCAGCCCCTCTGCGCCGGCGGCCCCCAGGCGCTGCTGCACCGCCCAGCCCGTCGCATCCAGGGCCTGCGCCACGCAGTTGCCGTCTGGCAGGTCCAGCACGCGTTCGCGCACGTCTTGCGGGCCGGCCGCGAACACCACGGTGATCTGCATGGTGACCATGCGGCTCAGGCGCCGTACACCTGGTCGGCGCGCTTGACGAAGGCATCGACCAGATTGCCCGCGATCTTGTCGAAAACAGGGCCCACCAGGGCCGCCAGGGTGCTGCTGGAAAAACCGTAGCTCATGGTGAATTCGATCTTGCAGGCCTTCTGGGTGCCGTCGCCCACGGGCCGGAATTCCCAGGTGCCCTCCATGTGAGAAAACGGCCCGTCCACCAGTTCGAGGTGGATGCGGCGGTCGGCTTCGTGGGTGTTGCGGGTGGTGAAGCTTTTTTTCAGGCCGCCAATGGACATGCCGATCGAAGCCACCATGCCCTGCGGGGTGGATTCCAGCACCTGGCCGGAACTGCACCAGGGCAGAAACTCCGGATAACGGGCCACATCGGTCACCAGCGCAAACATTTCGTGGGCGCTGTGCCAGATCAACACTGTCTTGTGAACGCTTTTCATACAATCATCGGCCGTGCCTGGATTGTAGAGGTCGCGGGGCACCCCATATCCACACCATGTCAGTCAAACCCAAAACCAAAACCGCGGACCGCGACGGGCGCATCGCCGAGAACAAGAAGGCCGCCTTCAACTACTCCTTTGAGGAACGCCATGAGTGCGGCCTGGTGCTGGAGGGCTGGGAAGTCAAGGCCCTGCGCGCCGGCAAGGTGCAGCTGACCGAGGGCTATGTGGTCATCCGCGAGGGCGAGCTGTTCCTGATCGGCTGCCTGATCAACCCGCTGCGGACCGCCTCCACCCACGTCAGCGCCGACAGCGCACGCACGCGCAAGCTGCTGATGCACCGCGAGGAAATCCGCCGCCTGATCGGCAAGGTGGAGCAAAAGGGCTACACCCTGGTGCCGCTGAACCTGCACTGGAAGAACGGCCGGGTGAAGTGCGAGATCGCCCTGGCCAAGGGCAAGGGCGAGCACGACAAGCGCGACACCATCAAGGAACGCGAAGGCAAGCGCGAGGTGGAACGCGCCATGAAGCAGCGCCAGCGCTGAACCGGCCGCCAGGGCCGCTCAGCGGGCCGGCTGCTGCCCCGAGCTGCGATTCAGGCCAGGGCCCGCAAAGGGTGTGAATGGGCCGGCCAAGGGCTGGCAAAAAACGGCGCCACCATCTCGGGCGTCACGTCTTCGATGCGCGGCGGGTTCCAGCGCGGGCTGTGGTCCTTGTCCACGGCCAGGGCGCGGATGCCTTCCACCGTTTCGCTGTCGGCGCCGCTGCGCTGCAGGTGGCCGGTCTGGAAGCAGTGGCGCACCAGGTCGCGCTCCATGCGCAGGTCGTCGGCCAGGTTCATGCGGCGCGCCCGGCGGATCTGTTCCAGCACCACGTGCAGCATCAGGGGGCTGCGGGTGCGCAGCACCTCCAGGGTCTTGGCAGCCCCTTCGGTGGGGGTGTGCTCCAGGGCGGCCACGATCGCCGGCACGGTGGGCTGGCCAAAGGCGGCCTCCACCTCGGCGGTCAGCAGGCAGGCCTCGGCCGACACCACGCGGTTCCAGTCCGCGCCGTCCATCCAGCGCTGCCAGGCGGCGGCAAACGCCTGCGGGTTGGGCGCCTCGATCTGCTGCAAGGCGGTCCAGGCCTGGGGCAGGGCCTCGGCCGGCGCCACCACGTCGGCCAGGCCGTAGGCCACCGCCTCGGCCGCGCCGATGACGTGACCGGTCAGCGCCAGGTATTCGCCCACATGCCCCGGGCAGCGGCTCAGGAAGTAACCGCCGCCCACATCCGGGAACAGGCCGATGTGGGTTTCGGGCATGGCCATCTTGGTGTGTTCGGTCACTACCCGCACCGACGCGCCCTGGCTGATGCCCATGCCCCCGCCCATGACGATGCCGTCCATGAAGGCGATGTAGGGTTTGGGGTAGCTGAAGATCAGGTGGTTGAGGGCGTATTCCTCGGTGAAGAAATCCTCCAGCGCCGGGTCGCCCTGCAAGGCCGCCTGGTGGAAGAAGCGGATGTCGCCCCCCGCACAGAAGGCCCCGAACGGCCCCTGTTTGCCCGTGCCACGGATGGCCACCGCCTGCACCGCCGGGTCGTCGCGCCAGGCGGTGAGCACCGCGGCCAGGGCGCGCACCATGGGCAGACTCAAGGCGTTGAGCGCCTTGGGACGGTTCAGGGTCAGCAGACCGACGCCGTTGGCGCTGACTTCAGCGCCGACCTCCGGGGTGTTCCAATGCATGCGTGTCTCCAATGTCTTCAACTTCCAGGGTTTGGATGCGGTAGTGCCCCTCGCGCTCGCGCCGGCCCAGCCATTCGTTGACCACCAGTGCGCCCAGCACCAAGGCCCCGCCTTGCAGCACATGTGACTGGGGCACCTCGTCCGCCCCCAGCCAGGCCAGGGCAATGCCGAACAGCACCTCCAGCAAGGCCAGCAGCGACATTTCGGTCGGGCTGAGCGAACGGGCACACACCACGGCCAGCACGCAGGGGATGGCCAATTGTCCCAGCCCCAGGCCCGCGAGCAGGGTCACATCGTGGACACTGGCGTTCAAAGGCCAAGCCATGGGCAAGGCGCACAGGGCCGACAGCAAGGCGCCGATGAGCACCGCCGGCACCAGGTCCACGTGCTGGCCCGCGCGCTGGCTGCGCTGCACCAGGTTCCAGTTGATGGCACCGCCGATGGGCGCCCCCAAGGCCACCAGGCTGCCCAGCCACTGGCCGCCGTCCAGCTGCTGCCCGAACATCCACGCGATGCCCAGGCCCGCCACCGCGATGGCGCCCCAGGTGCGCCGGTTCAGGTGCTGGCGGAACAGCAGGCGCGACACCAGGGCGGTGAACAGCGGGCCGGCCGCCAGCGTGATCAGCACATTGGCCACCGAGGTCAGCGCCAGCCCGAGCATGAAAGCGGTGAACATCACCGCCCAGCAGGCCCCGGAGGCCCAAAGCACCCAGCCCTCCTGGCGCATGCGGCGCCACACGCCGCGGCCCTGCCACAGCGGCAAGATCACCAACAGCGACAGCAGGGTGAAGAAGCTGCGCCAGAAGGTGATTTCAAAGGCCTGGGCCTGCTCCAGGTGCCGGGTCACCACCCCCGCGGTGCCCCACAGGAAGGTGACCAGCACCATCAGGCCCACGGCCTGACCGTGGCGAACGCTCATGCGCCTTCGCGTTGGGCGCGTTTGCGCTCGTGTTCCTTCAGGTGACGCTTGCGCAGGCGGATGCTCTTGGGCGTGATCTCGACCAGCTCGTCGTCGTCGATGAAGTCCACGCCGTATTCCAGCGTCAGCTCGATCGGGGGGGTGATTTTGATCGCGTCTTCCTTGCCGCTGACGCGGAAGTTGGTCAGCTGCTTGGTGCGGGTGGCGTTGACGATCAGGTCGTTGTCGCGGCTGTGGATGCCGACGATCATGCCTTCGTACACCGGGTCGTTCGGCTTGACAAACATGCGGCCACGGTCGTCCAGCTTGCCCAGGGCGTAGGTGAAGATTTCACCGTCGTCCATGGAAATCAACACGCCGTTCTTGCGGCCACCGATGTCGCCTTTGTGCGGCTCGTAGCCGTCAAAGATGGAGGCGATCAGGCCCGAGCCACGGGTCAGGTTCAGGAATTCGTTGCTGAAACCGATCAGGCCACGCGCCGGGATGCGGTATTCCAGGCGCACACGGCCCTTGCCGTCCGGCTCCATGTTGACCATTTCACCCTTGCGCAGACCCAGCGCCTGCATCACGCCACCCTGGTGCTCTTCTTCCACGTCGGCGGTCACCAGCTCCATCGGCTCGTGCTTCTCGCCGTTGATGTCCTGGAACACCACGCGCGGCTTGGACACGGCCAGCTCGTAGCCTTCGCGGCGCATGTTTTCCAGCAGGATGGTCAGGTGCAGTTCTCCACGGCCGGCCACTTCAAAAATGCCGTCTTCGTCGGTTTCCTTCACGCGCAGGGCCACGTTGTGCTGCAGTTCCTTCTGCAGGCGGTCCCAAATCTGGCGGCTGGTCACGAACTTGCCTTCGCGGCCGGCCAACGGGCTGGTGTTCACGCAGAAGTTCATGACCAGGGTGGGCTCGTCCACCTTCAGCATGGGCAGGGGTGCGGGCGCGTCCACGCTGGTCACGGTCACGCCGATGCCCAGGTCTTCGATGCCGTTGATCAGCACGATGTGGCCGGGGCCGGCGGCCGTGGTCTGCATGCGGTCCAGGCCCTGGAAGGTCAGCACCTGGTTGATGCGGCCCTTGATGCGCTTGCCGTCCGGGCCTTCGCACACCAGCACGTCCATGTTGGGCTTGATGGTGCCCTGGCTCACGCGACCGACGCCGATGCGGCCCACAAACGAGGAATAGTCCAGCGCGGAAATTTGCAATTGCAAGGGCGCGTTGGCATCGCCTTCGTTGGCGGGCACGTGCTTCAGGATGGTGTTGAACAGGGCCGACATGTCCGGGCCCCACTGGGCACCGGGCTCGCCCTCTTCCAGGCTGGACCAGCCGTTGATGCCCGAGGCGTAGACCACCGGGAAGTCGAGCTGCTCGTCGGTTGCGCCGAGTTTGTCGAACAGGTCGAAAGCGGCGTTGATCACCTTGTCGCAGTTGGCGCCGGGCTTGTCCACCTTGTTCACCACCACGATGGGCTTGAGGCCCAGGGCCAGCGCCTTCTTGGTCACGAAGCGGGTCTGCGGCATCGGGCCTTCCTGGGCGTCGATCAGCAGCAACACGCCGTCCACCATGGACAGGGCGCGCTCCACCTCACCGCCGAAGTCGGCGTGGCCCGGGGTGTCCACGATGTTGATGTGGGTGCCTTCCCAGCTCACGGCGCAGTTCTTGGCCAGGATGGTGATGCCGCGCTCGCGTTCGATGGCGTTGTTGTCCATCACCGTGTCCACGACTTTTTCGTGTTCGGCGAAGGTGCCCGACTGGCGCAGCAGCTGGTCGACCATGGTGGTCTTGCCGTGGTCAACGTGGGCGATGATGGCGATGTTGCGAATGGGAGTGCTCATGGTTGGCTTTCCAGGATTTGTTGAATTTCGATGGGGCTCAACAAGCGCCCCGGAATGAGTTCGCCGGCCTTGACGTGGGCCGTGCCCAGCATGGCCGCGGGTGATTCGCCGTACACGGCCACGCGCGGCGCGTCCGGCCACGTGCCACGGCGGCGCAGGCCGCTCAAAAAGCGTGCCGCATGATCGGCGTCGAGCGTGACACGCCCGTGTCCGCCCAGCAGCACATCCACCGGGCGCAGCAGGGCCTGGCGCAGGCTTTCCGGCGTGGCCTCGATCTGCTCCAGCGTGATGCAGACCGACAGGTCGAAGTCGCCGGTCTGCACCCGGCGCAAGGCCGACAGGTGGGCGCCACAGCCCAGGGCCTGGCCGATGTCTTCGCCCAGGGTGCGGATGTAAGTGCCTTTGCTGCAATGCACGCGCAGGCGCAGATGCGGCTCTGGCCCCTGCAACTGCATGTCGAGCAGCTCCAGGTCGTGGATGGTGACGGCGCGCGGCTCGCGTTCCACCGCCACCCCGGCGCGGGCGTATTCGTACAGGGCCTTGCCGTCTTTCTTCAAGGCGCTGTGCATGGGCGGGATCTGGCTGATCGGGCCCATGAAGCGGTCCAACACCTCCACCACCTGTCCGACGCTGCAAGTCACCGGACGGGTGTCCAGCACCTCGCCTTCGGCGTCGCTGGTGGTGGTGCTCACGCCCAGACGCAAGGTGGTTTCGTAGGTTTTGTCCGCTTCCAGGTGCAACTGGCTGAACTTGGTGGCCGCGCCAAAGCACAGCGGCAACACGCCGGTGGCCAGTGGATCGAGCGTGCCGGTGTGGCCGGCTTTTTCGGCGCGCAGCAACCACTTGACCTTTTGCAAGGCCTGGTTGCTGGACAGCCCCAGCGGTTTGTCGAGCAGCAACACCCCATGCACGGGGCGCCGCTGCACCCTCGTGCGTGGCGCGTTCATGCTCAGTCGTCCTGGGCGCGCGACGCCACCGCCTTGGCGATCAGGGCGTTCATGTCGGCGGCACGTTCGGTGGTGCGGTCGAAGACGAAATGCAGCGTCGGCACGGTGTGGATGTGCAGGCGCTTGAACAGGCCGTTGCGCAGGAAACCGGCGGCCTGGTTCAGCGCATCCTGGGTTTCCTGCGGGTCCCCGATCAGCACGCTGAAAAACACCTTGGCGTGCGCGTAGTCGGGCGTGACCTCCACCGCTTGCAAGGTGACCATGCCCACGCGCGGGTCTTTCAACTCGCGCGCGATCAGTTCGGTCAGATCGCGTTGGATCTGATCGGCCACTTTGAAACTGCGGTTGGCCGCAGAAGACTTTTTCGCGGGCATGGCTTACAGCGTCCGGGCGATTTCCTTGATCTCGAACAATTCGAGGATATCGCCTTCCTTGATGTCGTTGTAGTTCTTGAGCTTGATGCCGCACTCGAAGCCTTCTTTGACTTCCTTGACATCGTCCTTCATGCGCTTCAACGACTCCAGTTCGCCGGTGTAGACCACCACGTTGTCGCGCAGCAGGCGGAAATGCGCCGTGCGGGTGACCTGGCCGTGCGTGACCATACAGCCCGCGATGGTGCCGATCTTGGTCGCCACGATGACGTTGCGGATCTCGGCGGTACCGATGACTTCTTCGCGCTTCTCCGGTGCCAACATGCCCGACATGGCGGCCTTGAGCTCGTCCACCGCGTCGTAAATGATGTTGTAGTAGTGGATCTGGACGTCGTTGCCTTCGGCCAGCTTGCGCGCGCCCACGTCGGCGCGCACGTTGAAGCCGATCACCATCGCCTTGGACGCAATCGCCAGGTTGATGTCCGATTCGCTGATGCCGCCCACACCGGCGTACACCAGTTGCACACGGATCTCGTCGGTGGACAGCTTGAGCAGCGATGCGGCCAGCGCTTCCTGCGAACCCTGCACATCCGACTTGATGATGATGGGCAGGGTCTGCACCTCGCCGGCGGCCATGTCGGAGAAGATGTTCTCCATCTTGGCGGCCTGTTGCCGGGCCAGCTTGGTGTTGCGGAACTTGCCGGCGCGGTAGGTGGCGATTTCACGGGCACGGCGCTCGTCGAGCATGACCATGAAGTCGTCGCCGGCCTGCGGCACCTCGGCCAGACCCTGGATTTCCACCGGAATGGAGGGACCGGCTTCCTTGGCAGGTTTGCCGTTTTCGTCCAGCATGGCGCGCACGCGGCCCGAGGTCTGGCCCGCCAGCACCACGTCGCCCACTTTCAGCGTGCCAGACTGCACCAGCACGGTCGCGACCGCGCCCTTGCCCTTGTCCAGGCGGGCTTCGATCACCAGGCCCTTGGCGTTGGCTTCCACCGGCGCCTTCAGTTCCAGGATTTCGGCCTGCAGCAGCACCTGTTCCAGCAGCGAATCCACGCCCTCACCGGTCTTGGCCGACACGCCCACGAAGGGCACGTCACCGCCGAACTCTTCGGGCACCACTTCTTCGGCCACCAGCTCGGAACGCACGCGCTCCAGGTTGATGCCGGGTTTGTCGATCTTGGTCAGAGCCACGACCATGGGCACACCGGCCGCTTTCGCGTGCTTGATGGCCTCCTTGGTCTGCGGCATCACGCCGTCGTCGGCGGCACACACCAGAATCACGATGTCGGTCGCCTGGGCGCCACGGGCCCGCATGGCGGTGAACGCCTCGTGACCCGGGGTGTCGAGGAAAGACACCATGCCGCGCGGCGTGTCCACGTGGTAAGCACCGATGTGCTGGGTGATGCCACCGGCTTCGCCAGCGGCCACCTTGGAGCGACGGATGTAGTCCAGCAGCGAGGTCTTGCCGTGGTCCACGTGGCCCATCACCGTCACCACCGGAGCGCGCGGCAGCGCCTCGGCCTGGCTCGCCACTTCTTCGTCGGCGAAGGCTTCCGGGTCGTCCAGCGCGGCCACCACGGCCTTGTGGCCCAGCTCTTCCACCACGATCATGGCGGTGTCCTGGTCCAGCGGCTGGTTGATGGTCGCCATCTGGCCCAATTTCATCAGCTGCTTGATCACCTCGGACGACTTGAGCGACATCTTGTGCGCCAGCTCGGCCACGGTGATGGTCTCGGGCACGTGCACCTCGATGACCTTGGCTTCCACCGCCGGGGCAAACGACGAAGCGCCCTGGTTGCGGTCGTCGCGCCCACCGCGGCGGCCGCCGCCTTTGGGGCCTGCGCGCCAGTTGTTGCCGCCGGGACGCGCACCGCCGGTGTCGCCGCGGGTCTTGAGTTCTTTCTTCTTGGCGGCGTCGTCTTTCCAGGTGGACGAGAGGGCTTCGGACTTGACCTCTTTCTTGCCGCCGGCAGGGGCCGCAGGGGCCTGACCCGGTTTGGCGGGCGCGCCCGCCGGCTTGTGCAGCGTGCCCTTGAGCCCCGCCTTGGCATCGGCCGCCGGCTTGGTTTCTTCGGGCTTCTTGGCCACCATCACCTTCTTCGGGGCGGCCATCATGGCGCGGATGGCCTCGGCTTCGGCCAGGGCCTTGCGGCGGCGTTCATCCAGCTCGCGGGCGCGCTCGGCTTCGGCCTGCTTCTCGGCGTCGGCACGTTGCTTGGCCTGCTGCTCGGCTTCGGCTTTGGCCTGCGCAGCGGCTTGGGCAGCAGCCTCGGCCGCGGCGTCGGCCGCGGCTTCGGTCACGGCCTTGACCCCGGCACTGGCCGCGGCCTGGG
>NZ_NWMV01000028.1 GCF_002837145.1 Macromonas nakdongensis | reverse complement strand
GCCCGCACCGGCAAGATCGGCGACGGCAAGATCTTTGTCTTCCCGCTGGAACAGGTGGTTCGCATCCGCACCGGCGAAACCGGCGCCGAAGCCCTCTGACCCGATTTTTCAACCTTTCAAGAGCGACGAACATGAAAAAGTTCCTATTGAGCCTGTGCCTGGGGTTGGGCCTGACTTTCGGCGGTGTGGCTGCCATGGCGCAGTCCGACACGGCCCCGGCCGCCGCCACCGCACCCGCGGCCGATGCCGCCGCGGCGCCTGCCGCTCCCGCGGCTGAAGCCCCTGTGGCCGCTCCGGCCGAAGCCGCGGCTGCCGAGGCCCCCGCCGCCGCCCCGGTGAAGGAAACCATGGACAAGGGTGACGTGGCCTGGATGATGCTGTCCACGCTGCTGGTCATCATGATGGCGGTGCCCGGCCTGGCCCTGTTCTACGGCGGCCTGGTGCGCAGCAAGAACATGCTGTCGGTGCTGATGCAGGTGATGGTCGTGTTCTCGCTGATCAGCGTGCTGTGGGCCGTCTACGGTTACAGCCTGGCGTTCGGCGGCGAGGGCCTGATCATCGGCAACCTGGACAAGGTCTTCCTGTCCGGCATCACCATCGAAACCCTGTCGGCCACGTTCACCCCGGGCGTGATGATTCCCGAGCTGATCTTCGTCGCCTTCCAGGCCACGTTCGCCGGCATCACCTGCGCCCTGATCGTCGGCTCCTTCGCCGAACGCATCAAGTTCGGTGCCGTGCTGCTGTTCTCGGTGATCTGGTTCACCTTCAGCTACCTGCCGATCGCCCACATGGTGTGGGGTGCCGGCGGCTACCTGTTCGACAAGGGCGCGCTGGACTTCGCCGGCGGCACCGTGGTGCACATCAACGCGGCCATGGCCGGTCTGGTGGGCGCTTACATGGTGGGCAAGCGCATCGGCTACGGCAAGGAAGCCATGGCCCCGCACAGCCTGACGCTGACCATGGTGGGTGCTTCCCTGCTGTGGGTGGGCTGGTTCGGCTTCAACGCCGGCTCCAACCTGGAAGCCAACGGTGGCGCTGCCCTGGCCTTCATCAACACCCTGGTCGCCACCGCCGCCGCCGTGCTGGCCTGGTCCATCGGTGAAGCCCTGCACAAAGGCAAGGCCTCCATGCTGGGTGCCGCTTCCGGCGCCGTCGCCGGCCTGGTGGCCATCACCCCGGCCTGCGGCACCGTCGGCCCGATGGGCGCCATCGTCATCGGCCTGATCTCCGGCTTCCTGTGCCTGTGGGGCGTGAGCGGTCTGAAGAAGATGCTGGGTGCCGACGACTCGCTGGACGTGTTCGGTGTCCACGGCGTGGGCGGTATCGTCGGTGCGCTGCTGACCGCGGTGTTCTCGGCCGGTTCGCTGGGTGGCATCAAGGGTGACGATTTCTCCATCGCCCACCAGCTCTACGTGCAGGCCGAAGGCGTGGTGATCACCATGGTGTGGTCTGCGGTCGTGGCCTTCATCGCCTACAAGATCGTGGACATGATCATGGGCCTGCGCGTCAGCGAAGAAGCCGAGCGCGAAGGTCTGGACATCACCTCGCACGGCGAAACCGCCTACAACCGCTGATCCCACCGTTTCCTGGGGTTCGGCCCGCGACGCTCCGGCTCGCGGGCCTTTTTTCATGGGTCCTCCACCCGGGTGGGGGACAATCGCCGCATGGAATGGTTGTGGGTGACACTGGCCGCGGGCCTGGCGGGTTTCGTGGACGCGATCGTCGGTGGCGGGGGGCTGATCCTGGTACCGGCGCTGTTCGCGGCGTTTCCGGGGGCGCACCCGGCCACCCTGTTTGGGGTGAACAAAAGTGCGTCGATCTGGGGCACGGCCGCGGCCACCGTGCAGTACGCCCGCCGGGTGGACATGCCCTGGCACGCCCTGTGGCCGGCGGCGGCCGTGTGTTTCGTCGGCGCCATGGCCGGGGCCTGGCTGGTGACGGTGGTGTCGCCCGGGTTTTTGCGTCAGGCCTTGCCCGGGGTCTTGCTGCTGGTGCTGCTCTACACCCTGCTGCGCAAGGACCTGGGGCGCGAGCACCGCCCCCGTTTCCGTGGCCGTGCCGAGGCCGGGGCGGCCAGCGTGCTGGGCCTGACCATCGGGTTTTACGACGGGTTTTTCGGCCCCGGCACGGGCAGCTTTTTCGTGTTCATGTTCGTGCGCTGGCTGGGTTACGACTTTTTGCACGCCAGTGCCTCGGCCAAATGGCTCAACGCCACTTCCAACCTCGCGGCCGTGGCCCTGTTCGCCTGGAAAGGCCACGTCTGGTGGCACTACGCGGCGGTCATGGCCGTGGCCAACGTGCTCGGCAGCACCCTGGGCACGCGCCTGGCGCTCCGGCACGGCACGGGCTTTGTGCGCGGGGTGTTCCTGCTGGTGGTGTCGGCCCTGATCCTCAAGACCGGCTGGGACGCTTACGGCCACTGAAGCCGGGCGGCGCGGGTGCCCGCTCAGGGGGTCTGGGGCGGCCAGTCGATGTCGGCGATGGCGCGCGACTGGCCGATCGGGGCCGCCGTCAGGCCTTGCTGGGTGGCCAGGATGTCTTCTTCGCTCGGGTAGCGCCCGGCCAGCAGGTAGTCGAACACGCGCCGGGCGATCGGTGCGGCGTGGGCCGCGCCAAAGCCCGCGTTCTCGACGATGACCGCCAGTGCCACCTGGGGCCGTTCCACCGGGGCAAAAGCCAGGTAAAGCGAGTGGTCGCGCTGGTGTTCTTCCAGGCGGCGGGCGTCGTAGCGGTCGCGCTGGCCGATGGTGACCGCCTGGGCCGTGCCGGTTTTGCCGCCGCTGCGGTAGGGCGCGCCGGCAAAGACGCGGGTGGAGGTCCCTTCCTGCGTCACCGCTTCCATGGCGTTGAGCACCGTGTTCACGTGTTCCGGGCGGTAGCCCAGGCTGACACCATCGGGCCGATCGACTGCCGTGGCGCGGGCCGCCGTCGGGTTTTGCGTGGTGCGGGTCAGGTGCGGGGTGTGGCGCACGCCCTGGTTGGCCAGGGTGGCCATGGCCGAGGCCAGTTGCAGCATGGTGAACGAGTTGTAGCCCTGGCCGATGCCCAGGGAAATCGTTTCGCCCGCGTACCAGCGCTGGTCGGCGGCGCGCTTGTAGGTCTGCCGTTTCCAGGCCTGGCTGGGCAGCACGCCGCGCACCTCGCCCGGCAGGTCGATGCCGGTGAGTTGTCCCAATCCCAGGGGTTTCATGAAGTCGTGGATCGCGTCCACGCCCATCTGGTTGGCCAGCGTGTAGTAGTAGACGTTGCTCGACACCACGATGCTGCGGCGCAGGTCCACTGGACCGTTGGCGTGGCCGCTGCGGAAACGGTGACCGCCAAACTCCCAGAACCCGGGGTCTTGGACGATGGTGGACGGGGTGCGCGCGCCCGTTTCCAGCGCGGCCAGGGCCATGAAGGGTTTGTAGGTGGAGCCCGGCGGGTAGGTGCCGCGCAGCGCCCGGTTCAGCAGCGGTCGGTTGATCGACTCGTTCAGGGCCTTCCAGTTGTCGACGTCGATGCCTTCGACGAAGAGATTGGGGTCGAAGGTCGGCATGCTGACGAAGGCCAGCACCTCGCCGTTCTGCGGGTTGATGGCCACCAGCGCACCCCGGCGTTGCCCGTACAGGCGCTCGACCAGGTGCTGCAGGCGGATGTCGATGGACAGGTTGACGGTGTCCCCCGGGACCGGCGCGGTCACGTCCAGCTGGCGCACCGCCTGGCCGGCGGCCGAGGTTTCCACCCGCTCGAAGCCGGTGGTGCCGTGCAGCGCGTCTTCGTGGCTTTGTTCCACCCCCAGCTTGCCGATGTGGTCGGTGCCCCGGTAGTTGCCCTGGCGTTCTTCCGGCCAGTCGAGCATCAGTTCCTGCTCGCGCGGGTTGATGCGGCCGATGTAGCCGATGACGTGGGCCCCGGTGTCGCCCAGGGGGTACTGGCGCAGGCGGCGTGCCTGGATGTCCACCCCCGGCAGGCGGTAGAGCTGGGCGGCGACGCGCGACATTTCCTCGGCGCTCAGGCGGTTGCGCAGGGGCAGGGAGTCGAAGCGCCGCGATTCGGCCATCAGGCGGCGGAAGCGGCGCAGGTCGCGCGGCTGGATCTCGACGATCTCGCCCAGCGTGGCCAGGGTCTGGTCCAGGTCGGGGGTGTGGGCCGGCACGATCTCGAGCGAGAAGGTGGCCTGGTTGTCGGCCAGGACCACGCCGTGGCGGTCGACGATGCGGCCGCGTTGCGGCACGATGGGCAGCACCGCGGTGCGGTTGTTTTCGGCCTTGTGCAGCAGATCGTCGTGGCGCGGCACCTGTAGGTAAAAGCTGCGCAACGCGACCAGGCCCATGCACACGCCGACCAGCCCCATGGCCACCAGGGCCCGGGTGCGAAACAAGGCCAGCTGGTGCTGGACGTCCTTGAATTCGGTCATGCCGGGGCCTCAGATGGGGCGGTTCTCATCGGGGTCGTGCGCCCGCCGCTGCGGTGCCAGCAGCAGCAGGGTAGCCAGTGGCCAGAGCAGGGTTTCCAGCAGCGGTGCCAGGCCCAGTGACCAGCCCGGCCAGCCGTCGCCGGCGATCAGCCGGGTGGTCAGTTGCAGCGCGTGCGAGGCCAGGAACAGCGGCAGCACATGCAGGGCCTGGGTGGGCAGGTCGAACCACAGCAGGCGGCGGTGCAGAACCACCGCCAGGTAGCCCAGCGCGGTGTAGGCCAGGGCGTGCTGGCCCAGCAGGGCGCCGTGGTGCACGTCCACCAGCAGGCCCAGCACGAAGGCCGCGCCCACGCCCACACGCTGGGGCTGGTGCACGCTCCAGAACACCAGCGCCAGCGCCAGCAGGTCGGGCAACCAGGGCGCGCGCCCGGCCACGGCCACGTCCAGCCAGATGCCCAGGAACAGGGCCACGAACAGGGAGCCCCAGACGAACCAGGGGTTGGCCGGCAACAGCAGGGCCTGACCGCGCCGCATGATCATGGCCGCGACTCCTGGGGCGGGCGGCGTCCGTCGGTGGCCGGGTCCACCACCAGCACGTGCAGGGTGTTGTGCATGCGCGCCATCGGCGTGCATTCGATGCGGGCAAAGCCCGAGCCGTCCAGCACCGACACCTTCAGCACCCGAGCCACCGGCAGGCCCGGGGGGTAGATGCCGTCGACGCCGCTGGTGGTCAGGATGTCGCCGGGCTCGGCATCGGTATTGACCGATTCGAAGCGCAGCTCCAGCCGACCTTCGGCCTCGCCGGGCAGGCCGTAGGCCAGGCTGCGCTGGCCGGTGCGGGTGTTGATCACCGGGATCGCCTGGTGCCGGTCGATGAGCAAAGTGACCTCTGCGGTGGTGGGGTAAACGCGGGTGACCTGGCCCAGCACGCCGTAGCCGTCCATCACCGGCGAGCCCGGCTGGATGGTGTGCGCCTGGCCTTGGTCGATGACGACCTTGCGCGAATAGGGGTCGGGCGACTCGTAGAGGATTTCGGCGCCGCGCGCGTTGGGCGGCAGCCGCTCGCGCATGCCCAGCAGGGTGCGCAGTTCGCGGTTTTCCTGGGCCAGGTGCTCGACGATGCTGGCGCGCTGCGCCTGGCGCACCAATTCGGAACGGGCTTCGGCCGCGGCCTGTTGGGCCTCGTTCAGGCTGCCGACGTGGTGCCCGACCCAGGTGCCCAGACGCACCGGTTGCAGAGCCAGCCACTGCACCGGGGCCAGCACCGCCGCGACCGTGGCGCGCAGCGGCGCCGCCCACTGGCGGCGGGCGTCCACCACCATCAGCAGCACGGCCAGGGCGCTGAGCACCAGCAGTTTGGACAGGGCCGATGGCCCTTGCTTGAAGAAGGGCGGTGGGGTGCGGTCGACGGTACCGAGCGGCATGGCCGACGGGCAGAGGCCTTATTCGTTGGTGAAGATGCTGCCGCCCAGGCGGTCCATCCGTTCCAGCGCCATGCCGCAACCCTTGACCACGCACAGCAGCGGCTCTTCGGCCACCAGCACCGGCAGGCCGGTTTCTTCGGACAGCAGGCGGTCCAGGTCGCGCAGCAGGGCGCCGCCACCGGTCAGCATCATGCCGCGCTCGGCGATGTCGGCGCCCAGTTCGGGTGGGGTCTGCTCCAGCGCGGTCTTGACGGCGCTGACGATCTGGTTGATCGGGTCGGTCAGGGCTTCCAGCACCTCGTTGGAGCTGATGGTGAAGCTGCGCGGCACGCCTTCGCTCAGGTTGCGGCCCTTGACTTCCATCTCCTTGACCTCGGAGCCCGGGAAGGCGCTGCCGATGCTCTTCTTGATGGCCTCGGCCGTGGGCTCGCCGATCAGCATGCCGTAGTTGCGGCGGATGTAGTTGATGATGGCCTCGTCGAACTTGTCGCCGCCCACCCGCACGCTGCCCTTGTAGACCATGCCGCCCAGGGAGATGACGCCCACCTCGGTGGTGCCACCGCCGATGTCCACCACCATGGAGCCGGACGCCTCGGACACCGGCAGGCCGGCACCGATGGCCGCGGCCATGGGTTCCTCGATCAGGTAGACCTCGGCCGCGCCGGCGCCCAGCGCGCTTTCGCGGATGGCGCGGCGCTCCACCTGGGTGGAGCCGCAGGGCACGCAGATGATGATGCGCGGGCTCGGCTTGAGCATGGATCGCGGGTGCACCATCTTGATGAACTGCTTGAGCATCTGCTCGGTGACGGTGAAGTCGGCGATCACGCCGTCCTTCATCGGGCGGATGGCCTCGATGTTGCCGGGCACCTTGCCCAGCATGGCCTTGGCCTCGTGGCCCACGGCCTGGATGGTCTTCTTGCCCTGGGGGCCGCCTTCGTGGCGGATCGAGACCACCGACGGTTCATCCAGCACGATGCCTTTGTTGCGGACGTAGATCAGGGTGTTGGCGGTGCCGAGGTCGATGGCCAGGTCGGTGGAAAAGCGCCGACGGAAAGATTCGAACATGATGGAGCGTCCAGTGCGGCCTGCCCGGGGCCCGGCTTGCGCATTCACGCGGGCAGCGCCGGAGTGTTTTGGCTGAAAATCGGGGTGTTTGGGTGAACTTGCACCCCAGAACAGGGGTGAAAATACGAGGTTCACCAAACCTTGGATAATACCTCATCCCCTGTGCATAACTCTGCCTGACTGGCCGTTGGCGCGGGTTTTTTCCTTGCTTTTACACGCGGTTGCATCCGGCCCGTGTTCCACAGACAGACCCCCATGTCCCTGACCCTGCAAGACATCGGCCGCATCGCCAACCTGGCGCGGCTGGAGCTGGACGAGGCGCATGCCCAGAGCATGCTGACCCGCCTGAATGGCTTTTTCGACATCGTGGAGCAGATGCAGGCGGTGGACACCACCGGCGTCGAGCCGCTGGCCCACCCCACCGCCGTGATCGATCACGTGGCCTTGCGCCTGCGCGACGACGTGGTGAGCGAGCCCAACCAGCGCGAAGCCAACCAGCGCAGCGCCCCGGCCGTGGAACGCGGCCTGTTCCTGGTGCCCAAGGTGATCGAATGAACGCACAACAAGACCTGCACCAACTTGACGTGACCGCGCTGGCCACCCGGCTGGCCGCGCGCGAGGTTTCCAGCGTGGAACTGACGCAGCACTTCCTGGCCCGCGCCCAGGCGCACGCCCATTTGGGCGCCTATTTGGCCTTGAACGAAGACGCCAGCCTGGCCCAGGCCCGCGCCGCCGACGCCCGCCTCGCCGCGGGCGAGCGCAGCCCCTTGCTGGGCGTGCCGCTGGCGCACAAGGACATCTTCGTCACCACCGACTTTCCCACCACCGCCGGCAGCAAGATGCTGGAGGGCTACCGCAGCCCCTTCGACGCCACCGTGGTGCGCCAGCTGGCCGACGCCGGCATGGTGACGCTCGGCAAGCTGAATTGCGACGAATTCGCCATGGGCTCGGGCAACGACAACTCGGCCTACGGCCCGGCGCGCAACCCCTGGGACACCGAGCGCGTGCCCGGCGGCTCCTCGGGCGGTTCCGCCGCCGCGGTGGCCGCGGGCCTGGCTCCGGCCGCCACCGGCACCGACACCGGCGGCTCGATCCGCCAGCCCGCCAGCTTCACCGGCATCACCGGCATCAAACCCACCTACGGCCGCTGCTCGCGCTACGGCATGGTGGCCTACGCCTCCAGCCTGGACCAGGCCGGCCCCATGGCCCGCAGCGCGCGCGATTGCGCCCTGCTGCTCAGCGCCATGGCCGGCCCGGACCTGGACCGCGACTCCACCAGCCTGGACCGCCCGGCCGAGGACTACACCGCCGGGCTGGGCCAGCCCCTGGCCGGTGCCACCGCCGCGCAGCCTCTCAAGGGCCTGCGCATCGGCCTGCCCAAAGAGTTTTTTGGCGACGGCTGCGCCCCCGATGTGCTGGCCGCCCTGCGTGCCGCCTTGGCCGAGTACGAAAAGCTGGGCGCCACGCTGGTGGACATTTCCCTGCCGCGCACCGAACTGTCCATTCCCGCCTACTACATCATCGCCCCGGCCGAGGCCAGCTCCAACCTCAGCCGCTTCGACGGCGTGAAGTTCGGCCACCGCGCGAAAGACTACGCCGACCTGGCCGACATGTACAAAAAGTCGCGCAGCGAAGGCTTTGGGCGGGAGGTGCAGCGCCGCATCCTGATCGGCACCTACGTGCTGAGCCACGGCTACTACGACGCCTATTACATCAAGGCGCAGCAGATCCGCCGCCTGATCGCGCAGGACTTCCAGGCCGCCTTCCAGCAATGCGACGTGATCGCCGGCCCGGTGGCGCCCAGCGTGGCGTGGAAGATCGGTGAGAAGAACGACGACCCCGTGGCCGCCTACCTGGCCGACATCTACACGCTGCCCGCGTCTTTGTCCGGCCTGCCCGGCATGAGCGTGCCGGTGGGCTTGGGCGCCGCGGGCATGCCTGTCGGTATGCAGTTGATCGGCAACTACTTCCAGGAGGCGCGCCTGCTGGGCGCGGCCCACCATTTCCAGTGCGCCACCGACTGGCACACCCGCGCCCCCGCCGGGTTCTGAAGGGGCAAGACAACATGAGCCAAGAAAAATCCCTGTTGGTGCACGGTTACGAAGTCGTGATCGGCTTCGAAACCCACGCCCAACTCTCCACGAACAGCAAGATCTTCAGCCGTGCCTCAGTGGCCTTTGGCGCCGAGCCCAACACCCAGGCCTGCGCGGTGGACATGGCCTTGCCCGGCACGCTGCCGGTCATGAACCAGGGCGCGGTCGAGCGCGCCATCCGGTTCGGCCTGGCCGTGGGCTCGCACGTGGCCGAGCGCAGCGTTTTTGCGCGAAAAAACTACTTCTACCCCGACCTGCCCAAGGGCTACCAGATCAGCCAGTTTGAGATCCCGGTGGTGCAGGGCGGCGAGGTGTCGTTCTACCTGGGCGACGAGAAAAAGACCGTGCGCCTGGTGCGCGCCCACCTGGAAGAAGACGCGGGCAAATCGCTGCACGAGGACTTCCACGGCCAGTCCGGCATCGACCTGAACCGCGCCGGCACGCCCTTGCTGGAGATCGTGACCGAGCCCGACATCCGCTCCAGCGCCGAGGCCGTGGCCTACGCCAAGGAACTGCACAAGATCGTCACCTGGATCGGCATCTGCGACGGCAACATGCAGGAAGGCAGCTTCCGCTGCGACGCCAACGTGAGCGTGCGCAAGCCGGGCGCGCCGCTGGGCACGCGGCGCGAGATCAAGAACCTGAACTCGTTCAAGTTCATGCAACAGGCCATCGACTTCGAGGTGCGCTGGCAGATCGAACAGATCGAAGACGGTTTTGAGATCCAGCAGGCCACGGTGCTGTTCGACCCCGACACCGGCGAAACCCGCGCCATGCGCACCAAGGAAGACGCGGCCGACTACCGCTACTTCCCCGACCCCGACCTGCCGCCGCTGGTGATCGCGCGCGAGTGGGTGGAGCGCGTCCAGGCGAGCATGCCCGAATTGCCGCGCGCCCAGGCCGAGCGTTTCGTGCGCGACTACGGCCTGCCCGAATACGACGCCACCACGTTGACGCAAAGCCCGGCAATGGGCGCCTACTTCGAGGCCGCGGCCCAAGCCTGCGGCCAGCCCAAACTGGTCAGCAACTGGGTGATGGGCGAGGTTTCGCGCCGTCTGAACGCGGAAGAAAAAGACATCGCCCAGGCGCCGGTGAACGCCGTGCTGCTGGCGGCGCTGATCCAGCGCATCAGCGACAACACCATCAGCAACAACGCCGCCAAGCAGGTGATGGATGCGCTGTGGGCTGGCGAAGCCCCGGCCGGTGAACCGTTGGCGCAGGTGGATGCGCTGGTCGAAGCCAAGGGCCTGAAGCAGATGAACGACAGCGGTGCGCTCGAAGCCATCATCGCCGAGGTGATCGCCGCCAACGAGAAGAACGTGGCCGAGTACCGCGCCGGCAAGGACAAGGCCTTCAACGCGCTGGTGGGCCAGGTCATGAAAGCCAGCAAGGGCAAGGCCAACCCGGGCCAGGTCAACGAACTGCTGAAACAGGCGCTGGGCTGAACCCGTGGCCGCCTGGGCGCGCGCCGGGTGCCCGGCTCAGCGCGGCCCCGGTGTCGCCCAGAGTTGCCGCAGCCGCCGCAGTTCGGCGTCGAACTGCTCGTTGATCTGCACCTTCTCGCGTTCCAGGTCGGCCACGTGCTGGATCTGCTCCGCCCGTTGTTGGGCGTTGTCTGCCTGGCGCCGTTTCAGCCACTCGGGGGCTTTGCCCGGGTCGCGTTTGTAGAACTCCAGCTCGGCCTCGATGGCCAGCCGCTGCTTGTCGAGCGCCTGGGCGTGCTTGTGCGCCGCGGCCATGCTGTCGTCCACCTCGGCCAGGGCGGCCACGCGCGCCTGTTGGTGGACGTCGGCGTTGGGGTAGCGGGTTTGCAGCAACTGTTCCTTGCGGCGCTCCTCGTTCAGTTTGGCCTGGGCTTCGGCCTGGGCTTTTTGCTGGGCGGCTTCGCGGGTGCGTTCCTCGGCCGTGGGCACCGGGCGGACGATGCGCCGCACCGTGCCGCTGGGGTTGAGCTCGCGTTGCTCGCGGTCCATGCACTCGGCGATGGGGCGGTCGGAGGTGAGGCGCCGGCCCTGGGCGTCCGTGCAGGTGTAGATCCCGCCGGCGTGTCCGGGCGCCATGGCCACGGTGGCCGCGAGCCATGCCAGCAGGACCGGTGCCAGCGTGCCGGTGCGCGTTGAACGGGGGGCGGCGGCGAGGGACGGGGTCATGCGCGTCGGGAAGGGGATCAGTGGACGCCGTAGCGGTCGCGGTAGGCCTGCACGCGTTGCCGGTGCGCGGCCATGTCTTCGCCCGCATGGGCTTGCAGATACTGCAGCAAATCGGCCAGCTTGGCAATCGCGCACACCTGCAGGCCCAGCTGTTCGCGCACGTACTGCACGGCGCTGTAGGGCACGTCGCGCACACCGCCTTCGGGGGTGGGTTCGGTGGCCATTTCCTGGCGGTCCAGGGCAATCGCCACGGCGTGCGGGGTGGCCCCGGCGGCGCGGATCAGCGCGATCGATTCGCGCGCGGCGGTGCCGGCGCTCATCACGTCGTCCACGATCAGCACCCGGCCTTGCAGGGGCGCCCCCACCAGGGTGCCGCCCTCGCCGTGGTCTTTCGCCTCCTTGCGGTTGTAGGCGAAGGGCAGGTTGCGGCCCAGGCGCGCCAGTTCGATGGCCACCGCCGCCGCCAGGGGAATGCCCTTGTACGCCGGGCCGAAGATCATGTCGCACTCGATGCCGCTGGCGATGATGCGCTCGGCGTAGAACGAGGCCAGCCGGCCGAGCTTGGCGCCGTCGTCGAACAGGCCGGCGTTGAAAAAGTAAGGCGACAGCCGCCCCGCCTTGGTTTTGAACTCGCCGAAGCGCAGCACGCCCGATTCGACGGAAAATTGCACGAATGCCTGTGCCAGTGCATCGACCGGCGCGCCTGCTTCAACCACCATGGGGAATTCCTTGTTTCGATTGACCAGCCTCAACCTCAACGGCATCCGTTCCGCCACTTCCAAAGGGCTGGAGGATTGGGTCGCGGCCACTGCGCCCGATTGTATTTGCGTGCAGGAACTCAAGGCCCAGGCCCCCGACGTGGCCGGCAAGTTCGAGACGCTGGCCGGCCTGCGGGGCCACTTCCATTACGCGGTCAAAAAAGGCTATTCCGGGGTGGCCGTGTACAGCCGGCACGAGCCGAGCGACGTGGTCATCGGCATCGGCGACCCGGAATTCGACGACGAGGGCCGCTGCGTGGAACTGCGCTTCGACACGCCCAGTGCCCGGCGCAGCGTCGTCAGCTGCTACTTTCCCAGCGGTTCGTCGAGCGAGGAGCGGCAGCAGGCCAAGTTCCGTTTTCTGGACCGGATCTACCCGCGTCTGGCCACCCTGGCGGCCGAGCGCGAACTGGTGCTGTGCGGTGACGTCAACATCGCCCACCACGAAAAAGACCTGAAAAACTGGAAAGGCAACCTGAAAAACAGCGGTTTTTTGCCCGAAGAACGGGCCTGGATGACGCGCCTGCTGAGCGACGGCGGGCTGGCCGACGTGTACCGTGGCCTGCACCCGGACGAGACCGAGGCCGCCTACACCTGGTGGAGCAACCGGGGCCAGGCTTGGGCCAAGAACGTGGGCTGGCGCATTGATTACCACCTGGCCACGCCGGCGCTGGCCGCCACCGCCCGCCAGGCCCAGGTGTACAAGGCGCAGCGCTTCAGCGATCACGCGCCGCTGACCGTCGATTACGGCTTCACGCTCTGATCGGCCCGCGCGGACGTGGGGGATACCCGGGGTCGGCTGGGGTTTGATGCAGATCATGTACATCCGACCGAAAAAAAGAGACAATTCGCAACAATGAGGGCAAACCCAGGGAAACCTGGGGACGCAAAGCCGACGGACCTTACCCCGCAAGGGTTGGTGGCCGGGTTGCAGTGAGGCGCAGATGTCGTGGGTCTGCGCCGCTTGCCCTTCTTCGCAACGCAGGAGGGCACATGGTCCATCACCATCCAGCGCATGACGCAACCGTTCAGCGGCCCATCGCGGGCCGTTGGGGGTGTTTGCTGCTGGCGCTGGGCTGCGCCGCCCTCGCCACGAAGGCCGCCGCGCTGGATGTGCCTCGGCGCCACCATTACCTGCCGCAAGCCTCTTTCCTCGAATCCACCCACCTGATCGACATCCAGCAGGGGTCGGCCTTGTCGCGCACGGTGCGTGGCCTTGGGAGCGGGGGGTTTGAACTGGCCGGTGGCAGCGCCGTGGGTTTCCAGGACTGGTACCGGACGCGCTGGACCGATCTCAGCCTGACCTGGATGACCCAGGTGACCGAGAACTTCGGGTTCATCTTCGGCGCCAGCACCGGGGAGCGGGGGCCGAAGTACACCATCCGCCCCGGCCTCAAACTGGGCATGGTGGTGCAAACCCGGGTGGCCCGGGATGCCGTTCTGTCGCTGCGGGTCACCACCGTGCTGGGTGGCCGGCTCAAGGAAAAAAGCTGCACCGCCGACTACGGTGACATCGGCGGCGTGCAGGCGGTCAATTGCCGGTTGGCGGCCTCCACGTTGGCGCCGGCCGACACCCTGCAATACCTTCTGAACCAGAAGCCCGGTAACCAAGTTTCCCTCTCGCTGACCTGGCGTTTTTGAGCCCAGCCTTCCCCAAGGAGTCCACCATGAAAACCGTTCTGAAGTTGAGTGCCCTGACCGCCGCGCTGCTGCTGTCCACGGCTATTCCGGCGCAGACCCTGCAGGCCTGGATGAGCCCGGAGGTCAAGCAAGCCTGGAACCTGGGCTACAAGGGCCAGGGGGTGACCATCCAGGTGGTCGATGACTTCAGGAGCAGTTCCCGCTTCTCTGGCAATTTCGGGACCGGAACGCTGACCCAGCGCCACGGTGAATGGACGCGGCTGGAGGCCGGTTTGATCGCCCCCTCGGCGAAAATCGCTTCCGTGGACTTCACGGGCACGGGTGCGATCGGGCTGGCCCGCGGCCTCAATGTGCTGAACCTCAGTTACGGCATGTTCGCGGCGAACGGTTATTCGAACAGCCAGATCGGCTGGGACAACCAGGAAAAATCCATCATCGCCTACGCGAAGAACGGTTCGGCCATCGTGTCCAAGGCCGCCGGCAACAATGCGGTGGCGGTTGGCGCAGCCACCAGCCAGGGGCAGGTGGACTACCTCAACCGGGCGTTGGTCGGCGCCCAGTCGGCCATTTTCGTGGGCGCGCTCAGCAAAAACGGCACGGTGGCTGCGCCGGCCTCGCTGGCGTCGTATTCCAACTATGCTGGCAGCGATCTCGCGGTCCAGAAGAACTTCCTGGTGGTCGGTGTCGAGGGCTCCAAGACCGGCCTCTACGGCACCTCGTTTGCGGCGCCGATCGTGAGCGGCTACGGGGCCATTCTGGGCAGCAAGTTCAAGACCGCCACGCCGACGCAGATCACCAACCAGCTGCTCAACACGGCGCGCAAAGACACGGTGGCCAACTACAGCGCGGCGGTCCACGGGCGTGGGGAGGCCAGCATCGCCCGCGCCCTGGCCCCGGTGTCGATCAAGTGAGCGGATTCAGTCCCGCAGCGCCGGGTAACGGGTCTGGATGTTGGCCTGCCCCTGCGCCGCCGGGACGGGCGCCAGGTCTTCGCCGGTTTGCCACGACCAGTCGGTTTTCTTGACGGCGCGGACGTACAGCCATTGCCCGCTTTCGCAGGCGGCGGTGATCTCCAGGTCGTAGGCGGCAATCCGGACAGGCCCTGACGGGTGGGTGAGGTAGAGGTAGCTGTGGCTGCTGACGACGCCGATGGGCTGCCCGTCCACCGCATAGCGGACCTGGCCGGCGAACAGGGGCCACGGCAGTGGTTCCAGATAGAGGTAGATCCCGCACGCTCCGGTCTGGGGCTGGGTGTCGTGCCGGGGGCCTTTGGCTGGGTCCGCGTATATCTCGGATCCGGACAGGCAGATGCCGTTCGAGGTGCATTTCTTGAAGTCGGTCGTTTCGGCCAGCACGACCTGGTCGTGCGGACCGAACTCGACCAGCAGCCAGTCGTCGTCGGTGAGGACGGTGCTGGTGGTGCCCGCGATGATGCCCACCGTTTCCCGGGAGTGGGTGTAGAACCAGTAGCGTTGGTTTTCCCGGGTGTATGTGGGAGCGCCGAAGGTCTGGCGCACCAGGGCCCGGTTCGCACCGGGTGCCTGGAGGGGCGCCAGCTTGTCGGGGGCGTACGGGTTGTCGGTGAACCAACCGATCGGCACGACGATGCACCCGGCCAGCAAGAGCGGTGTGGCGGCCATGGCGGCCGCGGCCAGTCGTCGGATGGCGGACATGGGGGCTCCGGAAGTGTCGCTCCCTGGTATTGTGTGCCGGTCCGGCGGTTGCTGCGTGGGCATGGGTCGGGATGGCGCAGCCCGTGGCTGGTCCAGTCGGGCGGTGAGCGGGGATCAGCCGTTGGCAATGCCACTGGCCACGTGCCCGGCCGGAACGTGGCGGGCCGCCTGTTCGATGTGGCCGGTCTGGTCGTCGAAAAAGAAGTCGGGTTCGAATTCGCGCAGGAATTCGCCTTTGGGCAGGCCGCCCAGGAACAGGGCTTCGTCCACCTCAATGTGCCAGTCCATCAGGGTGCGGATGGCGCGTTCGTGTGCCGGCGCGCTGCGGGCGGTGACGAGCGCGGTGCGCACGCGCATCTGTGCGGTGCCGGCGCTTTGCAGGCGGTGCAGTGCTTCGAGCAGCGGTTTGAAGGGGCCGCCGGGCAGGGGTTGGGCGGCTTTGCTGCGTTCGTGCTGCTGGAAGGCGTCCAGCCCCTGTCGCTGGAACACCTGTTCGGCCTCGTCGGAGAACAGCACGGCGTCGCCGTCGAAGGCGATGCGCACCTCGTGCGGGTGGGCGTCGCTGGCGTGCACCGACTGCGGATAGACCTGGGCCGCGGGTACGCCGGCATCCAGGGCGGCGCGCACGTCGCTCAGGTGGGTGGAGAGGAACAGGTTGGCGCGCAGCGGGCGCAGGTAGCGCCAGGGTGCCTGGCCGCGGGTGAACACGCCGCGCTGGATGGGCAGGCCGTAGTGCTGCGCCGAGCGGAACACCCGCATGCCCGAGACCGGGTCGTTGCGCGAGAGGATGACCACTTCCACCCGCGGCGCCTCGCCGGTGTTGAAGCTGAGCAGCTTGTGCACCAGTGAAAACGCCACGCCGGGGCTGGCGGGCTGTTCCAGCCGCTCCAACTGCAACTGCATGTAGGCGCGGTCGTCGCCGTCTTCGAAGACGCGGTTCTCGGCCTCGAAGTCGAACAGCGCACGCGAGGAAATGGCGACGACGAGTTGGCCTTCGAGGGTGGCGGGCATGGTGGCCCGATTATTTCACCAACGGGGCGGCCAGGTCGGGCCAGTGCCTGACCTCCCAGGCGCCAAAGTCGCATGCCGCGGTGGGCCAGTCCTGGGCCCGCAGCGGCTGCGGTGTTTGGGCCAGCCACACCTGCACCGCGCGCACCACCCCGGCGTGGGTGACCCAGACTGCGCGGCGCGCACCCAGGGCCTGAGCCTGCCGGTGGCAGTCGTCCAGGGCGGCGCGCACCCGTGCCAGGAAACCGGCCACGTTCTCGCCGCCGCCGGGGCGGTGGTGGTGGAAGTCGTTGGTCCAGGCGTCCAATTCGGCGCGGGGCAGCGTGTCCCAGCGCCGGCCCTCCCAGTGGCCGAAGTCCATCTCGGCCAAGCGTTCGTCGGCCCTCGGGGCCTGCATTGAGAGACCGACCGGCGCCAGGGTGGCCAGGGCGTTGGCCAGGGCCCAGGTGCGGGTCCGGGGTGAGGCCCACACGGGCAGGGTCGGGGCCGGCTGGGGCGCTGCTTGCAGAGCCGCCGCCAGGGCCTGGGCGCTGGCGGCGGTGTGGGCCGGGTCGGCGGGCACGTCCAGCCGGCCGTAGCAGACGCCAGGCTCCACCAGTGGCCGGGCGTGCCGCACCAGCCACAACTCCAGCGTGGCCACGGTCAGCGTGCGCCCATGGCCAGCGCCATGGCGAGGTAAAAACCGATTTCGCTGACCTGCTGGGCCGCGCCCAGGCCGTCGCCGGTGAAGCCTTGCAGCCTCACCTTCAAGCGCCAGTGCACCAGCGCCCAGCCGGCCACCGAGCCCCCCAGCCCCCAGGCCAGCACGGCGGCGGTCCGCTCGCCGCTGACCAGGCCGCCCAGCCAGGGCGGCGCCAGCGTGTGGGCTGCCCACCCTGCCAGCACCACCGCCAGCCCCAGCCACAGCGCGCCGGCCCACAGGGCGCCGGTCGATATCTGGTCCGCCAGCGGCTTGGACTTGCTGCCCGCCGCGTCGCCCACGTGGGGCAGCCAACGGATGGTCAGCAGCGGCCAGGTGCGCGAAGCCACGTGGGCCAGCCACAGCGCCAGCAGCGCGCCGGCCAGCGACAACTGCCCCAGCACCGCCAGCAGCCCGACCTTGGCCAGCAGCGCCAGCACCAGCGCCATCGCCCCGAAGGCGCCGATGCGCGAGTCCTTCATGATCTCCAGCGCCCGTTCGCGCCGGTAGCTGCCGCCCAGGCCGTCGGTCAGGTCGGCCAGGCCGTCTTCGTGGAAGCCGCCGGTCAGCAACACCGTGGCGAGGGTGCAGAACACCGCCGCCACCCAGGTGATGCCACCCACCGGCGGCAGGTGCCAGCACAGCGCTCCGTACACGCCCGCCGCCGCCGCGCCCACCACCCAGCCCACGCCGGGAAAGTGCGCCGCGCTGGCGCGCAACATGGCCGGGCTGTAGCCCACCCACCGCGCCAGCGCCCCGGTCACCGGGAGGCGGGTGAAGAACTGCAACGCCAGCAGGAAGTGCCGCACGCCTTGCATGGCCGGCGTGTCAGTTCAGGAACAGCCGGTACACCGGGTTCTCGGTCTCTTCCACGTAAGGGTAGCCCAGCGTGTCCAGGAATTTCTGGAAGGCCTTGCCGTCCTTGGCGGGCACCTGCAGGCCCACCAGAATGCGGCCGTAGTCGGCGCCCTGGTTGCGGTAGTGGAACAGGCTGATGTTCCAGCCCGGACGCATCAGGCTCAAAAATTTCAGCAGCGCGCCCGGCCGCTCGGGGAAGACGAAGCGCAGCAGCCGCTCGTCCTGCGCCAGCGCCGAGCGCCCGCCCACCATGTGGCGGATGTGCTCCTGCGCCAGGTCGTCGTGCGTCAGGTCCAGCGTGGCGAAGCCCTGTTTGCCGAAGTTGGCGGCGATCTTGGCGCTTTCTCCGGGGCCGCGCGTGGTCAGGCCCATGAACACGTGGGCCTGGTTCGCGTCGCTGATGCGGTAGCTGAACTCGGTGACGTTGCGCGGGCCGCCCGGCAGGTTGCCGATGGCTTCCAGAAAGCGCTTGAAGCTGCCGCGTTCTTCGGGCAGGGTCACGGCAAACAGGGCCTCGCGCTCTTCGCCCACCTCGGCGCGC
The DNA here is from genome assembly GCF_002837145.1 of Macromonas nakdongensis. Classification (GTDB taxonomy): domain Bacteria; phylum Pseudomonadota; class Gammaproteobacteria; order Burkholderiales; family Burkholderiaceae_C; genus Macromonas_B; species Macromonas_B nakdongensis. The sequence goes on along the minus strand of NZ_NWMV01000028.1, from coordinate 21,058 downwards.
TCGGCCACGAAGCGCAGCCGGTCGAAGTTCATGTTGGCGCCGCACAGAATGGCGGCGTAGGTTTCGCCCTTGGTTTTGCGCTCGGCCACGTACTTTTTGATGGCGGCCACCGCCAGCGCGCCGGCCGGTTCGACGATGCTGCGCGTGTCCACGAAAATGTCCTTGATGGCGGCGCAGACCGCATCGGTGTCCACGGTGATGAAGCCGTCGACCAGTTCGCTGCTGATGCGGAAGGTCTCTTCGCCCACCAGTTTGACGGCGGTGCCGTCGCTGAACAGACCGACGTCGGGCAGGGTCACGCGCCCGTGCGCGGCCACCGATTGCATCATCGCGTCCGAATCGTTCATCTGCACGCCGATGACCTTCACCTCGGGCCGCACCGCCTTGATGTAGTTGGCCACGCCGCTGATGAGGCCGCCGCCGCCGATGGCCACGAACACCGCGTCCAGCCGCTGGCTGCCCAGGCTTTGCAGCTGCCGCAGCATTTCCATGGCCACCGTGCCCTGGCCGGCGATCACGTCCGGGTCGTCGAAAGGGTGCACAAAAGTCAGGCCCTGTTCCTGTTCCAGCTTGACCGCCTGGGCGTAGGCGTCGGAGTAGCTGTCGCCGTGCAGCACCACCTCGCCGCCCAGGGCCTTGACCGCGTCCACTTTGACCTGCGGCGTGGTGGTGGGCATGACGATGACCGCACGCGCGCCCAGCTTGTGCGCACCCAGCGACACGCCCTGCGCGTGGTTGCCGGCCGAGGCGCAGATGACACCACGCTGGAGCTGTTCGGGCGTGAGGTGCGCCAGCTTGTTGTACGCCCCGCGCAGCTTGAAGCTGAACACCGGCTGCTGGTCCTCGCGCTTGAGCAGCACCTGGTTGTGCAGGCGCCGGCTCAGGTTCTTGGCGGGCTCCAGCGCCGACTCCACCGCCACGTCGTACACCCGGGCGTTGAGGATCTTGATCAGGTAGTCGGCCGGGGTGAGCGTGGTGACGGGGGACGGGGCGGCGGTTTTCTTGGGCATGGTGGCGGGCGGCCGTGGCGGGGTGGGCAAACCCGCATCATAAAACCCCGCGCCCGTGGGTCAGCGCTTGGGCACCGGGCGCGGGCGGCCCTGGTCGTCGATGGCGACGTAGGTCAGCGACGCTTCCGTCACCTTGACGAACTGGCCCTGCGCGCCAAAGCGCTCGGCAAACACCTCCACCTGCACCGAGATCGAGGTGTTGCCGATGCGGGTGACGTTGCCGTAGAAGCTCAGGATGTCGCCCACCTTCACCGGCTGCTTGAAGATGAACTGGTTGACCGCCACGGTGGCGAAGCGCCCGCCCATGTAGCGCGCCGGCAGCACCGAGCCGGCCAGGTCCACCTGGGCCATGACCCAGCCGCCGAAAATGTCGCCGTTGGCGTTGCAGTCCGCCGGCATGGGAATCACCTTCAGCACCAGGGTCTTGTCCGACGGCGGCAGGTCCGACACCAGCGGAGTCTCGGGGCTTGGGGGCACAATGGGCGTGTTCATCTGTCTATTGTCATCCATGCGCCACCTCGCCTCCAGCCCCCCCGTTGCCTCCCCCGCCGCGCCCGGCAGCCCGCCGGCGGCGCGCACGGACTGGGCGGTGCTGCGCCGCCTGCTGCCCTACCTGTGGCAGTACCGCTGGCGCGTGGCGGCGGCGCTGGGCTTCATGGTGGCGGCCAAGCTGGCCAACGTGGGCGTGCCGCTGCTGCTCAAGGAACTGGTCGATGCGCTCACCCCCGCGCCCGGCCAGTCGCTGCTGGGCCTGCCGCCGGGCAGCGAGGCGCTGCTGGTGGTGCCGGTGGGCCTGCTGCTGGCCTACGGCCTGCTGCGCCTGTCCACCACCCTGTTCACCGAGCTGCGCGAGCTGATCTTTGCCAAGGCCACCGAAGGCGCCACCCGCACCATCGCGCTGCAGGTGTTCGGCCATTTGCACGAACTCAGCCTGCGCTTCCACCTGGAGCGCCAGACCGGCGGCATGACGCGCGACATCGAGCGCGGCACGCGCGGCGTGCAGTCGCTCATTTCGTATTCGCTCTACAGCATCCTGCCCACGCTGCTGGAGGTGGCGCTGGTGCTGGCGCTGCTGGGCATCAAGTTCGAGCTGTGGTACGTCTGGACCACCCTGGCCGCGCTGGTGCTGTACGTGTTCTTCACCGTGCGGGTGACGGAATGGCGCACCCAGTTCCGCCGCCACATGAACGAGATGGAGTCGGCCACGCAGACCAAGGCCATCGACTCGCTGCTGAACTACGAAACCGTCAAGTACTTCAACAACGAGGCCTTCGAGGGCCGGCGCTACGACGAGGCGTTGGAGCGCCTGCGCCGCGCCCGCCTGAAAAGCCAGACCACGCTGTCGCTGCTCAACGCCGGGCAGCAGCTCATCATCGCCACCGCGCTGGTGGCCATGCTGTGGCGCGCCACCGTGGGCGTGACGCAGGGGCAGATGACGCTGGGCGACCTGGTGATGATCAACGCCTTCATGATCCAGCTCTACATCCCGCTCAACTTCCTGGGCGTGCTGTACCGCGAAATCAAGCAGGGCCTGACCGACCTGGACAAGATGTTCACCCTGCTGGACAAGGAGCGCGAGATCGCCGACGCTCCGGGCGCCCAGCCGCTGCAGTTGAACGGTCCGCCCGAAGTGCGCTTCGAGAACGTGCACTTCGCCTACGAGCGCGAGCGGGAAATCCTGCATGGCGTGAGCTTCACCATCCCCCCGGGCAAGACGGTGGCGGTGGTGGGGCCGTCGGGCTCGGGCAAGTCCACCCTGGCGCGGTTGCTCTACCGGTTTTACGACGTGGGCCGACCGGGCGACGGGCACGACGGAAGGGAAGGGCGCATCACCATCGCGGGCCAGGACCTCCGCGCCGTGACCCAGGGCAGCGTGCGCCGCGCCATTGGCATCGTGCCGCAGGACACGGTGCTGTTCAACGACACCATCGGCTACAACATCCGCTACGGCCGCCCCGAGGCCGGGCACGACGAAGCGGTGCTGGCGGCCCAGGCCGCGCACATCCACGCCTTCATCGAAAGACTGCCCAAGGGCTACCAGACGGTGGTGGGCGAGCGCGGGCTCAAGCTGTCGGGCGGCGAGAAGCAGCGCGTGGCCATTGCGCGCACGCTGCTGAAGAACCCGCCCATCCTCATCTTCGACGAGGCGACCTCGGCGCTGGACAGCGCCAACGAGCGCGCCATCCAGGCCGAACTGAAAAGCGCGGCGCAGAACAAGACCACGCTCGTCATCGCGCACCGCCTGTCCACCGTGGTGGACGCGCACGAGATCATCGTGCTGGAACACGGCACCGTGGTCGAGCGCGGCCGCCACGCCGAGCTGCTGGCCGCCGGTGGCCGCTACGCCCAGATGTGGGCGCTGCAACAAAGCGGGGGCGACAGCAGCGGGGCGGCCGACGTTTCGCCGGCGCCCGCCGCCCCATCGGGAGGCCCGCATGGACACCAAATGGCTTGAAGACTTCGTCAGCCTGGCCGAAACCCGCAGCTTCAGCCGTTCGGCCCAGTTGCGCCACGTGACGCAACCGGCCTTCTCGCGCCGCATCCAGTCGCTGGAGGCCTGGGCCGGCACCGACTTGGTGGACCGTTCCTCTTACCCCACGCGCCTGACGCCGGCCGGCCAGACGCTCTACGCCCAGGCGCTGGAAATGTTGCAGGCCCTGCAGGCCACCCGGGGCATGCTGCGCCAGCACACCGCGGTGGCGAAGGACACCATCGAATTCGCCGTGCCGCACACCCTGGCCTTCACCTTTTTCCCGGCCTGGCTGTCGGGCTTGCGCGCCAGCGTGGGGCCGGTCAAAAGCCGCCTCATCGCCCTGAACGTGCACGACGCGGTGCTGCGCCTGACCGAAGGCAGTTGCGACCTGCTGCTGGCCTACCACCACCCCTCGCAACCCATCCAGCTCGACACCGACCGCTACGAAATGCTGCCCTTGGGGCGCGAGGTGCTGGTGCCTTACGTCAAGCCCAACGCCCGGGGCGAGCCGTTGCACCGTTTGCCGGGCACCGCGGCCGCGCCGGTGCCCTTCCTGGCCTACGCCCCCGGGGCCTACCTGGGGCGGGTGGTGGACTGGGTGCTGCGCCAGCCGGGCGGTGCGGTGCACCTGGACCGTGTGTACGAAACCGACATGTCCGAAAGCTTGAAGGCCATGGCCATCGAAGGCCACGGCGTGGCCTTCCTGCCCACCAGTTCGGTGCAGCAGGCCCTGGGCGACGGTCGGCTGGTCAGCGCCGCGCCCCCGGGCGAGGCCTGGTGTGGCCAGCTCGACATCCGCCTCTACCGTGCCGCCGGCAACAAAGGCAAGCTGGCGGCGCAGAAGTTCTGGGCCGATGTGGCCCTGGCCGTGCGCGGCGGGGCGTGACGCGCGGGCCTGGGCCGGGCCAACATCAGCGGGGCTGATGCCCGCGCAATTTGTCTTCATGTGTCCGAATCGGTCCAAGCTGGCCCGATTTCTGCGTGCTTTCCCGCATCGGCCGGGCGTTCGTGCCGCCTAGAATGGCCCGATGTTGTTTTCTCGAACCGAAAGGACGAACGCATGAACAAACACCTGCTGGCCTGCGCGCTGCTGGGCCTGGCCACCACCGGCGCCTTCGCGCAAGCTTCCGACACCCTGTCCAAGATCAAGTCTTCCGGCAGCGTCACCCTGGGGGTGCGCGAATCGTCCGGGCTGAGCTTCACTCTGGGTGGCGGCAAGTTCGTCGGTTTCCACACCGAAATGGGCGAGCGTGTGCTGGCCGACGTGCAGAAGCTGCTCGGCCTGAGCAAGCTGGAGACCAAGTACCAGCCCGTCACCTCGCAGAACCGCATCCCCCTGGTGCAGAACGGCACCGTGGACCTGGAGTGCGGCTCCACCACCAACAACGCCACCCGCCAGAAAGACGTGGCCTTCGCCGTCACCACCTACGTGGAAGAGGTGCGCGTTGCCGTCAAGGCCAACAGCGGCATCCAGTCCGTGAAGGACCTGGTCGGCAAGACTGTGGCCACCACCACCGGCACCACCTCGGTGCAGACGCTGCGCAAGCACGAGCGCGCCAACGGCGTGGACTTCAAGGAAATCTATGGCAAGGACCACGCCGACAGCTTCCTGCTGCTCGAATCCGGCCGTGCCGACGCCTTCGTCATGGACGGCTCCATCCTGGCCGCCAACATCTCCAAGTCCAAGGCCCCGGCCGACTACAAGATCGTCGGCGAGGTGCTCAGCGTCGAGCCCATCGCCTGCATGCTGCGCAAGGACGACCCGGCCTTCCAGAAGGCCGTGGACGACAGCGTCAAACGCCAGATCAAGGACGGCTCCCTGGCCAAGCTGTACGACAAGTGGTTCATGCAGCCGATTCCGCCGGCCAACGTGAAGATCGGCCTGCCCCTGTCGGAGGCCACCAAGGCCGCCTGGGCCAACCCGAACAACAAGCCCATGGAAGACTACGCCAAAAAATAAGCGCGCTCGCTGGATCCACACCCCCGGGCGTCTGCGGGCGCAGGGGGTGTTTTTGTTTCGACGCATCTGAAAGGAGTCCCCCATGAGTTGGGATTGGCAAGTCTTCTGCGAAGACACCATCACGCGCGAAGTCGGCAGCAGCTGCTTCGGCCAGGGCGGTGACATCACCTACCTGGACTGGCTGCTCTCGGCCTGGGGCTGGACGGTGTCGGTGTCGCTGCTGGCGCTGCTGCTGGCCCTGGTGGTGGGCGCGGTGGTGGGCACTTTGCGCACCCTGCCCAACCGCCCGTTGGTGGTGGGCCTGGGCAACGCTTGGGTGGAGCTGTTCCGCAACATCCCGCTGCTGGTGCAGCTGTTCCTGTGGTACCACGTCGTGCCGGTCATCGTCCCGGCGCTCAAGGCGGTGCCCGGTTTCGTGCTGGTGGTGCTGGCGCTGGGCCTGTTCACCTCGGCCCGCATCGCCGAGCAGGTGCGCTCCGGCATCCAGGCCCTGCCACGCGGCCAGCGCTACGCCGGCATGGCGCTGGGGCTGACCACCGCGCAGACCTACCGCCACGTGCTGCTGCCCATGGCGTTTCGCATCATCGTCCCGCCGCTGACCAGCGAGGCCATGAACATCTTCAAGAACTCCTCGGTGGCGTTCGCCGTGTCGGTGGCCGAACTCACCATGTTCGCCATGCAGGCGCAGGAGGAAACCTCGCGCGGCATCGAGGTCTACCTGGCCGTGACCTCGCTCTACATCGTCTCGGCCTTCGCCATCAACCGGCTCATGGGCTTCATCGAGCAGCGCAGCCGGGTGCCCGGCCTCATCGCCGCGGGCGGCAGCGGAGGGCATTGAACATGGGCAACCTCGACTGGTCCTTCTACAACTGGGACGTCATCAGCAACTTCGTGCTCAAGGGGCTGGGTTTCAGCCTCATGCTCACCGTGGTGGCGACGCTGGGCGGCATGGCCTTCGGCACGGTGCTGGCGCTGATGCGCCTGTCCGGCAAACGCTGGCTCGACCTGCCGGCCACCGTCTACGTCAACGGCATGCGCAGCATCCCGCTGGTGATGGTGATCCTGTGGTTCTTCCTGCTGGTGCCCTTCCTGATCGGGCGGCCCATCGGCGCCGAGCTGTCGGCGGTGATCACCTTCATCGCCTTTGAGGCCGCGTACTTCAGCGAAATCGTGCGCGCCGGCATCCAGTCGGTGCCGCGCGGCCAGGTGTTCGCGGGGCAGGCCCTGGGCATGAGCTACGGCCAGAACATGCGGCTGGTGGTGCTGCCGCAGGCCTTGCGCAACATGCTGCCGGTGCTGCTGACGCAGACCATCATCCTGTTCCAGGACACCTCGCTGGTCTACGCCATCGGCGCCTACGACATGCTCAAAGGCTTTGAAGTGGCGGGCAAGAACTTTGGCCGCCCGATCGAGGCTTACCTGATGGCGGCCGTGCTGTATTTCGTGATCTGCTTCGCGCTGTCGTGGACCGTCAAGCGCCTGCACCAGAAAATCGCCATCATCCGCTGAGCGCGGACCACCGGAGAAACAACGATGATCGAATTGAAGAATGTGTCCAAGTGGTACGGCCCGGTGCAGGTGCTCAACGGCTGCTCCACCGCCATCCAGAAGGGCGAGGTGGTGGTGGTGTGCGGCCCCTCGGGCTCGGGCAAATCCACCCTGATCAAGACCATCAACGCCCTGGAGCCGATCCAGCAGGGCGAAATCTGGGTCAACGGCCAGGCGGTGCACGACCCCAAAACCAACTTGCCGAAGCTGCGCAGCCATGTGGGCATGGTGTTCCAGCATTTCGAGCTGTTTCCCCACCTGAGCGTGACCGAAAACCTGACCCTGGCGCAGGTGAAGGTGCTGGGCCGCAACCCCGACGACGCCAAAGCGCGTGGCCTGAAGATGCTCGACCGCGTTGGCCTCATGGCCCACAAGGACAAGTTCCCCGGTCAGCTCTCGGGCGGGCAGCAGCAGCGCGTGGCCATCGCCCGGGCCCTGAGCATGGACCCGATCGTGATGCTGTTCGATGAGCCGACCAGCGCGCTCGACCCCGAAATGGTGGGCGAGGTGCTCGACGTGATGGTGGGCCTGGCCGGCGAGGGCATGACCATGATGTGCGTGACCCACGAAATGGGTTTTGCGCGCAAGGTCAGCAACCGCGTCATCTTCATGGACGTGGGCGGCAAGATCCTGGAGGATTGCTCGAAGGACGAGTTCTTCGGCAGCCCCGACGCGCGCCAACCGCGCACCAAGGATTTCCTGAACAAGATCCTGCAGCACTGAGGGCGGCCGGTCCCGGGCGCATCCCGTATATTGGGGGGCTGGTCATGCCAGCGTCCCCCAGTTCCCCGGAGTTGCCTTTGCCCGTCACCAGCCTGCAGACTTTTGTGGCCATTGCCAGCCTGATGGGCGCGCTCATGGCCCTGGTGCTATTTTTCCTCCGCAAAAGCTACCCGCCCTCCATCCAGGGCCTGGACGATTGGGCCACTTTTCCCATCCTGTCCATCTTCGCGGCGGCCCTCTACACCACGCAAGGGCATTGGCACCACCTGCTGTCCATGGCCTTGCCCAACTTGTTGGTGGTGCTGATCGCCGTGCTGCAGCTGCGTGGCACCTACCGGCATTTTCAGCGGCCGGTCAACCACCGGCTGCTGGCGGCCGTGGCCCTGGGCGCGCTGGTCTTCATCCTCGCGACCAGCGGCGAAGCGGCGTATTACGTCCACCGCCTGGCGTTCCTCAGTGGTTTTGTCGGGCTCATGTTCGGCGCGCAACTGCACGTGCTCTGGCAACACCGCCAGCGCAGCTTTGCCGCCCACTTCACCCTGTTCACGCTGGTGGTGCTGTGCGGCGTCATGGGGCTGCGGGCCGTGACCGCGCTGCTCGAGCCGCCGCCGCTGGGCATCTACAGTTACAGCCCGATGCAGGCGGTGTACCTGGCCAGCTACAGCTTCGGCATCCTGTTGCTCAGCATTTCGGCCATTCTGCTGGCCACCGAAAGACTGCGCGGCGAACTGGAGCGCCTGCTCAAGCACGACACCCTGACCGGCGCCCTGACCCGGCGCGCCGCCTTCGACCACGCGGCCGACGAAATGGCGCGCTGCGCCCGCACCGGCGCGAGCTTTTCGGTCCTGCTGCTGGACCTGGACCATTTCAAGGACATCAACGACCGTTACGGCCACCAGGGCGGGGACCGGGTGCTGGTCGAATTCGTGCACCGCGTCGAGGCGGTGCTGCGCCGCCCGGCCGCCCTGGGCCGCTACGGCGGGGAGGAGTTTCTGGTGGTCCTGCCCGACACCGGCCCGACCCAGGCGCTGCAGGTGGCCGAGCGCATCCGGCAGCGCTTGCGTGAGGGCACCGCCGAACCGCGCGTCACCGCCAGCATCGGGGTGGCCACCTTCCGCGGTGGGCGCGACACGCTGGACGCCGTCATCGGGCGCGGCGACGCCGCCCTGTACACCGCCAAGCAGCAAGGGCGTGATCGCATCGAGGTGGAGGTCTTGACCGCTTGAGCAGAGCCGCTGTCTGAGGTGCTTGCGGTGCGGCATTGCCCGACCCCTCTGGGCCATACAAAAGGCCTGCAGCTGCAGGCCTGTGTGAAGGCGGCGTCCAGGGCGCCTGGGGTCGGCTCAGGGTTTGCGCGCGGCGATGGTCTTTTCGGCCAGGGTCACCAGGTCGGCGCCGATCTGGCCTTTCCACTTGTCCACCACCGGGCGGGTGGCTTTGACGAACTCGGCGCGCTCGGACGGGGTCAGCTCGGTCACCGTCACGCCGTGGCCGGCGATCTCTTTCAGCAGCGGCTTGCCGGCTTCCACCACGCCTTTGCGGGCGATCGCGATCTGCTCCTTGCCGGCCTCGATGGCCGCCTGCTTGACGATCTCGCGGTCGGCCGGGGTCCAGCTGGCCCAGATGTCCTTGTTCACCACGAACACCAGCGGGTCGTTCATGTAGCCCCACAGCGTGATGTGCTTTTGCGCCACGTTGTACAGCTTGGCGGCGGTGTAGACCGACAGCGGGTTCTCCTGGCCGTCCACCGCGCCGCTGGCCATGGCGGGCTGGGCGTCGGCCCAGCTCATCTGCGTCGGGTTGGCACCCAGGGCGGTGAAGGTGTCCAGGAACAGGGGCGAGCCCACCACGCGGATCTTCATGCCTTTCAGGTCGGCCGGGCTCTTGATCGGCTTTTTGCTGTTGGAGATTTCGCGGTAGCCGTTCTCGCCCCAGGCCAGCGGCACCACGCCCGCCTTGTCCAGGGTCTGGAACAGGCGCTTGCCGACTTCGCCCTGTGTCAGGGCGTCGGCGGCGGCGTAGTCGGGCATCAGGAAGGGCAGCGAGAACAGGTTGAGTTGTTTGACCTGCGGCGACCAGTTGATGGTCGAGCCCACGGCCAGGTCGATCACGCCCTGGCGCAGGGCGCTGAATTCGCGCGTCTGGTCGCCCTGGATCAGCGACACACCGGGGTAGAGCTTGATGTTGATGCGGCCCTGGGTGCGCTCGCGCACCTTGTTGGCCCACAGCTCGGCGCCCTTGCCCCAGGGGAAGGCGGTGCCCAGCACGATGGACAGGCGGTACTCGCTCTTGTAGGCGGTCTGTGCCAGGGCGGCGGGGGCGCTCAGGGCGGCGGCGGTGGCCAGCGCGGCGGCCAGCAGGGTGCGTTTTTGCATGTCTTGTCTCCGAAGAATGGGGGGAAAATCAGTAGCCCAGGTACTGCGGCAGCCACAGGGCCAGCGGCGGCCAAATCATAACCAGCAGCATGCACAGGCCCATGGCCACCAGCAGCCAGCCCACCCAGCGGGTGGTGGCTTCCATCGGCACGCCGGCGATGCGGCTCGACACCATGAGGTTCACCGCCATCGGCGGGGTGAACTGGCCGATCGCCACGTTCAGCGTCAGCAGCACGCCGAACCACACCGGGTCCCACTGGAAGTGGTTCATCAGCGGCGTCAGCAGCGGCACGAAGATCAGGAAGATCGAAATGCCGTCCAGGAACATGCCGGCCACGACCAGCAGGCCCAGCACCAGCAGCAGCACCGTGGTTTCGCTCAGGCCCGAGGCCACGATGGCGTTGGTGATGGGGTCGATCACGCCCAGGGTCGAGAGCGAAAACGCGAAGATGCCCGCCAGCGACACCACCAGCAGGATCACCGCCGACAGCTCGCCCGATTCGCGGAAAATCTCGAACAGGTCGCGCAGGCGGATGGTGCGGTGCACGACCATGCCCACGAACAGGCCGTAGAACACCGCCACCACGGCCGCTTCGGTGGGGGTGAACCAGCCGGCGCGCATGCCGCCCAAAATCAGCACCGGGGCGGCCAGGCCCCAACTGGCCTCGCGCAGGCTTTGCCAGAACGGCGGTCGCGGCAGGTGGGCTTCTTCCGCGCCCATGCGGTGGCGCCGCGCCAGCCACACCGCGGGCACGATCAGTGCCAGGCCGGCCAGCATGCCGGGCACCATGCCGGCGGCGAACAGCGCCGGCACCGAGGCGCCCGGCACCATCACCGAATACACGATGAAGGCCACCGAGGGCGGGATCAGGATGTCGGTGGCCGCCGCCGCTCCCACCACCGCGGCCGAGTAGGCCCCCGGGTAGCCGGCGCGCGCCATGGCAGCGATCATCACGCCGCCCACCGCGGCGGCGGTGGCTGGTCCCGAGCCCGAAATGCCGCCCAGGAACATGGCCACGGCGATCGCCACCAGCGGCAGCATGCCCGGCCCACGGCCGACGATGGCAATGGCCAGGTTCACCAGGCGCAGCGCCACGCCGGAGCGGTCGAAAATCGAACCCACCAGCACGAACATTGGGATCGCCAGCAGCGGGTACTTGCCCAGGCCGGCGTAGAAGTTCTGCGGCACGGCCAGCAGGCCGAACCAGGGCGTGTCGGCGTTGGCCAGGGCGATGGCGGCGGTGCCGGCCAGGCCCAGCGCGGCGCCGATCGGCACCCCCGCCAGCATGGTGCCGATGAACAGCACGAACAACACGGTGGCGATCATGCGTCACCCCCGGGCGTGCGGCGGGCCTTGCGCACCAGCACCTGCACGGCGCGCGCGGCGATCAGGGCGCTGAACACCGGCAGCCAGATGGAATACCACCACTGCGGCACCCCAATGCCGGGCGAGGTTTCCTCGTAGCGGTAGTGGTCCCACACCACCGGCACGCTCAACACCGCGATGGCGATGAACAGCAGCGCCACCATCAGCGCGCCGAACTGGGCCAGCGCCCGTTGCCGGCGCTCGCTGCCGCCGTCGGCGAAAAATTCGATGCGGATGTGGCTCTCGCGCAGCACCGCCGCCGAGCCGCCCACCAGGGCCAGCACGATCATCAGGAAGATGGAGATTTCCTCGGTCCAGGCGAAGGAGGCGTCGGTGAAATAACGCACCAGCACGTTGGCGAAGGTGATCAACGCCAGCGCGGCCATCGTGGCCACGGTGAGCCAGTCTTCCAGCCGCCGGCGCGGCGTGGAGACTGTGGAAGTCGGGTGTTCGGTCATGGCCGGTATTATCCCGACCGATCGGTGCACCACCTGCTGCGCGGGCGACGGTGCGAAAATCCCCCGCCATGAGCACACAGATCACCCTCACCCGCCCCGACGACTGGCACCTGCACGTGCGCGACGGCGCCGCCCTGCGCACCGTGGTGCCGCACACCGCCGCCCAGTTTGGCCGCGCCATCGTCATGCCCAACCTGAAGCCGCCGGTGACCACCGCCGAGCAGGCGCTGGCCTACAAGGCCCGCATCCAGGCCGCGGTGCCGGCCGGGGTGGACTTCGAGCCGCTGATGACGCTGTACCTGACCGACAACCTGCCGGCCGACGAGATCGCCCGCGCCAAGGCGGCCGGCGTGGTGGCCTGCAAGCTGTACCCGGCCGGCGCCACCACCAACAGCGACGCCGGCGTCACCGACATCCGCAAGACCTACAAAACCCTGGAAGCCATGCAGCGCGAAGGCGTGCTGCTGCTGGTGCACGGCGAAGTCACCAGCCCCGACATCGACCTGTTCGACCGCGAAGCGGTGTTCATCGAACAGCAGCTCGAACCCCTGCGCAGCGACTTCCCCGGCCTGAAGATCGTGATGGAGCACATCACCACCAAAGAAGCGGCCGCTTACGTGGCCGAGGCCGACGCGAACCTGGGCGCCACCATCACCGCCCACCACCTGCTGTACAACCGCAACGCCATCTTCACCGGCGGCATCCGCCCGCACTACTACTGCCTGCCGGTGCTCAAACGCGAAACCCACCGCCAGGCCCTGGTGGCGGCGGCCACCAGCGGGTCGCCGAAGTTCTTCCTGGGCACCGACAGCGCGCCGCACCCGGCCCACCTGAAAGAACACGCCACCGGCTGCGCCGGCTGCTACACCGCCCACGCTGCCATGGAGATGTACGCCGAGGCCTTTGACGCCGCCGGTGCGCTCGACAAACTGGAAGGCTTTGCCAGCTTCTACGGCGCCGACTTTTACGGCCTGCCGCGCAACCGCGGCACCATCACCCTGCGCAAAGAGAGCTGGACCCCGCCCGAGTCCTTCGCCTTTGGCGAGGCCGAGTTGAAGCCCCTGCGCGCGGGCGAGGCCCTGCCCTGGAAACTGGTCTGAACGCCTGCGTGATCGACTGGACCACCCCTTGGCAGCGGCCCTGGTGTGGGCCAGGCCGCGGGGTGGCGCCCGAGGCGGTGCCTTCCGATTTGCCTCGGGCCCTCAACGCGCTGGGCGGTGCCCCGGTCCGCTTCATCCCCCAGTCGGAGTTGCCCGAAGGCGTGGCCTACGAAAGCCACATCTTTGCCACCGGTGGCGTGCCCACGCGCGACAACCTGCACGACCTGTTCAACGCCCTGTGCTGGATGCGCTTTCCGCAGACCAAGCGGCGTTTGAACGCGCTGCAGGCGGCGGCTATCGACCAGTCCGGGGGGGTGCAGGCCACGCGCGGTCCGTTGCGCGACGCGCTCACCCTGTTCGACGAAAACGCCCTGCTGCTGCAGGCGCCCGAACCGCTGTGGCAGGCTTTGCGGGTGCGCGACTGGCCGCGCCTGTTCGCCGCCCTGCGCCCGCTCTGGGCGCAGGCGACGGCCGTCACCTTCGGCCACGCCCTGACCGAAAAGCTGGTGGTGCCCTACAAGTCCATCACCGCTCATGTGCTGTGCCTGCCGGTGCCGACCGGCTTGGCGCCCGACCCCGGTCAGGGCCCTCACCCCTGGGATGCTTGGCTGGCCGCGCAACTCACGCCCGACTGGCTGGCCACCAAGCCCTTCACGCCTTTGCCCGTGCTGGGCATCCCCGGCTGGTGGCCCGCCAACGAAGACCCCGGCTTTTACGCCGACACCGGCGTGTTCCGGCCCCCGCGCCCGCAAAGCCCCACTTGAGACGCCGGGCCACCGGCCTTATATGATGACTGGCAACGACCGCAGGGCGGGAACCTCCGCACCCCGCCGCGGTCGGATGCCTGTCTACACATTGGAGTCACCACTGACATGAAACGCATCATCCTGCTGGTTCTGACCAACCTGGCCGTCATGGCTGTGTTGTTGATCACCACCCGCATTCTGGGGGTGGACCGCTTCCTCACCGCCAACGGCCTGAACCTGACGGCGCTGGCCGGCTTCTCGCTCATCGTTGGCTTCGGCGGCGCCTTCATCTCGCTGCTCATTTCCAAGCCCATGGCCAAGTTCAGCACCGGGGCACAGGTCATCGACCAGCCGCGCAACGCCGACGAGGCCTGGATCGTCCAGACCGTGCAGAAATTCGCCGACAAGGCCGGCATCGGCATGCCCGAGGTCGCCATTTTCGAGGGCGACCCCAACGCCTTCGCCACCGGCGCCTTCAAGAACTCGGCCCTGGTGGCGGTGTCCACCGGTCTGCTGCGCAACATGACGCGCGAAGAGGTGGAGGCCGTGATCGGCCACGAGGTGGCCCACATCGCCAACGGCGACATGGTGACCATGACCCTGATCCAGGGCGTGATGAACACCTTCGTCGTGTTCCTGAGTCGGGTCATTGGTTACGCGGTGGACAGCTTCCTGCGCAAGGGCGACAGCGAAAACTCCGGGCCGGGCCTGGGCTACATGGTCACCACCATCGTCATGGACATCGTGCTGGGTTTCCTGGCCGCCATCATCGTGGCCTGGTTCAGCCGCCAGCGCGAGTTCCGCGCCGACGCCGGTGCCGCCGCCCTGATGGGCCGCAAGCAGCCCATGATCAATGCCCTGGCCCGCCTGGGCGGCGTGCATCCGGGCGAGTTGCCCAAGAGCATGGCCGCCATGGGCATCGCCGGTGGCCTGGGCAAGCTGTTTTCCACTCACCCGCCGATCGAAGAGCGCATCCAGGCCTTGCAGCAAGGCTGACGCTTCAGCCTTTCTGGACCAAGCCTGCCAGCGATCCCGCTGCGCAGGCTTTTTTTGTGGGTTGGCTGGGTTGGGGTTCAGCCGTAATTCAAGGCGGCTTTGGCGCCCCGGTCTGGTGGCGGGGCCTGCAGCCCGAGCGCATGGCAGGCCACCGCCTCGGCCACCCGCAGGCCGTCCACCCCCGCCGACAAAATGCCGCCGGCGTAACCCGCGCCTTCGCCGGCCGGGTACAGGCCGCGCACGTTCAGGCTCTGGTAATCGTCGCCGCGGGTGATGCGCAGCGGCGACGAGGTGCGGGTTTCCACCCCGGTCATCACCGCGTCGGCCATGTCGTAGCCTCGGATCTTGCGACCAAAGGCGGGCAGGGCCTCGCGCATGGCCTGCACCGCGTAGCCGGGCAGCACCTGGGCCAGGTCGCCCAGCTTCACGCCGGGTTTGTACGAGGGCTGCACCCCGCCGAATTGCGTCGATGGCCGGGCGGCCAAAAAGTCGCCCACCAGCTGACCGGGGGCTTCGTAGTTGCGGCCGCCCACTTCGAAGGCGCGGCTTTCCAGCTGGCGCTGGTAGACCACGCCGGCCAGGGGGTGGGTGCGGCCCTGGGCGTGCAGGGCCTGGGCTTGGGCGGCGTAGCGCGGGCCGGCGGCGTCGCCGAAGGCGGCGGTCCAGGCCAGGGCATCCAGCGGGTAGTCGGGCGGGTCGATGTTGACCACCATGCCGGCGTTGGCGTTGCGCTCGGCGCGCGAATACTGGCTCATGCCGTTGGTGACGACCCGGCCCGGCTCGCTGGTGGCGGCCACCACCGTGCCGCCCGGACACATGCAGAAGCTGTAGACCGCACGCCCGTTGGCCGCGTGGTGCACCAGCTTGTAGTCGGCCGCGCCCAGCAGCGGGTGGCCGGCGTGTTTGCCCCAGCGCGCGCGGTCGATCACACTTTGCGGGTGTTCGATGCGCACGCCGATGGAGAACGGCTTGGGTTCCAGGTAGACACCGGCGTCGTGCAGCGTGGCGAAGGTGTCGCGCGAACTGTGGCCCAGGGCCAGCACCACCTGCTGGCAGGGCAGCTCGTGCTCGGTGCCGGTGGCCAGGTCCTGCACCCGCAGGCCGCGCAGGCGTTTGGGGGCCCAGCCCTCGGGGGTAGGGGCACCCGGGGTGTCGTCCAGCAGCACCCCGGTCACGCGCTGCTGGAATCGGATTTCGCCGCCCAGCGCGGTGATCTGGTCGCGCAGCGCCTCCACCACCTTCACCAGCTTGAAGGTGCCGATGTGCGGGTGGGCCATGTAGAGGATTTCGGGCGGGGCGCCGGCGGCCACGAATTCCTGCATCACCTTGCGGCCCAGAAAGCGCGGGTCCTTGATCTGGCTGTAGAGCTTGCCGTCGGAAAACAGCCCCGCGCCACCCTCGCCGAACTGCACGTTGGACTCGGGTGTGAGCACCTGCTTGCGCCACAGGCCCCAGGTATCCTTGGTGCGCTGGCGCACCGGGCGACCGCGTTCCAGCACGATGGGCTTCAGCCCCATTTGCGCCAGCGCCAGCGCGGCGAAGATACCGCAGGGGCCAAAGCCCACCACCACTGGGCGCTCGGCTTCGTCCGCCGGCCAGCCAGCCGGGGCGTGGGCGGGCGCGTGCCAGGCCATGTCGGGCGTGGGCTGGATGTGGGGGTGCTGGGCGAACCGGGCCAGCAGCGCCGCTTCATGCGCGGGGTCGGCCAGGGTCACATCGACGATGTAGACCGCCAGCAGCTCGGCCTTGCGGGCGTCGAAGCTGCGCTTGAACACCTGCAACCCGGCGAGGTCGCTGTCGGCTAAGCCCAGGGCCTGCGCAGCCAGGGCGCGCAGCGCGGCCACGGGGTGGGGCGGGGGGGCGCGGTCGGCCTCGGTTTCGGTGGGGGCATCGGCGGCGCGGCGCGCCTCCACCGGCAGGGCGGACAGGGGCAGCTTCAGTTCGGACAGGCGGATCATGGCGGGCTCGTGGTCATCAAGCAACGGAGGGGGTGGATGATACGGAATCCGCTGTGGCCATGCGGGCGCAGTGCCGGCCCTGGGCCTTGGCCTGGTAGAGGGCGCGGTCGGCCGCCGCGACCAGCGCCTGCAGCGTGGCGCCGTGGGCCGGGTGCAGCGCCACTCCTGCGCTGGCCGACACCGGGCACGGCGTCATCGGGTAGGGCTGGGACAGCGCCTCCACGATGCGCTCGGCCGTGGCCCGCGCGTGCGCCGGGTCGGTGGCGCCCAGCAGCACCATGAACTCGTCGCCGCCCAGCCGCGCTACCGTGTCGCTCTGGCGCACCGCCAGTTCGATGCGGCGCCCGGCCTCCACCAGCACCGCGTCGCCCACCGCGTGGCCCTGGGAGTCGTTCACGTCCTTGAAGTGGTCGAGGTCGATCGCCACCAGCGCCAGCGGCTGGCCGCTGCGTTGGCTCGCGGCCAGCTGGCGTTGGGCGATCTCGGTGAACATGGCGCGGTTGGCCAGTTGCGTCAGCGGGTCGTGCTGGGCGGCGAAGGTGACCTGGCGCATGGCCTGGGCGGCTTGGCGCAGGGCCTCGCCCACGGCCTCGGCCTCGCGGAACTGCACCTCGGGAATGGCCATCGCCTCGCCGGTGCTCAGGGCCTTGGCCGCGGCGTTGATGTCGTGCACCGTGGCCAGCACCCGCCGAGCCAGCCCCAGGGCCAGCAGCAGGCCGCTGCCCAACACCAGCACGGTGATGCCGGCGACCCGCCACACCAGCGGGCCGATGGCGGCGTGCAGCGTGTCTTCCTGCACCCCCACCGCCACGCCCCAGCCCCAGCGCGCCGAGCGCTTCACTGCGGTGTAGGCCATCTGCCCCTCTTTGGTGGGCAGGCGCAGCTGGCTTTCGGGGGCCGCCGCCAGCGCCGCGCGCAGGGATGGCACCGCCGGCTCGCCGACGAAACGCTGCGCTTCGCGCGAACGGCCGGCGATGGTGCCGGTGCCGTCCAGGATGGCGATCAGCCAGCCCTCGGGCAGGGCCTGGCGCGCCAGCAGGGCGTTGAGGCGCTCGGGCGCCAGGCCAATGTTGAGGCTGTACACCACCTCGCCCTGGCGCCGCACTGGCACGCCCATGGCCAGCGCGTGGCGCTGGGTGACCGGGCCGACGAACAGGTCGGTCAGCACGGTGGTGCCGTCGGTGAACACCCGGTCGAGCTGCGCCGGGGTGCCGGTGGCCGGCAGCGGCTGGCCGGGCGGCACCAGGGTGTTGAGCACCTGGCGCCCGAGCCGGTCGGTCAGGATGTAGTTGTACACGGTGCCCGCCACCAGCGCTTCGCGGGCGCGGCGGTGGAAGCCGGGCAGGTCGTCGGTGAGCAGTTCGGGCGCGGTGGCCAGCACCTTGAGCGCCGACTCGATGGCCGACAGCTCGTTGTCCAAGTCGGCCACGACCTGGCGCGCCAGCAGCAGGGTGCTTTGTTCGGCCTGGTTGCGCTTGAGCTCGAACTGGTTGTAAAGCAGCCACGCGTTGACAATGGCTGCCGGCAGCACGCACAGCGCCGCCAACACCAGCAGGCTGGTCTTGAGGGAATAGCGGTGCTTGCCTGCGTAGACAGGGGCGGGACGGGCGGCGGCGGGCGAGGGCGGCATGCAAGCCTGACGGGTCGGTCGTTGGCTCGCATCATGGCCGCTGGCGGCCGCGCTGGCAAGCGGCCCGGTGCCGCATGGGGGATAATGCGGGGGTGAAGTTTGCCAGACCGCCGCTGGTGCAAGCGCCGAAAGGCCGCACTGGAGGAACGTCCGGACTGCACAGGACAGCGCAGGAGCTAACGGCTCTCCACCGCGAGGTGAGGATCAGAGCAACAGAGACGAGTCCCCGGGGACCAACCGCTTGCGAGCGGCAGGAGCCTGGGGGGTGAAACGGGCAATCTCTGCGCGCAGCAACACCAAGTAGGCCAGCCACGGGAGAAGGGCGACCTCTCTCGACCTTGTGGTTCCGCAAGGCGAGCTGGCGGGTAGGTGGCACCGAGCCATTGGGGCGACCCATGGCCCAGAGGAATGGCGGTCACGTTGGGCCGTTCGCAAGAACGGCCCAATGCACAGAATCCGGCGTATCGGCAGACTTCACACTTTATTCAGAAACGCTCGTGCACGCCCAGCACGCGCCAGCCGCCCACCGGCAGGGCGCCCAGGGCCACCCGGCCCAGCCGCAGCCGGTGCAGCAGCGTGGCCTGCAGGCCGGCGCTGCGCAGCCAATTCGGCAGGCGCTGCGGGGTGTAGGTTTTCACCGCCAGGCGCAGGCGGGTGCGTTCGGGGCTCTGGCTGCCCACGCTCAGTTTCAGGCTGGGGGTGCGCGGCCCCCAGGCCATCTCGGCTTTGCGCTGGTCCAGCCGCGCCAGCACGTCCGGCCCCACGGCGCCGGGCAGGTCCAGCATCCATTCGTGTTCCAGCAGCGGGCCGTCTTCGCGCAACACCCGCAGCACGCCCGGGCTTTGGGCGAACACCGCCAGGCCGGTGCTGGCCGCCGGCATGGGGCTGACGCAGCGCAGATGCTTCAGGTGCCAGGGGCGCAGCGTGTCGTTCGGGGCCAGCAGGCCGGTCAGGGGCTGGTCCGGCGCCAAGGCCACGCCGGCCGGCTTGTGCCACACCAGTGTCACGGCCTGCAGGGGTGCTGCCGTCGCGCCAGGGGCCACCGCCACGGCCTCGTCGGTCACCCGCTGCGCCGGGTCGTCGGCCACGGTGCCATTCACCGTCACCCAGCCGCCTTCGATCAGCCGCTCCGCGTCGCCGCGCGAGCAGCCGTGCAGCGCGGCCACGCGCTTGGCCAGGCGATCGCCCTCGGCGCGGCGGTTCGGGTCAGACATTGAAGCCCCCCAGGCTCTGGATGCGTTCGACGTGCGCCAGCAGCGAGCGCTTGGCCACCGGCCACAGGCGTTCGGGCACGTCGTCGTAGGCCTGGGCCACCCAGTCGTCGGGGCTGCCGTGGGGCCGGGCGCGCATGGCAGCGGCGATCTTGGCCTCGCGCTGGAGCCGATGCTGCGCGAGTTGGGCAATGGCTTGCGGTGCGTTGCCCAGCACGTAACCGTGCGCGGGCAGGATGAAGTCGATACCACCCGTTTCGCAGGCGGTGCGCAGTTTTTCGAGCGATTGCAGGTAGGCGTCCATGTTGCCGTCGGGCGGGTCGATGACGGTGGTGCTGCCGTTGAGGATGTGGTCGCCGCTGAACAGCAGGCCGTCTTCTTCCAGCACCAGGCACAGGTGGTTGGCGGCGTGGCCGGGGGTGTGCAGCACGCGCAGGGTGTGGGTGGTCTGGCCGTCGGCGCTGCGCAGCACCAGGCGTTCGCCGTCGGCCAGTTCGCGCTCGGGCGTGAAGCGGCTGTCGGCGCGCGAGGTGGCGGCGCTGGCCAGGCCCAGGATCGGCGGGGCCGGCCGGCCGCCGCGCACGCACAGGGCCTGCAGGTGGGCGGCACCGGGTGAGTGGTCGGGGTGCGAATGGGTGCAGACGATGTGGCGGATGTCGCCGCCGGCGGCACGCCACAGGCGTTCCAGGTGGGCCTCGTCGGCCGGGCCGGGGTCGATGGCGATGTGGCCGCTGCTGGGGTCGCCCACCAGGTAGCTGTTGGTGCCGGGGCCAGTCATGAAGCCGGGGTTGGGCGCGGTCAGGCGTTGGACGTTTTTCAGCAGCGCCACCGGGTGGTCGCTCTGCCAGTCGAGGTGGTGGTCCATCTGGCCGTCGGGGCAGACCAGCGCCAGCTCGCCGAACGGGGCCTCTTGCTCCATGTAGCGGGCTTCTTGCCCGGCCAGCCAGCCGGCGCGCGGGCAGCTGGTCCACAGCGGCTGCTCGGTGGCGGCGCAGGCCTGCAGCACCGCGTCCACCGTGGCAAAGCCTTGCAGCCGCTCCAGCGTGCGGATGGTGGGGAAGATGATGTAAAAGTCGCCGGCCGCGTGGCGCGCCAGGGCGTCGGCCGGGCGCACCCAGACCGGCTCGAACTGCTCGCGCTCGTCGGCCACCGGGGTCTGGTCGGCGGGCATGCGCGCCACCAGAAAGGGCACGTCGAAGCGGCGCGGCAGGTCGCGGTCGGTGATCCAGTGCGCCAGCACGAAAACCTGGTCGGCGGCTAGGGTCAGGCCGCGCGCGGCGCATTGGGCGGCCAAGGGGGCGTGGCGGTCCAGTGCGGCGATGTCGTTGGCCCCGGCCCAGCGGCCGTCGGCGTGGCGGGCCAGCAGCACGCCGAGTTCCTCGAAGCTCTCGCGGATGGCGGCGATCGCCTGGGTCAGGTGCGTGTCGCTCTGGCTGGCGCGGCGGCTGGCCCGGGCGTGGGCCGCCGCGTCGGCCGCATCGATGCCACCGCCCGGGAACACGTA
>NZ_NWMV01000027.1 GCF_002837145.1 Macromonas nakdongensis | reverse complement strand
CGGTGGCCAGGGCGGCGCGCACCGCGGCTTCGGTGGGCTGGCGCCAACGCGCGGCCACGTGCTGGTCGGGCCGGAGCAGGTAGGCGGTGCCGGGCGTGGCGTCCAGCCGCTGCTGCACCAGGCCCTGCACATCCTTCAAATCCTGCCCAATGGCGATGGGGGTGACATGGGGCAGGCCATGCGCCCAGACCGGCACGGGGCCGAATACCAGCAGGGTAAAGTCTGCGGCGGTTTCGCGCAACAGCCAGCTGGCGCGGCCATCGGCGCGCTGCACCGGGGCGTCGGTGAGCGGCGCGCCAGGCTGCATCTTGCCGGCAAAGGTGTCCACGTCCGCCGTGTTCAGGCGGGAACCGTGCAGCGTGGCCGGCACCGACAAGCGCCCGCTGTTGACGAGGCGGCGGGCAAAGTCGTGCTCGCGCGCCAGGTCCAGCGTGGCGTCGCGGAACAAGCGGCTGATCTCGCTCTTGGGCGTGATGAAGTCGGTGGCGCGGGTGGAGTTGAGGATGTTCTCGTCCGCCGCGTACTCGCGCTCGGGACCGTAGCTGGCCAGCAGTTCGGGGCCGGCCCAGCCTTTGAGCAGCCAGTCCAGCTTCCAGGCCAGGTTGTCGGCGTCCTGCACGCCGCTGTTGGCGCCGCGGGCGCCGAAGGGCGACACGCCGTGGGCGGCATCCCCCGCAAACACCACCCGACCGTGGACGAAGCGGTCCATGCGCAGACAGGCAAAGGTGTAAACGCTGGCCCACTCCAGGGTGAAATCCACGTCCTTGCCCAGCAGCGCCTTGACGCGCGGAATGATGTGCTCGGGCTTCTTTTCTTCTTCCGGGTCGGCGTCCCAGCCGAGCTGGAAGTCGATGCGCCAGACGTTGTCGGGCTCGCGGTGCAGCAGCACGCTCTGGTGGGGGTGGAAAGGCGGGTCGAACCAGAACCAGCGCTCGGTCGGGAAGTCCGCGGTCATCTTCACGTCGGCGATGAGGAAGCGGTCCTGGAAGATGCGGCCCTTACTCTCCAGCCCCATCAGGCCGCGCAGCGGCGAGCGAGAGCCGTCGCAGGCCAGCACCCAGGCGGCGTCCAGCGTGTAAGCCCCCTCGGGGGTGTCGATGGTCAGCAGGGCGCCGTCGTCGCGTGCGTTCAGGCCCGTGACCTTGTTGCCCCAGCGGATGTCGATCAGGGGCAACTGCAGCGCACGCTCGACCAGATAAGCCTCGCAGTAGTACTGCTGCAGGTTGATGAAGGCCGGGCGCTCGTGCGCGGCTTCGGGCAGCAGGTTGAACTGGTAGAGCTGCTGGTCTTTGAAAAAGACCTTGCCGACGTTCCACGACACGCCCTTGTCCACCATCGGGTCGCCCACGCCGAGGCGGTCCCAGATTTCCAACGTGCGCTTGGCAAAACACAGCGCGCGCGAGCCGATGGAGAGCTTGTGGTCGTTGTCCAGCACCACCACCGGCTGGCCGCGCTGGGCCAGGTCGATGGCCAGGGTCAGGCCGACCGGGCCGGCGCCCACCACCACGATGGGGTGGCGCACCGGGGTGGGCGCGTCCTGGTCGGGCGAACGGCGGTACGGGAATTCGATGGCCTGCACCGCTTCACCGGGGCCACGGAAGGGAAAACTGGAGGCGTCAAGGGCGGGCATGGTGTCCTCTGCTGGGGTGGAGACGGTAAGGGGCGCAGCACTGCCCGCCGCCCCGGGGTTCGACCCGGGGCGGTGCAAGCAGCGGTGGGTGAAAGGGCCCGATCGCTCGGGCTGTACCAGGGGGCCGTCAGACGGCGGCGCACCCCGGCGGTGGCGGCCTCAGCCTTCCAGGGCCAGCCACATCTGGCGGTCGCGCTCGGCGGTCCAGATGCGGGGGTGCTGGTGCTCGGTGGCCTCGTCGTAGGCGCGCGTCACGTCGAAGGGCATGCAGTGGTTGAAGATGACCCAGTGGCCGTACTTGGGCTGCAGCTGGGCGAAGGTGTCTTCGTAGACGGCGCGCAGGTCCTTGCCGGCAGCGACACCGGCCTGCACGCTGGCGTACAGGTCCTTGATGAAATCGCGCGTGCCCTGCAGGCCGGCCTGAACCTGTTCGGGCGTGGTCAAGGCGGCGCCACGGCCGGGCACCAGCTTTTCGGGCTGCAGCGCGGCCACGTTGTCCAGCGTCTGCGGCCAGTCGCTGAAGTAGGCGTCGCCGGCGTAGGGGGTGGCGTCGAACTCCACCAGGTCGCCGCTGAACAGGATTTTTTCTGACGGAATCCAGGCCACGGTGTCGCCCTTGGTGTGGCCACGGCCCAGTTGGATCAGTTGCACTTCCAGGCTGCCCAGCCACACGCTCATCTTGCCTTCGAAGGTCATGGTCGGCCAGGTCAGGCCCTCGGGCACGCTTTCCACGTTCTGGAACAGGCGCGGGAAGCGGCCGATTTCGCTGGCCTTGTCGAACTCGCCGCGCTCGACCACCAGGTCGTAGGTGTCGCGGCTGGCGATGATCTGCTCGCCGCCTTCGGCCATGTAGGCGCTGGCGCCCAGCACGCGCACCGCGTGGTAGTGGCTCATCACCACGTACTTGATGGGCTTGTCGGTCACCTCGCGGATGCGGCGGATCACGTCCTGCGCCATCACCGGCGTGGCCTGGGTGTCGATCACCATCACCGCGTCGTCGCCGATGATGATGCCGGTGTTCGGGTCGCCCTCGGCGGTGTAGGCGTAGGCGTGCTCGGAGAGTTTCTCGAACGTGACTTTCTTTTCTTCCAGGTCGGCGGCGGAGGCGAAGGTTTTGGTACTCATGCGGAGGCTCCTTGAAAATTCAACAATAACAAACGCGTTTGATTTGAATCGATGGCCGCGATGGTACCCAAAATATTCGCCGATGACAAACGGATTTGTTTAAGTAAAAACCCGAAGCTCCCCGAAAGTGGCGGCGCGCGGCGGCACAATCGCCCCATGCACACGGAGAAACCCCCAGCACCGGCCGACGCCACCGAAGACACCGAGGCGCGGCCCTCGCGCGGCATCCAGAGCGTGGAGGTGGGCGGCCAGCTGCTCAAGGCCCTGGCCCGCACCGGCCGGCGCATGGCCCTGAAGGACTTGGCGCGCGCGGCCGACATGACGGCCGCCAAGGCCCACCCTTATCTGGTGAGCTTCGGCAAGCTGGGGCTGATCGAGCAGGACCCGGTCAGCGGCCACTACGGGCTGGGGCCGCTGGCCCTGCAGCTGGGCCTGATCGGCCTGCAGCAGGTGGACCCGGTGCGGCTGGCCATCGCCGAACTGCCCGCGCTGGCGCAGCGCGTGGGCTGCACCGTGTCGGCCGCCGTCTGGGGGGTGGACGGGCCCATCATCATCCGCGTGGAAGAAGGCCCGACCGCGGTGCACGTGGCCATGCGGCACGGCACCCCGGCCTCGCTGCGGCACACCGGCACCGGCAAGATTTTTGCGGCTTTCGGGCCGCAGGCCGACATCGCCGCCGCGCTGGCCCGAGAAGGCCTGGCCGGCGCCCTGGACGAGCCGGCCTTTGCCGCCGAGCTGGCCGAGATCCGCCGCGCCGGCATGACCCGGGTGCGCGACGAGTTGCTGCCCGGCATCAGCGCCATGGCGGTGCCGGTGTTCGACGGTTTCGGGCGGCTGGTGCTGGCCATCGCCGCCATCGGCCCCAGCGCCATGCTCGACCTGGCGGAGCACAGTGCCCAGACCGAAGCGCTGCGGGCCGTGGGGCAACACCTGTCGCAACGCCTGGGCGCCCGACCCGGGGCCTGACCAAGCTCCCTCAAGCACCGCACGCAGAGCCCGGCCACGCACGATCTGCCAGAGGCGAACAGCCGACTGCCAGAACCGAACAGTCTGACCGCAGGCAACGGCCTAGACTGGGCCCGGACTTGCACCCCGGACAAAAGGGCGGGCCGCCACGCAAGTCTCCCAGGCACCGCCTCACAGGAGACAACATGACACACCCTCGCCTCACCGCCGCCCTGGACTCGGTCCTGCGCCAGAACGTCGAACGCCACGGGGGCTCCCCCGGCGTGGTCGCCATGGTCACCGACCGCCAGGGCAACCTCTACGAAGGCGCTGCCGGCACGCGCGAGCTGGGCCAGGACCGCCCGATGACGACCGATTCGGTGTTCGCCATCTTCTCCACCACCAAGGCACTGGCCGGCGTTTGCCTGATGCAATTGGTGGAAGAAGGTGCCCTGCGGCTGGACGATCCGGCCGGGCGCTACGTGCCCGAGATCGACGAACTGCAGGTGCTCGACGGCTTCGATGCCGCGGGCCAGCCCAAGACGCGCGCCCCGAAGCGCCGCATCACCGTCAACGACCTGATGCTGCACACCAGTGGCCTGTGCTACGAATTCTTCAGCCACGACGACCTGGCTTTCCGCAACGCCCGAGGCATCCCCACCGTGGTGTCCTGCACCTTCGATTCGGTGCGCACCGTGCTGCTGCACGACCCCGGCGAACGCTGGACCTACGGCGTCAACATCGACTGGGTCGGGCGCATTGTCGAACGACTGCGCGGCAAGCGCCTGGGCGAAGTGATGCAGGAACGCATCTTCCAGCCCCTGGGCATGTGCGACATCGGCTTCACCCTGAGCGAGTCGATGGCACAGCGTCGCGTCACCCTCCACGACCGCGCGGCCAATGGCCTGCTCACCCCCCTGCCCGACCTGGTGCTGCCACAGCCGCCGGCCATGGACTGCGGCGGCCACGGTCTGTACGCCACCGTGGGCGAATACATGAAGTTCATCCGCATGATCCTCAACGACGGCATGGGCGAACACGGGCGGGTACTGCGCGCCGACACCGTGGCCGCCATGGCGCGTGACGGCCTGGCCGACCTGGGCCTGTCCGCCACCGGCTGGACCAGCTCCATCCCCTCGCTCAGCAACGCCGGCGAGTTCTTCCCCGGCGACGACAAAGGCTGGGGCTACACCTTCATGGTCAACCGCGGCACCGCGCCCACCGGCCGCCCAGCCGGCTCGCTCATGTGGGCCGGCCTGGCCAACCTGTACTACTGGATCGACCGCCAGAACGGCATCGGGGGCTACTGGGCCAGCCAGATCCTGCCATTCCAGGACGCGGCCTCCTACCCCGGGTTTGTCGAATTCGAAACCACCGTCTACCATCTGCGCTGACGCGGCAGTCGGGGCGGGCATGGGCCCGCCCCGACTGCCGCCGCAGAGGAGACGAGCACACATGGACAGCATCCGCCACGTGCTGGTGCGCGACCACCTGGGCCAGCCGAGTGCGCGGCACCGGCTGGTGGCCTCGCGCGACTGGGACGACATCCGACAATGGTCCGACCGGGTCTACATGCCCTACCGCGTGACACCCCTGGGCAAAAGCCGCACGCCCGATTCGGTGCTCGACGCCTGCCGCATCGGCCACTTCACCCTGAGCCGCTTCAAATACGGCATTCCGGTGAACATCCGCGACTTTTCCTCCGAAACCGGCACCGGCATGGTGCTGACCACCCTGCAGGGCAGCGCCCGCCATTGGTCCGAAGCCCACACGTTCAGCGACACCGGTGTGGGCGACGCCTTCGTGGTGGACAACTCGCGCACCCATTACTGGGTCGATTTCGACGAGCACCACCTGCAGGTCAACCTGACGTTCGAGCACGACGCCCTGGCCGCGCTGCACGAACGCTGGTTCGGCCAGCCCGCCGACGAACGGCTGTGGCAGCTCAAGTTCCGCCTGGGCGGGGCCGGCTCCAGTTGGCTGGGGCTGCTGAACTACCTGTGCCAGTGCGTGACCGAACACCCCGACGCTGTGGCCACAGGCCCCCTGGGCAAACACCTGGAAGAAATGCTGGGGGTGCACCTGCTGACGCAGTGGCGCGCGCAACGCGAACAACCCAGCCATGCCAGCGCCTACCGGCTGGCACCGCGCCACGTGCTGGCGGCGGAACGGCACCTGCGCGAGCACGCCCGGCACGCCCCCACGCTGACCGAACTGGCCACCGCCGCGGGCGTGAGCGTGCGCACCCTGAACCAGGCTTTTCGCACTTACCGCGGCACCAGCCCCATGGCCGCGCTCAAAGAGCAGCGCCTCCAAGGCGTGCGCGCCGAACTGCTGCTGGCCGAAGGCACGGCCACGGTGCAGTCCATTGCCGGCGACTGGGGCTTTGTGAACCTCGGCCTGTTCGCCCGGAGCTACCGCGAGCGCTTCGGCGAACTGCCCTCCCAGACGCTGCAGCAGCGCCGGTTGCACTGAACCGGCTGCCGCTCAGCGCCCCGTGAACACCGGTGCGCGGCGTTCGGCAAAGGCAGTGCGGCCTTCGGCAAAGTCGCGGCTGCCCTGGGTCAGGGCCTCGCGGCTGCGCCAGTCGGCCAGCTTGTCTTCGCCCCAGGCAATTTCCTGGATGGTCTGCTTCATGCCCTGCAAGGCCAGCGGCGCCATGGCGGCAGCCCGGTCGGCCCACTCGGCCACGGCCGTGGGCAAGGCGTCGGGCGCCACCAGCCGGTCGAGGTAGCCCATGGCCAGCAGCTCGGCTGCCGGCGTGGCTTCGGCCAGCAGAAACAGGCGGCGCGTGGCCCCCAGACCCAGGCGTGCCACGTAACGGCGCAGGCCGCTGGGGTAGTAGTGCAAGCCCAGCGCAGCGGCGGGCATGCGCAGCTCCATGCCCTCCACCCCGATGCGGAAGTCGCAGGCCAGGGCCAGGTCGGTGGCGCCACCGAACACGCTGCCGCTCAGCGCACACACGGTCAGCGCCCGCACCCGGGCCAGGGCGTCGGGCACCTGCTCGAAGGCCATGGGCGCATGCCCCTGTTCGTTGAATTCTCCGATGTGGTAACCCGCGCTGAAGACCCGCGCCGTGGGCAGGGTGCGTGCGGTCAACACCAGCACCCGCACCTGCGGGTCGTCGTTGACCGCTTCGAACTGCTGCAGCAGGGTGCGCAGGTCCTCGTCGTGCAGGCGGTTGCGGTGCGCCGGGCGGTTCAGGGTGATGGTGGCCACGTCGGCCGCCACGGTCAGGAGGGGCGGCGACGCGTCGGGCCAAGGCTGGTGGCTGGGCCAGGTGGGCAAGGTCATGGAGCAGGAAAAAGGAAGGGGGCTCAGAACGGCAAGGCGGGGTGGGTCAGCAGGCGTTCGACAAAATCGCGGCGCTGCTGCTTGTCCTCTTCGCTGCCCTGGGCGCGGAACAGCGATTCGGACTGCATGTAGCTGTACATCAGAAAGGCCCGGTTGCGGGCCGGCACGGGGCCAAAGCCCAGGCGCTGGAAGCAGTCTTCGATGTAGCGCAGGCGCATGGCATCGACCTCGTCCACCACGGCCCGGGCCATTTCGTCGCGGCGCGCCCAGGCGCGGATCGCCAGCTCGATGGCGCCCCCACGCTGGGCCCGGGCGCCATGGAAAGGCAAGGCGGCCAGTTCGTGGATCACGCTCTGCACCGCCACCCCCTGCTGGTTGTGCGCGGCGATCACCTGCTCGGTCTGGGTCTGCTTCCAGGCTTGCAAGAGGCGCTGCAACAGGTCGTCCCGGTCGACGAAATGCCAGTAAAAGCTGCCGCGGGTGACGCCCAAGGTCTTGGCCAGCACGTCCACGCGCACCCCCTCCACGCTCTTGTCCACCAACACGTCGGCGGCCACCCGCAGCCAGTCTTGCGGCGACAGGGTGACGCGGGCGCCCAGGCGGCCGGCGGGGGATGGGGGGCTGACGGTGGTCATGGCGGCTTTGATGATAGCCGGCCCCGACCGGGGTCCGGACCGGCAAGTCGGGAGCCCCAGGTTTTCCCCGATGGCAGGTCGGAGAAATCCGCTCAAAATTCAACCATACAGTTCTGAATGGTAACGAATTGCGCGCAAACCCAGGGAAAACCCTAGGACTCATGCCGCGACAAATTCCCTTCGTTTAGTTATTATTAATAACTATATTCACCCCTCAGCCCAAAGGTTCCCATGAGCACCCTCCACTCCCACGCCGCCCCCGCGACCGACGCCGTGCAACTGACCATGCACGGCGATGTGGCCGTGGTGCGCCTGTGCCGCCCGGCCAAGCGCAACGCCCTGAGCGACGGCCTGATCCTGGCCATCCGCGACACCTTCCAGAACCTGCCGGCCAATGCCCGGGCTGCCGTGATCCACGGCGAGGGCGACCACTTCTGCGCCGGCCTGGACCTGTCGGAACTGCAGGAGCGTGACGCCGGCGAAGGCATCTTCCACTCGCGCATGTGGCACCAGGCGCTGGATTGCGTGGAAAAGGGCAATGTGCCCGTGGTGGCCGCCCTGCACGGCGCGGTGGTGGGCGGCGGCCTGGAACTGGCCAGCGCCTGCCACATCCGCGTGGCCGACGAGTCCACCTTCTTCGCCCTGCCCGAAGGCACGCGCGGCATCTTCGTGGGCGGCGGCGGCTCGGTGCGCGTGCCCAAGCTGATCGGCGCGGCCCGCATGACCGACATGATGCTGACCGGCCGCGTCTACAACGCGGTCGATGGCGAGCGCGTCGGCCTGTCGCAGTACGTGGTGCCTGCTGGCACCGCCCTGGACAAGGCCCTGGAGCTGGCCACCCGCATCGCCACCAACGCCCCGCTGACCAACTTCGCGCTGATGCACGCCCTGCCCCGCATCGCGGAACAGCCGGGCGACCACGGCTTCTTCACCGAAGCCCTGATTTCCTCCATCGCCCAGGCCGCGCCCGAGGCCAAGGCGCGCGTGCGCGCCTTCCTGGAAGGCAAGGCCGCCAAGGTGCAAAAAGCCTGACCCCCACACCCCGGCAGAGAGAGACCATGAGCAACGCCCCCTTCCGCCCGCTCACCTTCGGGGTGACGCGCGTCACGCTGAAAGACGGCCCCGTCGGCACCCACTACCTGAACGCCGAACAGGCCCTGCAACCCTTTCCCGACCGCCTGGCCGACCGCCTGCGCCAATGGGCCGAGGCCGCACCCGACCGCACCTGGATGGCCCGCCGCCAGCCCGGCAGCGGCGAGTGGCGCCACATCAGCTATGCCGAGGCCTGGGCCACCGCCCGGCGCATCGCGCAAGGCCTGATCGACCGGGGCCTGAGCGCCGAACGGCCGGTGGCCATCCTCAGTGAAAACAGCCTCGAGCACGCCCTGCTGGCCCTGGGCTGCCTGGTGGCGGGCGTGCCCTACGTGCCGACCTCGCCGGCCTATTCGCTGGTCAGCACCGACTACGACAAGCTCAAGCACGTGGTGCGCACCGTGACCCCGGGCCTGCTCTTCGCCACCGACGCGGCCCGCTACGGCAAGGCGCTGCAGGCCGTGGCCGGCGACGGCGTGGAGGTGGTGCTGGTGGAAGGCGCGCTGGACGGCCGCGCCAGCACCGCCTTTGCCGACCTGGCCGCCACGCCCGCCACCGCTGCGGTGGACACGGCCATGGCCCGCACCGGCGCGGACACCATCGTCAAATTCCTGTTCACCAGCGGCTCCACCAAGCTGCCCAAGGCGGTCATCAACACCAACCGCATGTGGTGCGCCAACCAGCAGCAGATGACCCAGTCCATGCCGGTGCTGCAGGAAGACCCGCTGGTGCTGGTGGACTGGCTGCCCTGGAACCACACCTTCGGTGGCAACCACAACTTCGGCATGGTGCTCTACCACGGCGGCACCATGTACATCGACGACGGCAAGCCGACGCCCGCACTGATCGGCGAAACCCTGCGCAACCTGCGCGAGGTGGCGCCCACGGTGTACTTCAACGTGCCCACCGGTTTCGAGGCCATCGCCAACGCCATGAAGACCGACGACACGCTGCGCCGGACCTTCCTGTCGCGCGTGAAGATGTTCTTCTACGCCGGCGCCGCCCTGGCCCAGCCGGTGTGGGACAGCCTGTACGAGAGCGAGGAGCGCGAAATCGGCCAACGCATCGTCATGACCTCGGGCTTGGGCATGACCGAATCCGGCCCCTTCGGCCTGTTCGTCACCAGCCCCAACGTCAAGGCCGGCGACCTGGGCGTGCCCACGCCGGGCATGGAAGTCAAGCTGGTGGACATGCAGGGCAAGACCGAGGTGCGCTACCGCGGCCCCAACATCACCCCCGGCTACTGGCGCGCCCCGGCCGAAACCGCCGAGGCCTTCGACGAAGAAGGCTTCTTCTGCTCCGGCGACGCGGTCAAGTGGATCGACGAGACCGACACCCACCAGGGCCTGAAGTTCGACGGCCGCATCGCCGAGGACTTCAAGCTCGCCACCGGCACCTTCGTCAGCGTCGGCCCGCTGCGCGGCAAGATCATCGCCGCGGGTGCCCCCTACATCCAGGACGTGGTGCTGACCGGCCTGAACCTGAAAGAGGTCGGCGCCATGGTGTTCCCGACCCCCAAGGTGCGCGAACTGTGCGACCTGCCGGACGACACCTCGCTGCACGACGTGCTCGACCACCCGGCGGTGCTGGCCCGTTTCCAGACCCTCGTCAACGAACTGGCCCGCAGCGCCACCGGCAGCGCCAACCGCATCGCCCGCCTGTGCCTGCTGGCCGACCCGCCCACCATCGACCGCGGCGAGATCACCGACAAAGGTTCGATCAACCAGCGCGCCGTGCTCAGCCACCGCGCCGACACCGTGGCCAAGCTGCACGCCGACGAGTTGCACTACATCCTCAAGCCGCAGGCCTGAGCCCCCATTTTTCACAAGGAACGACCATGGCCCACAAGGGATTTTTCAACGCCTTCAACGACGTGTGGATGCTGGACGGCGTGCGCACCCCGATGGTGGACTACTGCGGCGCGCTCGGCCACATTTCCCCCACCGACCTGGGCATCAAGGCCGCGCGCGAGGCGCTGGCCCGCAACGGCGTCAAGCCGGCCGACATCGGCTCGGTCATCACCGGCAACATGGCGCCCGGCGACTTCGACCAATTCTTCCTGCCGCGCCACATCGGCCTGTACGCCGGCGTGCCGCAAGACGTGCCGGCCATCATGGCGCAGCGCATCTGCGGCACCGGCTTTGAGCTGTTCCGCCAGGCCGGCGAGCAGATCGAGGCCGGGGCCTGCGACGCCGCGCTGGTGGTGGGCACCGAGAGCATGACGCGCAACCCCATCGCCGCGTTTGACCACCGCACCGGCTTCAAGCTGGGCGCGCCGGTGGGCTTCAAGGACTACATGTGGGAGGCCCTGAAAGACCCGGCCGCCGGCATCAACATGATCCAGACCGCCGAGAACCTGGCCAAGAAGTACGGCATCAGCCGCGAGGACGTGGACCAGTTCGCCAGCGACTCCTTCGCCAAAGCCGTGGCCGCGCAGGAAGCCGGTTTCTTCGACGGCGAAATCGTGCCGGTCGTCACCGAGAAATTCGAGGTCGAAGGCCTGAAGCCGCGCGGCATCAAGCTGCAAGGCAAGGTCACCAGCGTGGACCGCGACACGCACGCCCGCGTTTCGCCCGTGGAGGTGCTGGCCAAGCTCAAGCCGGTGTACGAAGGCGGTGTGCAGACCGGCGGCAACAGTTCGGCGCTGGTGGACGCGGCCGCTGCCTGCATCGTCACCTCCGGCGCCTACGCCAAAGCGAATGGCAAAACGCCCGCCGCCCGCGTGGTGGCCGCGGCCGCTGTGGGCGTGCCGCCCGAAATCATGGGCATCGGCCCGGCGCCGGCCATCCGCCTGCTGCTGGAACGCACCGGCCTGCAACTGTCCGACATTGGCCGCTTCGAGATCAACGAAGCCCAGGGTGCACAGACGCTCGCCGTGGGCCGCGAACTGGGCCTGGACCTGGCCAAGCTCAACGTCAACGGCGGCGCCATCGCGCTGGGCCACCCGCTGGCCTGCACCGGCGTGCGCCTGACCCTCACTCTGGCGCGCGAACTGCGCCGCAGTGGCCTGCGCTACGGCATCTCCAGCGCCTGCGTGGGCGGCGGCCAGGGCATTGCGCTGCTGATCGAGAACCCGGACGCGGCCTGATTTTTTAAGGACAGACACCATGGACATTCAAGGCAAAGCAGCCCTCGTCACCGGCGGCGGCTCCGGTTTGGGCGAGGCCACCGCCCGCGAACTCGCCCGCCTGGGCGCGAAAGTGGCGGTGCTGGACGTGAACCTGGACAACGCCCAGCGCGTGGCAGCCGACATCGGCGGCATTGCGGTGCAATGCGACGTCACCAGCCCCGACAGCGTGCAGGCCGCCATCGAAGCGGCCGCCGCGGCCCACGGCCCGGCGCGCATCCTCATGCAAATCGCCGGCATCGGCACCGCCAAGCGCGTGGTCGGCAAGGACGGCACCGCCGCCCCGCTGGAGGACTTCGCCAAGGTCATCCACGTCAACCTGATCGGCACCTACAACGTGGCCCGGCTGTTCGCCGCCGCCTGCGCCAAGCTGGACCCGATGGAGGACGGCGAACGCGGCGCCATGGTGTTCACCGCCTCGGTCGCCGCCTACGACGGCCAGGTGGGCCAGCAGGCCTACAGCGCGTCGAAAGCCGGCGTGGTGGGCATGACCCTGCCCATGGCGCGCGATCTGGCGCAGCACGGCATCCGCGTCTGCACCATCGCCCCCGGCCTGTTCGCCACCCCGCTCATGGCCACCCTGCCCGAGCCGGTGCAGCAGTCGCTGGCGGCCAGCATCCCCTTCCCCTCGCGCCTGGGCAAGCCCAGCGAGTTCGCCGAACTGGCCTGCCACATCGTCAGCAACGGCCACCTCAACGGCGAAACCATCCGCCTGGACGGTGCCCTGCGCATGAGTCCTCGTTGACCACCCCCGCGCCGCACCTGCGGTGCGTCACCCCCTCCAGGGGGCGATGCCAGTGGCCCGGCCAAGCCGGTTCCACGGCATCCCTGAAACAAAACCGAAAGATTTGTGTATGGCCAAAACCGTTGTGTACGAAGTGGACGTGATGTTCGGCGACTGCGACCCCGCCGGCATCGTCTTCTTCCCCAACTTCAGCAAGTGGATGGACGCCTCGTCCCTCAACTTCTTTGTGAAATGCGGCGTGCCGCCCTGGCGCGAATTGGTCAAGACGCGCGGCATCATCGGCACCCCGCTGCTGGAAATCAACACCAAGTTCATACGCCCGGCCACCTACGGCGAACGCCTGCAGGTGCACACCAGCATCGTCGAATGGCGCGACAAGGTCGTGATCCAGAAACACGTGGTCATGCGCGGCGACACCGTGCTCTGCGAAGGCCTGGAAACCCGCGCCTTCTGCATCAAACACCCCGACGACCCGGACCGCATCAAGGCCATCCCCGTGCCCGAGGACATCAAGGCCCTCTGCAGCTGACCCCCACCCGCACCGCCTCCGACCCATGAACCACTACCAGCCCCGTGCCGAAGACATCGGCTTCATCCTGTTCGACGTGCTGCAGGCCCCGGCCACCCTGGCCGAGCTGCCGGCCCTGGCCGACAACGCCGACCCCGACCTGATGCGCCAGGTGCTCGAAGAGGCCGGCAAGTTCGTGGGCGAGGTGGTGGCCCCGCTCAACCGCGACGGCGACGAGATCGGCGCCCAGTGGAAGGACGGCGCGGTGACCATGCCCCCGGGCTTCCGCGACGCCTACCAGGCCTTCTGGCAGGCCGGCTGGCCGGCCCTGTCGGGCGCGCCTGAAGACGGTGGCCAGGGCCTGCCCACCGTGCTGGAAATGGTGCTGTACGAATGGCTCAGCGCCGCCAACCACGGCTGGACCATGGCCCCCGGCCTGCTGCACGGCGCCTACGACTGCATCAAGCACCACGCCAGCCCCGAACTGCAAGCCCGCTACCTGGAAAAAGTGGCCACCGGCGAATGGCTAGCCACCATGTGCCTGACCGAACCGCACGCCGGCTCCGACCTCGGGCTGGCCCGCACCAAGGCCGTGCCGCAGGCCGACGGCAGCTACCAAATCAGCGGCACCAAAATCTTCATCAGCGGCGGCGAGCACGACCTGACCGACAACATCGTCCACCTGGTGCTGGCCCGCCTGCCAGACAGCCCACCCGGCCCCAAAGGCCTGTCGCTGTTCCTGGTGCCCAAGTTCTACGAAGACGGCAGCCGCAGCGCCGCCGTGTGCGAGCGCATCGAAGAAAAAATGGGCCTGCACGGCAGCCCCACCTGCGTCATGCGCTTCGACGAAGCCACCGGCTGGCTCGTGGGCGAGGTGGGCAAGGGCCTCAACGCCATGTTCCTGATGATGAACGCCGCACGCCTGCACGTCGCACTGCAGGGCGTGGGCCTGCTCGACGCGGCCTGGCAAAAGGCCGACGCCTACGCCCGCGACCGCCGCCAGATGCGCGCCCCGGTGCGGCAAAACCCGGCCGAGGCGGCCGACTTCATCATCGAGCACCCGGCGGTGCAGCGCCTGCTCGACACCCAGCGCGCCTGGGTGGACGCCGGCCGCGTGCTGGCCTACCAGACCGCCATCGAGCTGGACGTGGCCAAACACCACCCCGACGCCGCCCGCCGCCAGCAGGCCCAGCAGTGGTGCGCTCTGGCCACGCCGGTGCTCAAATCGGCCTGGACGGACCAAGCCTTCCACGGCGGCAGCGACTGCCTGCAGGTCTTCGGCGGCCACGGCTACGTGCGCGAATGGGGCATCGAACAGGTGGTGCGTGATTCGCGCGTGGCCATGATCTACGAAGGCACCAACGAAATCCAGGCGCAGGACCTGCTGTTCCGCAAGGTATTGCCCGACGCCGGCGCCGCCCTGGGCGCCGTGCTCGACCGCCTGCAGGCCGATCTGGACGTCCACCCCGGCCCCGCCAGCGAGTGTGCCCAGGCCGGTTTCGCCGCTCTGCGCACGCTGCTGGCCGACCTGGTCGGTGGCGACGCGGCACAGGCCCAGCGCTTGTACCCGGTGGCGGGCGATTTCCTGCGCGCCGTGACCCTGAGCCTGATGGCCTGGGCCCGCGTCCGGCTGGAAGCTGCTGCGCCGGCCCAGACCCAGACCAGCACCCTGGCCTTCGACCGCTGGGTCTGGCCGGAACACGCCATGCGCCTGGCCATGGTCGGGGCGGCCTGGCGCGGTTGAGCGGCTGGGGCTGTCAGCCAGGTGCCAGAAAGGCGGCACGCGGCGCGCTAACATCCCGGCGTACCCAAGCCCGACACCGATGACCGACCGCCCCGCCCCCACCGCCGCCCGCCGCCCGCCCCGCAACCGCACTGCTCTGGGCCCGGCCCCGGTCGCCACCGCTCCGGACACGCCGTCCCCGGTGAACACGGCTTTCCTGGAAACCCTGGTGGGCTACAACGCCCGGCGCGCGGCGCTGGCGGTGATCGGCACCTTCATGCAACGCATGGCCCCGTTCGATCTGCGCGTGGTCGACTTTTCGGTGCTGACGCTGGTCGCGCACAACCCCGGCATCACTTCGCGCCAGCTGTGCACCGCGCTCGACATCCTGCCCCCCAACCTGGTGGGCATGGTGCGCCAGCTGGAACAGCGCGGCCTGCTGGAAAAACGCGAACACCCCAGCGACCGCCGCGCCCAGGGCCTGCACCTCACCGAAGCGGGCACGGCCCTGCAGCAAGACACCCAGGCCATCGTGACCTCGCTCGAATCCGAATCGGTCACGCACCTGAGCGAGACCGAACGCGACACCCTGATCCGGCTGCTGCGCAAGGTGTACCAGCCCGCCGGCTGACCCCCCGCCCGGGGCCTCCACAGAAATTTCGCGCACAGGCCTTGAAAGCCCGTGCCGCGCACCCATTTGAGCCAGTATTTGATCAACCCAGGCCACCGCCCCCCGCTTTTCGCGCCATGCAACACGACCAAGACCCGACCTACAACAAACCCCAAGGCCACGACGTGAACGCCCCGATCAGCCCCGAAGAAGCCGAAGCCGCTGCGGCCGCCCAGCAGGCCGACGCCACCCAGGAGCTGGCCCAGCTCAAAGCCCAAAACGCCGAACTGGCCGAGCAGTACCTGCGCGCCAAGGCCGAGGTCGAAAACATGCGCCGCCGCACCGAAGAAGAGGTGAGCAAGGTGCGCAAGTTCGCGGTGGAAGGCTTCGCCGAAAGCCTGCTGCCGGTGATCGACAGCCTGGAAGCCGGCCTGGCCGTGCAGGAAGCCAGCGTGCAGCAGATCCGCGAAGGGGCCGAGGCCACCCTCAAGCAGTTGCACAGCGCGCTGAACCGCAACAAGGTGCTGGCCATCGCCCCCGCCGCTGGCGAAAAGTTCGACCCGCACCAGCACCAGGCCATCAGCATGGTGCCGGCCGACCAGGAAGCCAACACCGTGGTGGCCGTGCTGCAAAAGGGCTACCTGATCGCCGAACGCGTGCTGCGCCCGGCCCTGGTGACCGTGGCCGCGCCGAAATAAACCACAGCCCGGGTTTTCGTGGGCAGCGCCCCTTGAAAACCCTGGCGCCAGCCACACCTTTGCAGCAGTTCAGTCTTTTTTCAGATTTCAAGCATCTTCAGGAGTAACACATGGGCAAGATCATCGGCATCGACCTGGGCACCACCAACTCGTGCGTGGCCATCATGGAAGGCAACACCACGCGCGTCATCGAAAACAGCGAAGGCGCCCGCACCACCCCGTCCATCATCGCCTACCAGGAAGACGGCGAGATCCTGGTCGGCGCCTCGGCCAAGCGCCAGGCCGTGACCAACCCCAAGAACACGGTGTACGCCGCCAAGCGCCTGATCGGCCGCAAGTTCACCGAAAAAGAAGTGCAGAAGGACATCGACCTGATGCCCTACACCATCAGCGCGGCCGACAACGGCGACGCCTGGATCGAAGTGCGCGGCCAGAAGCTGGCCCCGCCGCAGATCAGCGCCGAAGTGCTGCGCAAGATGAAGAAGACCGCCGAGGACTACCTGGGCGAGGCCGTGACCGAAGCCGTGATCACCGTGCCGGCCTACTTCAACGACGCCCAGCGCCAGGCCACCAAGGACGCCGGCCGCATCGCCGGTCTGGATGTGAAGCGCATCATCAATGAACCCACCGCCGCCGCCCTGGCCTTTGGCCTGGACAAAGCCGGCAAGGGTGACCGCAAGATCGCCGTGTACGACCTGGGTGGCGGCACCTTCGACGTGTCCATCATCGAAATCGCCGACGTGGACGGCGAAAAGCAGTTCGAGGTGCTGTCCACCAACGGCGACACCTTCCTGGGCGGCGAAGACTTCGACCAGCGCATCATCGACTACATCATTGCCGAGTTCAAGAAAGAACAAGGCGTGGACCTAACCAAGGACGTGCTGGCCCTGCAGCGCCTGAAGGAAGCGGCCGAAAAGGCCAAGATCGAGCTGTCCAACAGCGCGCAGACCGACGTCAACCTGCCCTACATCACCGCCGACGCGACCGGCCCCAAGCACCTGAACATCAAGCTCACCCGCGCCAAGCTGGAAAGCCTGGTGGACGAGCTGATTGAGCGCACCATCGCCCCCTGCCGCACCGCTATCAAGGACGCTGGCGTGAGCGTGAGCGACATCGACGACGTGATCCTGGTCGGCGGCATGAGCCGCATGCCCAAGGTGCAGGAAAAGGTGAAAGAGTTCTTCGGCAAAGAGCCGCGCAAGGACGTGAACCCCGACGAAGCCGTGGCCGTGGGCGCCGCGATTCAGGGCCAGGTGCTGGGCGGCGACCGCACCGACGTGCTGCTGCTGGACGTGACCCCGCTGTCCCTGGGCATCGAGACCATGGGCGGTGTCATGACCAAGATGATCAGCAAGAACACCACCATCCCGACCAAGTTCGCTCAGACCTTCTCCACCGCCGACGACAACCAGCCGGCCGTGACGATCAAGGTGTTCCAGGGCGAACGCGAGATGGCCGCCGGCAACAAGCTGCTGGGCGAGTTCAACCTCGAAGGCATCCCGCCGGCCCCGCGCGGCATCCCGCAAATCGAGGTGTCGTTCGACATCGACGCCAACGGCATCCTGCACGTGGGCGCCAAGGACAAGGGCACCGGCAAGGAAAAC
The DNA here is from genome assembly GCF_002837145.1 of Macromonas nakdongensis. Classification (GTDB taxonomy): domain Bacteria; phylum Pseudomonadota; class Gammaproteobacteria; order Burkholderiales; family Burkholderiaceae_C; genus Macromonas_B; species Macromonas_B nakdongensis. The sequence continues at coordinate 60,278 of NZ_NWMV01000027.1, read as the reverse complement.
AAGATCACCATCAAAGCCAACTCGGGCCTGACCGAGGAGGAAATCCAGAAGATGGTGAAGGACGCCGAACTCAACGCCGCCGAAGACCACAAAAAGGTGGAACTGGTGCAGGCGCGCAACCAGGGCGACGCGCTGGTCAGCTCGGTCAAGAAGAGCCTGAACGAGTACGGCGACAAGCTCGACGCGGCCGAGAAGGACAAGATCGAAGCCGCCATCAAGGCCGTGGAAGAAGCCGTCAAGGGCGACGACAAAGACGCCATTGAAGCCAAGACCAATGAGCTGATGACCGCCAGCCAGAAGCTGGGTGAGAAAATGTACGCCGACATGCAGGCCAGCCAGGCCGCCGCGGGCGCGGCCGGTGCCGCCGAAGGCGCCCAGGCGCAGGCCGGTGGCAACCGTCCGGCCGACGACGACGTGGTCGATGCCGAAGTCAAGGAAGTCAAGCGCGACTGATCCGTGCCCTGTGGCGCACCCGGCCTCGGCCGGGGCGCCCTGCCCCACCGCCGTGCCCGGTCTGACCAGGCACGGCGTTTGCACTCGAACCGCAAACTGGTAGAGAAATGGCCAAACGAGACTTTTACGAAATCCTGGGCGTAGCCAAAACCGCCAGCGACGACGACATCAAAAAAGCGTATCGCAAGCTGGCGATGAAGCACCACCCTGACCGCAACCAGGGGGACAAGGCCAAGGAAGCCGAAGAGAAGTTCAAGGAAGCCAAAGAGGCCTACGAGATGCTGAGCGACCCGCAGAAACGGGCCGCCTACGACCAGTACGGCCACGCCGGCGTGGACCCGAACATGCGCGGCGGTCCGGGCGGCGCCGAAGGCTTCGGCGGTTTCTCTGAGGCGTTTGGCGACATCTTTGGCGACATCTTCGGTGGCCAGCGCGGCGGTGGCCGCGGGCGCCAGGTCTACCGTGGCAACGACCTGTCGTACGCCATGGAAATCAGCCTGGAAGAAGCCGCCCACGGCAAGGACGCACAAATCCGCATCCCCAGCTGGGAAGACTGCGACACCTGCAGCGGCACCGGCGCCAAGCCCGGCACCAGCGTCAAGACCTGCCCAAGCTGCAACGGCCAAGGCGTGGTGCAGATGCGCCAGGGCTTCTTCAGCGTGCAGCAGACCTGCCCGCACTGCCACGGCAGCGGCAAGATCATCCCCGAGCCCTGCACCAGCTGCAACGGCCAGGGCAAGCTGAAAAAGCACAAGACGCTGGAGATCAAGATCCCCGCGGGCATCGACGACGGCATGCGCATCCGCTCGGCCGGCAACGGCGAACCCGGGCGCAACGGCGGCCCCTCGGGCGACCTGTTCATCGAAATCCGCATCCGCAAGCACGACATCTTCGAGCGCGACGGCGACGACCTGCACTGCCAGGTGCCGGTGAGCATCACCACCGCAGCCCTGGGCGGCGAAATCGCCGTGCCCACGCTGGGCGGCAAAGCCACCATCGACATCCCCGAAGGCACCCAGCACGGCAAGACCTTCCGCCTGCGCGGGCGCGGCATCAAAGGGGTGCGCGCCAGCTACCCGGGCGACCTGTACGTGCACATTGTGGTGGAAACCCCGGTCAAGCTGACCGAGCACCAGCGCAAGCTGCTGCGCGAACTGGAAGACTCCTTCCAGAAAGGCGGCCACAAACACAGCCCGAACGACAAGGGCTGGTTCGAGAAGGCCAAGGAGTTCTTCAGCTGACGGCGGTGGACAGCGCCTCGGTGCGGTGCACCGGGCGCTCCCAGCCCTGTGCCGGGTCGTCTTCGGCGCGCACCTCGATCAGCGGCGGCATGGCCGCCTGAATGGCCCCAAAAATCGTGGCAAAGGCCACATCGGCCGCGTCGCGCCCGGTGCCGATGCGGATGAAACCCATCGGAATGGCCGTTCCCGACGGATCGAACAGGTACCAGCGGTGGCCCAGGTACACCTCCACGTAGGCGTGGAAGTCGGGCGGGCCCAGGGCCGGGTCGGCGCCGTAGTCGGTGCCGGTCACGAAGCGCGCCGGAATGTTCAGCGCCCGACACAGCGCGATGAACAGGTGGGCGAAGTCGCGGCACACGCCCACGCGGTCGCGCAAGGTATCCAGCGCCGAGGTGCCCGAATGGCTGGTGTTGGGCGTGAACTTGACCTGTTGGCGCACCCAAGCCTGCACGGCCTGCACCCTGGCGTAGCCCTGCGGCAAAGCGCCGAACAGGCCCATCACGGTGGCGCCCAAGGCGTCCGACGGGCAGTAGCGGCTGGGGTACAGGTAAGGCAACACGGCCGCCGGCAACTGCGCCACCGGAATCTCTGGGACTTCGGGAGGGGCTTGCACATGGTGCTGCACATCCACCGTGCAGCGGTAATCCACCGCCAGCCAGCCGGGCGGCGCTTTCAGGCGCAGCAGGCGGTTGTGGGTCACCGGGTCCACGGCTTCCTGCGTGTACCAGAAAGGCTGCAGGTTCAGTTGCTCCGACACCACGCGCTGCTGCGCCGTTTGGGCGGCCTGGAGGTTGAACACAAAGTCTGCGCCTTGCAGACCCACGTCGTAGCACAAACGAATGTGCGTGTGAATACGGACCATCCAGGCATTAAGTCACAGAAAACGCCCACCACCCGGGCGACGCCGGATTTATTCGCAGCCGCTCTGACCGGAGGCGAGCGCGCGGCGTGCGGCCCCACCCAAAGCACCGGGGCTCGTGCACAATGGTTGCGAAGGAGACTGCCGTGAGCGTGAACATCACCTTTCTGGGCGGGGCCGGTACCGTGACCGGCTCCAAATTCCTGGTCCAGTTCGACGGCCAACGCCTGCTGGTGGACTGCGGGCTGTTCCAGGGCTACAAGACGCTGCGCCTGCGCAACCGGGTGCCCCTGCCTTTCGAACCCCACCACCTGCAGGCCGTCGTCCTCACCCACGCACACCTGGACCACAGCGGGCACTTTCCGCTGCTGGTCAAAGAGGGCTTCCGGGGCAAGGCCTGGTGCACCCCGGGCACGCGCGACCTGTGCGCCATCCTCCTGCCCGACAGCGGCCACATCCAGGAGGAAGACGCGGCTTTTGCCAACCGCCACGGTTTTTCCAAGCACACCCCGGCATTGCCCCTGTACACGGTGGAAGACGCCAAACGCAGCTTGCCGCACCTGCACGCCACCCCGGCGTTGCGCGAATTCGAGCCCATCCGCGGCTGGAAGGCGCGCTTCTACGGGGCCGGCCACATCGTCGGTGCCTCATCGGTGCTGATCGAGGTGGGCGGCAAGCGCCTGCTGTTCTCGGGCGACCTGGGGCGGCCGGACGACCTCATCATGCTGCCGCCCGACCCGCCGCCGGGGGCCGACGCGGTGATCGTCGAATCCACCTACGGCGATCGCCTGCACCCCCCGGAGCAGTTGATCGACGAACTCGCCCCGCTGCTGGACAAGGTGGCGGCACGCGGCGGCACCGCGGTGCTGCCGGTGTTCGCGGTGGGCCGGGCCCAGGCCCTGCTGCACGCCATCGCCGAACTCAAGCGCCAGCACCGCCTGCCGCACGCGCTGCCCATTTACCTGGACAGCCCCATGGCCATCCACAGCACCGCCACCTTCACCCAGCACCTGGGCGAACACCGCCTGAACGCGGCGCAGTGCAACGCCCTGGCACACGTGGCGCGCATGGTGCAGACGCCGGACGAATCCAAGGCCATTGCCGCCCACCACGGGCCCAAGGTGATCCTGGCCGCCAGCGGCATGGCCACCGGCGGGCGCGTGCTGCACCACCTGGTGCAGTACCTGGGCGACCACCGCAACCTGGTGCTGCTGACCGGCTACCAGGCCCCGGGCACGCGCGGGGCCACTCTGGCCAACGGGGGCACCAGCCTGCGCATCCACGGCCAGGAAGTGGCGGTGCGGGCCGAGGTGGCGCAGTTGCAATCGGCCTCGGCCCATGCCGACGCCGGCCAACTCATGCAGTGGCTGCGGGCCATCCCCGGGCAGCCGCACCGGGCTTTCGTGGTGCACGGCGACCAGGAGGCGTCGGACACCCTGCGCCAGCGCATCGAGCACGAACTCGGCTGGCACGCCATGGCGCCCGAGCACGGCTCCACCTGGGTGGTGTGAGCCGGCGCCCGGCTCAAATAGGCACCCCCGCCGTGGCCCGGCGCAGAAAGTCCCACAGGTCGTCGTCGGCGCTGAAGGCGACGTTGAAGCGCATCCACGGCGTTGGCGCCAGGTCGGTGCTGAACAGGTGCCCAGGGCCGAGCAGGATGTCCTGCTCCGCCGCCTGGTAGGCCAGCTCCGTGGCGTTGGCGATGCGCGGGTGCTGCGCCCACAGGAACATGCCTGCCTTGGGCTCGGCAAACAGCTCGAAACCCAGGCCCTCCAGCCGGTCGGCCACGCGCTGGTGCGCCTGGGCCAGCCGCTCGCGCAAACCGCGCAGGTGCTTGCGCCAGCGGCCGTCGATCAGCGCGCCATAGACCAGGCGCTCGGAGAATTCGGACGAGGTCAGGCCCGAGATCATCTTCAGCTGGGCCAGGTCTTCCAGCACATCGGGGTGGGCGGCCACGTAGCCGACGCGCAGGTTGGGGGAAATGGTCTTGGAAAAGCTGCTGATGTACACCACCCGCTGCAACTGGTCCAGGCTGGCCAGCGAGGGGCGCGGGTCCGGGTCCAGGTCGGCGTAAATGTCGTTTTCCACCACCATGAACTGGTAGCGCTCGGCCAGTTGCACCACGCGGTGCAGGTGCGCCAGGTGCGCCACCGAACCGGTCGGGCTCTGCAGCCGCGGCTGGGTGAAAAACACCTTGGGCCGGTGCACCAGCACCAGTTCCTCCAGGGCGGCCAGGTCGTAACCACTGGGCGTGCGCGGCACGCCGATCAACCGGGCCCCGAGGAAACGCAGCGAAAACAACAGATTGGGGTAACCGGGCTCGTCCACCAGCACCGCGTCACCGGGCTGCACCATGCGGCGCGCCACCATGTCCATGGCCTGGCTGGAGCCGTTGGTCAGCAGCACCTGGTCGGCCCCGAGCACGATCTCCTGCTCGGCCAGCAGGTCGCGCACCAGCTGGCGCAGGGGCAAAAAACCCTTGGGCTCGCCGTAGCCCCCCAGGTCCACCGGCTCCGACGCCAGGCTGCGCAGGCTGCGGCGCAAGCCTTCTTCAAACAGCCACTCGCCCGGCAGCCAACCGCAACCCGGCTTCATGCGCAGCTTGCGGTTTTCGAAGACGCGGCGCAGGTACCACATCGAGTCGAAGTTGTAGTTCGTCCCCGGCTGCCCCGGCAGGTTGGTGCGCACCTCGCGGCGCCGCACAAAAAACCCCGAATGCGGACGCGACACGAAAAAACCTTGCGCCACCAGGCGGTCGTAGGCATCGACCACGGTGTACACGCTCACCCCGTGCGCGTGCGCAAACTGGCGGATGGACGGCGCCTTGGCCCCCGGGCGCAACGCTCCCGACTCGATCAGGTCCCGAAACCCTTCCACGATCTGCATGACGAGCGGGGTGGTGTTTTGCGGGTCTAGGGTGAACATGAAGGCATTCGGGTTGGACTGTACAGGTCGGTCGGGCTGCACAGTGTGTCGGCGGCACCGGTCCGTCTGTATATGTTAGCGGGCCAACCGGGTGGCCTACAGTTCAACCTGGCCACAGCGCCCAACCACCCCACAGGAGCCCACCCCCATGCACCGCGACCCCAACGTCACCGAAGCCAAAACCAACGCCACCCTGATGGCACGCCGCCGCGCCGCCCTGCCCGCCGGCCTGGGCCAAACCTACGAGGTGTTTGCCGAGCGCGCCGAAGGCGCCGAGATTTGGGACGTGGAAGGCCGCCGCTACATCGACTTTGCCGGCGGCATTGCGGTGCTCAATACCGGCCACCGCCACCCCAAGATCGTGGAAGCCGTGAAGGCCCAACTGGACCAGTACCACCACACCTGCTTCCAGGTGGTGGCCTACGAACCCTATGTGGAACTGGCCGAGCGCCTGATCGCCAAGGCGCCGGGCAACTTCCCTAAGAAGGCCTACTTCCTGTCCACCGGCGCCGAGGCAGTGGAAAACGCCGTCAAGATTGCCCGTGCCGCCACCAAGCGCCAAGCCGTCATCGCCTTTGGCGGCGGCTTCCACGGCCGCACGCTGCTGGGCATGGCGCTGACCGGCAAAGTGGCCCCGTACAAGGCGGGCTTCGGCCCCTTCCCGGCCGAGATTTACCACGCAGAATTCCCCAACCCGCTGCACGGCGTGAGCGTGGCCGACGCCATGCGTTCGGTGGAACACATCTTCAAATACGACGTGGAGGCCGAGCGCGTGGCCGCCATCATTCTGGAGCCGGTGCAAGGTGAAGGCGGCTTCTACGTGGCCCCACCCGAATTCGCGCAGGCCCTGCGCGCGCTGTGCGACAAGCACGGCATTGTGCTGATTGCCGACGAAGTGCAGACCGGCGCCGGCCGCACCGGCACCTGGCTGGCCTGCGAGCAGTGGGGCGTGGCGCCCGACCTCATCACCATGGCCAAGAGCATGGCGGGAGGCTTCCCGCTGTCGGCCGTGATCGGCAAGGCCGAGCTGATGGACAAGCCCCTGCCCGGTGGCCTGGGCGGCACCTACGCCGGCAGCCCCCTGGCCTGCGCCGCCGCGCTGGCCGTGCTGGACGTGTTTGAAGAAGAGCAACTGCTGGACCGCTCCAACGCCGTGGGCGAACGCCTGAAGGCCGGCCTGCGCGCCCTGGCGCAGCAGAACGTGGAAATTCAGGACGTGCGCGGCCTGGGCTCCATGATCGCCATCGAACTGTTTGAAGGCGGCGACCACGACAAGCCGGCCGCCGACCTGACGAAGCGCGTCTGCGCCGAGGCGCTCAAGCGCGGCCTGGTGCTGCTGTCGTGCGGCGTGTACGCCAACGTCATCCGCATTCTGGTGCCCATCACCGCCAGCGACGCGCTGCTGGACGAGGGGCTGGCCATCATGGGTGAGGCGTTGAAGGCGGCGAAGGGTTGAGGCTTCGGTTGCCCCGAAGACGGAAACGACAAAGGCCCGCGAGGGCCTTTGTCGTTATTGGTGTCGCAGAAACATGCTTTCGCGACACTTTATTTGTCGCATAAGGTTTTTTACGACACTTTGCCTGAGGAGGCGAAAAAGCCCTTCTCACAGCTGGCAGCCTAAATTCGATTCATACGGGTTAACGTTTGAGTAAACCGAACCGTTGCAGGATATGGCTATAGACACAGAATGAGATGACGGGCCTTTAGCCGCATGACGCAATAAATACGGTTGACAGATTTTACTCCTCACGCTGGGACAATACCTTCACAGTACTGCAGCACCTTTATCCATGACTCCAAGCCCCCAACGTCTTCCGGCTTCACACCCTCACCGTTAAGGCTTGTGGCGTTGAACGTAGTGAGGATCGTAGTTCCTAATTCGACAAGATAAGCGGAGCGGTACTTTGGCCGGATAACCCAACGGGGTCGCCAAGGATTGTGCGCGAAAGCGTTACGAAGTTGGTTGACCATGATCCGTAACCCGTGGCGACTCGGATCGGGGTCGGAGTCAGGCTTTCCGAACACCTCATCGAGTGTTTCATCCAGAGTCAGCGCTGAGGCTCCCAACGCCATGATCACCAAGTTCTGCGTACCATCGAGCAGATCCTGGCGGCCCGCAAGATAGTTTCGCGGCAGAAGAAGATCATTACCTCCGGTGACGATCGTCACGTCTCGCTCATAGAGAGTACTCCGAATTCGCCCAGACACGACTGCTGCATTAATGCGTACTGCAAGTCCAAGCGTTGCTTGGGCGGTAGCGATTTTCGTTTTCGGAGTTTCGAAATTGCTAAATTGCCCCATGAGATCTAGCGTAAAGTACAAGGGGAGCGCAAATTAAAGTGTATTGTTAGGTTCCGCGCTCATTCATCGAAAGGTTGCCGACTTGTTCTGAATGCTCCACTCTTGCCAGGAAAATCTTCAAATACGCTCCGCACGATTGCCGGCATAACAGGCGCAAGCTGATCACTTGATCCAGAACTAACAGCTTTACCCTCATAGACTTTATGTATCTTCCCATTACCAGATTTTATAACATCGATAATATCAATATGCAAGTAGCGACTAAAAATAGTAGAGGTGCTGGTTCCAGAGCCAACGACGCCATAGGTTGGGGTTTTATAGGTTGTTCCGCTATAAGACGCGGTATTTCCGTATGACGTGATTCTTCCAGTCGTGTACGAACTGCTTGATCCGGTCTGGCCAAATATTGGGTAAGACGAAATAACTTGTTTGCCATCATCTATTCCATATGACATAAAAATTGCAAGCTTTGCCTGATTAAGCGGGGCTTCGATCATGCCTCGTTTATCAAGCTCGGCCATAACAAGCTTTGCATAGGATTGAAACTCAAGACTACCTTCCTGCTCCTTAGTTGGTATGAGCGTATAGGTCACCCCAGATAACGACTGCTCTAGTTCATGAAAAGCAGAAACTTTCGTTTCGACGGTTGCACACCCAACGAGAAGTGTAAACAGAAAAGCAAGAACTAAGCTGCGCATGAAAACCTCCTGGCAAAATAATAGATATGACAATAATCTGATCAGCCTAACGAATTAGTTAACTGGCGCCGGAGCCCCGAGGGGGCGAAAGGCGCCAACAGCGGCCAATAAAATGCCGAAGGCATTGCCGCTGTTAGCGATTACGTTGACCTTACAGTTAGGCTGACGAGCGAAGGCACGGTGTTGCACTTCATGTGTAAACCCGCGCAAAGAACGGCTCATTGGACGCTCGGAAATCATCGGCTCAGCTGTTGAAAAAAATTTCATTCATTAAGTTCTAGGGTAATGAGGTCAAGCCAAGACGCACGAATGTTTGACATAGATTGGTTGGGACAATCGCGCCACCACCGAAGCCACCATTGTTCTTACCTAACCCAGCATTTACGAAAGCAAGAAGAAGCGACTCGTCCATCTTTAGCGAATCCTCGATGGCAATAGTCGAGAAGTCTGCCAATTTTTCTATATCAAAGGATGGAATTCTCTCAAGCGCAAACAAGAGTCGGCGAAGCTCCTCAAAAGAAATTTCAGCCCTCACGTATGCTGCGAAGCATTTTCCAGCCAACTCAGGCTTCATCTGGCTTTCCATCCTGTCGATGATCTCCAATATCGCCGCGCCTGCTTTTCCAGAGAATTTGTCGTCCTCATTCAGCTTATCCACCATTTCGATTCTATCTTCTTGCGGAATTTTCGAAAGCTGACCCAAAAAGCGAAGAAGTTTCGTCGCGAGTAGCTGATCTCTTACGGAGCCAATCGTGCCAAATAGCCCAACAACACTGCTTACAATTGGGATGTCCCGAAGAAAACCCGACTCAAGCGCTGCGTCTACCCCAAGCTCTAAATACTCTTTTCCTACGCTAACTAGTAAATCAGAACGCATAATGTTTATGATTTCTGAGCCACGTAGGGTATCTTTCATCATACTTCCTCAACGCTAAAGAATGAGCACCATGAATTGATCGATATATCTGATGGGCACTCCGACCCAATAGGCCTAACTTGCAGCATACGCAGCATGCGGCGTACACTCATTTAAAAGATCGGCGTATATCAAAGCATCCTCCCTCGTATGCCAAGCCAATAGCACACCTCATCGTGTGCAAAACCCGGAGCATTCGCCCCGGTCACCAACGGCTATAACCCATCTCCGCGCACGCGGGCCGGGCATTTGATTTTTCTGACACCACTATACCGCAACACCGGGGTCGGTTTCGCTCTGCCGCAACACCCATTCGCGGAACACCGCCAACGCCGGCCTTTCGGCCACCTGCGGCTGCACCAGGTAATAAGCCCGTTGCGCTTTCAATGGCCGCGCGCACGCCACCACCAGCGCGCCGCTGGCCAATTCGTCCTGCACCAGCAGGGTGGGCATCAGCGCCACGCCCAGGCCGCTGATAGCGGCGGCGGCTTGCATCGAAAAAAGCTCATACCTTGGCCCGGCCATGGCGCGGGGCGCGTCCACGCCTTGCGCGTCGAACCATTGGCGCCACGCCTCGGGCCGGGTGGCTTGTTGCAGCAGGGGCATGTGGGCCAGGGCGTCGGGCGCCACCTCGGCCCCACCCGCCAGCAGGCGCGGGCTGCACACGGGCAGCACGTCTTCGTCCATCAAATGGGTGGCCTGGGTGCCGGCCCATTGCTGCAGTTGCTGGGGCGTGCCGGCCCAAATGGCGGCGTCGATGCCGGTGTCGGTGAACAAGAAGGGGCGGGTGCGTGTCTCGAAATGCACCAGCAGATCGGGCTGTTCGGCGGCCAGGCCGTGCAGGCGCGGAATCAGCCAGCGGGTGGCGAAGGTGGGCACGGCGGCCAGGGTCAGGCTGTCGCCCTGCCCGCGCCGGCCCATCAGTTCCACCGCGTCGCGTTCCAGCGCGTCCAGGCGCTGGCGCACGTGGCGGGCGTAGTCGGTGCCGGCGGGCGTCAGCACCATGCCGTGTTGGGTGCGGCGGAACAGCGGCACGCCCAAGAAGTCTTCCAGCACCGCCACCTGGCGCGACACGGCGCCTTGCGTCAGGTTCAATTCCTGCGCGGCGCGGGTGAAGCTTTGGTGCCGGGCAGCGGCTTCAAAGCAGTTCAGGGCTTGGGTGGAGGGCAGTTTGCGTCGCATGGCACGCCCAGCCTACACGGCATTTCGCACAAATGCTCATATCTGGCCCAAAATTTTTCGTTTGCGGGCGGGCTGAGCAGGGCCTACGATGGCGGCACTTTCAACCACGCTCTACACACACCACCATGGCCGCTTCTGCCCGCTTTTCCTGGTCCGACCCCTTCCAGCTCGACAGCCAGTTGACCGACGACGAACGCCAGGTGCGCGACGCGGCGCACGCCTATTGCCAGGAACGCCTGTTGCCGCGGGTGCAATTGGCCTTCCGCCACGAAAGCACCGACCGCGCCATCTTCAACGAGATGGGCGAACTGGGTCTGCTGGGCCCGACCATTCCCGAACAATACGGCGGCGCCGGCCTGAATTACGTGTGCTACGGCCTGGTGGCGCGCGAGGTGGAGCGCGTGGACAGCGGCTACCGCAGCATGATGAGCGTGCAAAGCTCGCTGGTGATGGTGCCCATCAACGAATTCGGCACCGAGGCGCAAAAGCAGAAATACCTGCCCAAGCTGGCCACCGGCGAATGGGTGGGCTGCTTTGGCCTGACCGAACCCAACCACGGCAGCGACCCGGGCAGCATGATCACCCGCGCCCGCAAGGTCCCGGGCGGCTATTCGCTCAGCGGCGCCAAGATGTGGATCACCAACAGCCCGATTGCCGACGTGTTCGTGGTCTGGGCCAAGGACGACGAGGGCCAGATCCGCGGCTTCATCCTGGAAAAAGGCTGGAAGGGCCTGAGCGCCCCGGCCATCCACGGCAAGGTGGGCCTGCGCGCCAGCATCACCGGGGAAATTGTGATGGACGAGGTATTCTGCCCCGAAGAAAACGCCTTCCCCGAGGTGCGCGGCCTCAAAGGCCCCTTCACCTGCTTGAACAGCGCACGCTACGGCATTGCCTGGGGCGCGCTGGGCGCGGCGGAGGACTGCTACTTCCGCGCCCGCCAGTACGTGCTGGACCGCCAGCAGTTCGGCCGCCCGCTGGCGGCGAACCAACTGGTGCAAAAGAAGCTGGCCGACATGCTGACCGAGATCAGCCTGGGCCTGCAAGGCTGCCTGGCGCTGGGCCGCATGAAAGACGCTGGTAATGCACCGGTGGAGGTGACTTCCATCCTCAAACGCAACAGCTGCGGCAAGGCGCTGGACATTGCCCGCACCGCCCGCGACATGATGGGTGGCAACGGCATCAGCGACGAGTACGGCGTGGCGCGCCACCTGGTGAACCTGGAGGTGGTGAACACCTACGAAGGCACGCACGACGTGCACGCGCTGATTCTGGGCCGCGCCATCACCGGCATTGCCGCGTTCAGCAACTGAGCACAGGCTGCCCATGGCCCTGCCCCCACTGAACCCCCAAGCCGCTGCGCCCGAGCTGCCCCGCCCACTGGCGGGCGTGAAGGTGCTGGACCTGTCGCGCGTGCTGGCCGGCCCCTGGGCCGGGCAGATCCTGGCCGACTACGGCGCCGACGTGATCAAGGTGGAACGCCCCGGCACGGGTGATGACACCCGCGCCTGGGGCCCACCGTGGTGGGGCGACGGCCCCGAGCGGGTGGCGGCCTACTTCCTGTGCGCCAACCGGGGCAAGCGTTCGGTGGCCATCGACATCGCCAGCCCTGAAGGCATCCAGCAGGTGCGCGAACTGGCCCGCGAGGCCGACGTGCTGATCGAGAACTACAAGGTCGGCCAACTGGCCAAGTACGGGCTGGACGCCCCCAGCCTGCAGGCGCTGAACCCGGGGTTGGTGTACTGCTCCATCACCGGCTACGGGCAGACCGGACCGCTGTCGCACAAGGCGGGTTACGACTTTGCCATCCAGGCCGAGGCCGGGCTGATGAGCATCACCGGCAACAAGGGCGAAGAGCCGCAGAAGGTGGGTGTGGCCGTGACCGACCTGATGACCGGCGTGTACGCGGCCACCGCCATTCTGGCGGCGCTGCACGAGCGCCAGCGCACCGGCCAGGGCCGGGTGCTGGACGCCTCGCTGTTCGACGTACAGGTGGCCATGCTGGCCAACCAGGCCAGCAACCAGCTGGTGGGCCAAACGCGGCCCACCCGCATGGGCAATGCCCACCCCAACATCGTGCCCTACCAGGTGTTCCCCACCCGCGACGGGCACATGGTGCTGGCCGTGGGCAACGACGGCCAGTTCACCCGCTTTTGCGAGGCCACCGGCCACCCGGCCGTGGCCCGGGACGCGCGTTTTTCCACCAACCCGGCCCGGGTGGAGCACCGGCAGACGCTGGTGCCGCTGATCACCGGCTGGACGCTGACGCGCGACACCGCCGACTGGGTGGCCCTGCTGGACCGCGCCGCCGTGCCCTGCTCGCCCATTCTGGACGTGGCCCAGGTGCTGGAACACCCCCACGTGGCCGCGCGCGGCATGGTGCTGCCCCGGCACAACGGGCCGCACGGCACCACCCCGCCCATGGTGGCCCACCCGGTGCTGATGGACGGCCAGCGCCCCACCGCCCCACGCCCGCCACCGGCCCTGGGCCAAGACAACCCCGCCTGGGCCCCCACACACGGCTGACCGCGCACACGCCCCCCAAACAGGACCGACACCGTTCGGTCCTGTTTTTTTCTTGATAGCGCACACTTGTGGTGCATTTCGCACACCGCTGCAGCATGCCCGCAGACCCTGCGCACCACAGGGTTTCTATGTATAGGGAATGGAAACTGCACAGCGGCTTCTGTGTCGGGGGCATCTGTATATGTTCCAGTGGCACCAACGCCGGTACAGTGATTGGCACTGTCAGCTTGCCGACCACCTGGACCCCATGCACACCACGCAACCGCTCGTCACCTTCACCGGCGTACAAAAAACCTACGATGGCCACAGCCTCGTGGTCCGTGACCTGAACCTGGAGATCCAGAAAGGCGAATTCCTGTCGCTGCTCGGCCCCTCGGGCTCGGGCAAGACCACCACGCTGATGATGCTGGCCGGGTTCGAATCGCCCACGGCGGGCGAGATCCACCTCAACGGCGTGTCCATCACCCGCACCCCGCCGCACAAGCGCAACTTCGGCATGGTGTTCCAGAACTACGCGCTGTTCCCGCACATGACGGTGGCCGAGAACATCGCCTACCCGCTGACGGTGCGCAAGCTGCCCAAGGCCGACCTGGAACAGAAGGTCAAGCGCGCCCTCGACATGGTGCAGATGGGCCCCATGGGCGGGCGCTACCCCTCGCAACTGTCGGGCGGCCAGCAGCAGCGCGTGGCCCTGGCCCGCGCCTTGGTGTTCGACCCGCAACTGGTGCTGATGGACGAGCCGCTGGGCGCGCTCGACAAGCAGCTGCGCGAGCACATGCAGATCGAACTCAAGGCCCTGCACCGCCGCCTGGGCGTGACCTTCGTCTACGTCACCCACGACCAGTCGGAAGCGCTGACCATGTCCGACCGCGTGGCGGTGTTCAACGAAGGCATCATCCAGCAGATCGACCAGGTGGACCGCCTGTACGAAACCCCGGCCAACCGCTTTGTGGCGGGTTTTGTGGGCGACAACTCGGTGCTCAACGGCACCGTGGCAGAAGTCCAGGGCGAGCACTGCACGGTGCAACTGGCCGACGGCCTGCGCCTGCGCGGCGTCAACGTCAACCAAGCCCGGGCCGGTGACGCGGTGCAGTGCAGCATCCGCCCGGAACGCATCCACGTGCTTGACCACGCCAGCCAGGCCACCGACAACGTGGTCAGCGCCAACCTGGCCGACGTGATCTATTTTGGCGACCACCTGCGCCTGCGCTGCGACCTGCCGCAGCAGCCCGAAATCTGCGTCAAGCAGCCCCTGCAACAGCACAGTGCCCTGGCCAGCGGCCAGCGCCTGCCATTGCACATCCCGGCGGAACACCTGCGCGTGTACCGCTGAACCCTCACTGTCCCCTTCCCTTCCTCAACCCCCTGGAGATAAGCGTCATGCAACTCAAACCCGTGCTGCTGGCCCTGGCCGCCCTGGCCGCCCTGCCGGCCCTGGCCCAGAACCTGACCATCGTCAACTTCGGTGGCGCCAACGGTGCCGCCCAGAAGAAAGCCTATTTCGAGGCCTACGAAAAATCCGGTGCCGGCAAGATCACCCAGGTGGAATACAACGGTGAGCAGGCCAAGATCAAGGCCATGGTGGAAGCCAAGAAAATCACCTGGGACCTGGTGGAAGTGGAAAGCCCCGATGTGAACCGCGGCTGCGACGAAGGCCTGTTCGAGAAGATGGACTGGAGCAAGGTGGGCAACAAGGCCGACTTCCAGCCCGCCGCCGTGCACGACTGCGGCGTCGGCATCTTCATCTGGTCCACGGTGATGGCCTACAACGGCGACAAGCTCAAGTCCAACCCCACCACCTGGGCCGACTTCTGGGACACCAAGAAATACCCGGGCAAGCGCGGCATGCGCAAGGGCGCCCGCTACAACCTGGAATTCGCGCTGATGGCCGACGGCGTCAAGTCCGCCGACGTGTACAAGGTGCTGGCCACCAAGGACGGTGCCGACCGCGCCTTCAAGAAGATGACCGAGCTGAAGTCCAGCATCCAGTGGTGGGAAGCCGGCGCCCAGCCGCCCCAGTTCCTGGTGGCCGGTGACGTGGCCCTGACCACCGCCTACAGCGGCCGCATCGACGCCGCCCAGCGCGAAGGCAAGAACCTGAAGATCACCTGGACCGGTGGCATCTACGACCTGGACTACTGGGTGATCCCGAAAGGCGCCCCGAACAAGGACGCCGCGATGAAGTTCATCGCCCTGGCCAGTACCCCGGACGCCCAGGCCGAGTACGCGCGCAACATCTCCTACGGCCCGACCAACAACAAGGCCCTGGCCAAGCTGGACGCCAAGACCCTGGCGCTGCTGCCGACCGCCCCGGCCAACAACAAGGACGCGCTGCAGTTCAACATCGGTTTCTGGGCCGACCAGGGCGAGGCCCTGGAGAAGCGCTTCGCCGCCTGGGCCGCACAATGATGGTTGCCGGCGGAACCGATCTGGCCCAGCAACTGCGCCGCGCCGAGCGGCGCAAGAAGGTGCGCGCCGTGGCGCTCACCTTGCCTCTGCTGATCTTTTTGCTGGTGTTTTTCCTGGTTCCGCTGGCCAGCCTGCTGGTGCGGGCGGTGGAGAATCCCGAAGTCGCCGACGCCCTGCCCCGCACCGGGCAGGCGCTGGACGGCTGGGACCGCCACAGCCCGCCCCCCGAGACGGCCTACGCCGCCTTGCTGCAAGACCTGTCATCGATCGAAGAAACCGCCCAGGCCGGCGTGCTGGCGCGCCGCCTGAACAGCGAAATCTCGGGCAGCCGCTCGCTCGTCATGGGCACCTACCGCGCCCTGCCCCTGGCCGAGCAGCCCACGCCGGCCCAGGCCCGCGAGGCCCTGCTGGCCCACGACGCGCGCTGGGGCGAACTGCCCTACTGGCAGGCCATTGCCAAGAACAGCTCGCGCTGGACGCCCGACTACCTGCTCACCGCCGTGGACCTGCGCCGCGGCGCGGACGGTGGCATCGAACGCGTGCCCGCCGACGAGGCCGCCTTCAGCGACATCCTGCTGCGCACCTTCCAAATGAGCGCGGTGGTCACCTTCTTTGCCCTGCTGCTGGGCTACCCCCTGGCCTACTGGCTCAGCACCCTGAGCGAGCGCAAGGCCAACATGATGCTGATCCTGGTGCTGCTGCCGTTCTGGACCTCGGTGCTGGTGCGCATCGCCGCGTGGATCGTGCTGCTGCAGAACAATGGCCTGATCAACCGCTTTTTCATGTGGCTGGGCCTGACCGACGCCCCGCTGCCCCTGCTGTTCAACCGCACCGGCGTGATCATCGCCATGGTGCACATCCTGCTGCCCTTCGCCATCCTGCCGCTGTACAGCGTGATGAAGTCGGTGCCGCCCAACTACCTGCGCGCCGCCATTTCGCTGGGCAGTGCCCCGCTGGCCGCTTTCTTCCGCGTGTACCTGCCGCAAACCTACCCGGGTGTGGCCGCGGGTGGTCTGCTGGTGTTCATCACCTGCATCGGCTACTACGTGACCCCGGCGCTGCTGGGCGGCGCCAGCGACCAGATGCTGAGCTACTACGTGGCCCAATACACCAACGTGGAAGTGAACTGGGGCATGGCCTGCGCCCTGGGCGGGGTGCTGCTGAGCGCCACCCTGGTGCTCTACACCCTGTACCGCAAGGTGGCCAAGGCCGAGCTGAGCCTGGGCTGAGCCGGGGTTGAGGAAAGCGACAAGATGTTCAAACTGCCCGAATTCCCCGCCTACTACGGCCTGCTCGACAAACTCGGCTGGCTGGCCCTGCGCCTGGGTGCCCTGCTGGTGCTGGTGTTCCTGGTGCTGCCCATCGTGGTCATCGTCCCGCTGTCGTTCAGCGACAGCAGCTTCCTGGCCTACCCGATCCAGGGCTGGTCGCTGCGCTGGTACCGCGAAATGTGGAACGCGCCCGAATGGGCCAACGCCACCCGCAACAGCTTCACCGTGGCCCCGGCGGCCACGCTGCTGGCCACCGTGCTGGGCACGCTCGCGGCCATGGGGCTGGCGCGCAACCGCTTCCTGGGCAAGGGCCTGATCACCGGGCTGCTGATTTCACCCATGGTGGTGCCCATCGTGGTGGTGGGGGTCAGCACCTACCTGTACTTTGCCAAGCTGGGCCTGAACGACTCCTACCTGGGCCTCATCCTGGTCCACGCCGCTCTGGGCGCGCCGTTTGTGGTGACGACCGTGCTGGCCACGCTGCAAAGCTTCAACGTCAACCTGGTGAAAGCCAGCCTCAGCCTGGGCGCCAGCCCGCTGGAGACCTTCTTCCGCGTGACGCTGCCGGTCATCGCCCCGGGCGTGATTTCCGGTGCGCTGTTCGCCTTCGCCACCTCCTTCGACGAGGTGGTGGTGACGCTGTTCCTGGCCGGCCCCGAGCAGGTGACGCTGCCGCGCCAGATGTTCACCGGCATCCGTGAGAACATTTCCCCCACCATCGCCGCCGTGGCCACGCTGCTGATTTTGTTCACCACCGCGCTGATGATGACGCTGGAATGGCTGCGGGGGCGCCGGAAATGACCGCCACCTTCAACCAGCCGCTGGGCGGCAACACCATGCCCCGCTTCGGTGGCCCGGCCACCATGATGCGCCTGCCCAGCGCCACCAGCCCCGAGGGCCTGCACGCCGCCTTCATCGGTGTGCCGCTGGACATCGGCACCAGCCACCGCCCCGGCGCGCGCTTCGGTCCGCGCCAGATCCGCGCCGAGTCCTGCCTGATCCGCCCCTACAACATGGCCACCGGCGCCGCGCCCTTCGACGCGCTGCAGGTGGCCGACCTGGGTGACGTGCCCATCAACACCTTCCACCTGCCCAAGTCGGTGGACATCATCGAGCGCCACTACCGCCCCATCGTGGCCAGTGGCTGCATCCCGCTGACGCTGGGCGGCGACCACACCATCGTGCTGCCCATCCTGCGCGCCGTGGCGGCGAAGCACGGCCCGGTGGCGCTGATCCACGTGGACGCCCACGCCGACGTGAACGACGACATGTTCGGCGAACCGCTGGCGCACGGCACCCCCTTCCGCCGCGCGGTGGAAGAAGGCCTGCTGCAAGGCAGCAAGGTCTGGCAGATCGGCCTGCGCGGCAGCGGCTACTCGGCCGAAGACTTCGACTGGCCGCGCCAGCAGGGCTTCACCGTGGTGCCGGCGCACGAGGTGTGGTGGCAGTCGCTCAGCCCCTTGATGGCGCGCATCCGCGCCGCCATCGGCCCCGACACGCCCACCTACCTGAGCTTTGACATCGACGGCATCGACCCGGCCTACGCCGGCGGCACCGGCACGCCCGAAATCGGCGGGTTGAACGTGCCGCAGGCGCTGGAGATCGTGCGCGGCTGCCGCGGCCTGAACCTGGTGGGCTGCGATTTGGTGGAGGTGTCCCCCGCCTACGACACCACCGGCAACACCGCCCTGCTGGGCGCCAACCTGCTGTACGAAATGCTGTGCGTGCTGCCCGGCGTGAAATACCGGTGACTGCGCGGTTTTCGCATCCGCGCTAGCCTTTCCCTTTTGCCACACACCCCAGAGACAACCATGGACATGAAGGCCTCCCCCCTCGCCCTGCTCAAGGACCCGACGCTGCTCAAAACCGACGCGCTGATCAACGGCCAGTGGGTGGCCGGCGCCAGCCGCTTCGACGTGCACGACCCCGCCACCGGCCAGAAACTGGCCGACGTGGCCAACCTGGGCCCGGCCGAGGCCGAGGCGGCCATCGCCGCCGCCAACGCGGCCTGGGGCGCCTGGAAGAACAAGACCGCCAAGGAGCGCAGCAACATCCTGCGCAAGTGGTACGACCTGCTGATGGCGAACCAGGACGACCTGGGCCGCATCATGACCGCCGAGCAAGGCAAGCCCCTGCCCGAAGCCAAGGGCGAGGTGGCCTACGGCGCCAGCTTCGTGGAATGGTTTGCCGAAGAAGCCAAGCGCGTCAACGGCGAGACCTTGCCGCAGTTCGACAACAACCGCCGCCTGCTGGTGCTCAAGCAACCCATCGGCGTGTGCGCGGCCATCACGCCGTGGAACTTCCCGTTGGCCATGATCACCCGCAAGGTGGCCCCGGCCCTGGCCGCTGGCTGCCCGGTGGTCATCAAGCCCGCCGAACTCACGCCGCTGACCGCGCTGGCCGCGGCCGAGCTGGCCATCCGCGCCGGCATCCCGGCCGGGGTGTTCAACATCGTCACCGCCGACGCGTCCAACTCCATCGCCGTGGGCAAGGTGATCTGCGCCAGCGACACCGTGCGCCACCTGAGCTTCACCGGCTCCACCGAAGTGGGCCGCATTTTGATGGCGCAGTGCGCCCCCACGGTCAAGAAAATGTCGTTGGAGCTGGGCGGCAACGCCCCCTTCATCGTCTTCGACGACGCCGACATCGACTCCGCCGTGGAAGGCGCCTTCGCCAGCAAGTACCGCAACGCGGGCCAGACCTGCGTCTGCTCCAACCGCCTGTACGTGCAGGCCGGTGTGTACGACGAATTCGTGCGCAAGTTTGCCGCCAAAGTGGCCACCGCCAAGGTCGGCAACGGCTTTGAAGACGGCGTGAACCAGGGCCCGCTGATCGAGGAAGCCGCGCTGGAGAAGGTGCAGCGCCACGTGGACGACGCCGTGGCCAAGGGTGGCCGCGTGCTGGTGGGTGGCAAGCGCCTGCCGGGCCAGTTCTTCGAACCCACCGTGGTGGCCGACGCCACGGCCGACATGCTGTGCGCCCGCGAGGAAACCTTCGGTCCCTTCGCGCCGGTGTTCAAGTTCCAGACCGAGCAGGAGGCCATCGACGCGGCCAACGACACCGAGTTCGGCCTGGCCAGCTACTTCTACAGCCGCGACATCGGCCGCATCTACCGCGTGGGCGAGGCGCTGGAGTACGGCATGGTCGGCATCAACGTGGGCATCCTGGCCACTGAGCACGTGCCCTTTGGCGGCGTCAAGCAGTCCGGCCTGGGCCGCGAGGGCAGCCACTTCGGCATGGACGATTACGTGGAGATCAAATACCTCTGCCTGGGCGACATCCTCAAATAAGCCCTGAGCCCGCCTGGGCTGGGCTGCCACCGGCCAGGGGCCGATCGGGCAGCAGCTGCATCTGCGCGGCCTTGCGCGAAAGTTCAAGATCGGTGCGCACCCCTAACTTGCTTTTGAGCTGGTAGTGGCAGTTGCGCACGGTCTTGGGGCTGATGTGCAGCGCCTGCCCCACCGCCTCCACATCCAGGCCCTGCAACAGCAGGCGCAGCACATCGAACTCGCGCGGTGTCAGCTCGGTCTCGGCCGTCGGCCCCTCCAGCAGCAGAGCCGCCACCTCGCCCGCCAGGTCCGGGCTGAGAGCCCGTTGCCCACGGGCGACCTGGTAAACCGCCTCCACCAACACCTGCGGGGCACTGCCTTTGGTCACGTAGCCCCGGGCCCCGGCCCGCAGGGCCTGCACCGCGTACATCGGCTCCGCGTGCATGGAGAACACCAAGACCGTGGCCTGCGGCTCGTGCCCGAGCATCTGGGCGAGCAGCCGCAAACCGCTGCCGGTCCCCAGGCTCAGGTCCAGCAACACCACGTCGGGCCCGTGGGCCTTGAACTGCGCGTAACCCTCTTCGGCGGTTCCGGCCTCGGCCACGATGCGCAGGTCCGCGCGCCGCTCCAGCAGCCGGCGGTAGCCTTCGCGGACGATGGCGTGGTCGTCAATGATCAGCAGGCGCAGCATGGTTTCCTTCGTTGACCGGCAAATGGATGCGCAAGCGCAGGCCATGGGGCTCGCCCACCTCCAGGGACAGCGAACCGCCCAGCGCTTGGACGCGCTCACGCATGCCCAGCAAGCCCTGGCCGCCAGTGGCCGGCACAAGGACCGGCGCCTGCGACAGCGGCCCATTGTCCTGCACCAGGAGGTGCAGGCCGTCGGCCCGCTCGCTCAAGACCACCTCGATCAGCGAGGCTTGACCATGGCGCACCGCGTTGGTCAGCCCTTCCTGCACCAGGCGGAACACGCTGACCGACAGGGTGTCGTCCCAGCGGTCCAGGTCGCCGTCGATCTGCAAGTGGTAGCGGCAGTGCTGGCCATCTCGACGCTGCCAACTGTCCACCAATTGCCGCAAGCAGGCGGTCAGCCCGAACGCCTCCAGGCCCGGTGGGCGCAGCCGCTGCACGATGTGGCGCACCGCGGTGACCATGCCCTCGCAGGTGCGCGTCAGTGCCTCGGCGCTGGGCCGCAGGGCCGGCACCGACTCGCGCGCCACCTCGTCCACGAAGCCCACTTCGGCCCGGATCGAGGCCAGCGACTGGCCCAGCTCGTCGTGCAGTTCGCGGGCCAAATGGCGCCGCTCTTCTTCGCGGACTGTCAGCAAACGGTCGGCCAATTGGCGCTGCGCCTGCACCGTGTCCTGCAGCCGATCGGCCATGCGATTGAACTGCACGCCGATGCGCTGCAACTCGGTCGGCCCGGCCGGCGGCATGCGGGCCGACAGGTCGCCGGCCTCCAACCGCTGCAGCGTGGCCATCATGGCCGCGGTCGGCCGCAGGGCACGGCGCGCCGCCAGGTAGGTCAAGGCCACCAGGGCCGCCAGCGCCAGTGCGCTCACCAGGGTCTGCCACCAGTGCTGCCACAGCAGCGCCGCCTGCGCCGGCCAGTGTGGCGACAGTGCGAGTTCCCCCACCCGGGTACCGGGATAGCGCACCAGGGGCAGTGACGCCCCGACACCCGGCGCGGTCGCCCGCAGCAAACGCTCGATGCCCGCCGGGTGGGGCCCCGAAGGGCCCAGGCAACGCTGGTCCACGGCCTGGCCGTGGATGTTGCGCACGCTCAGGCAAAACGGCGCCAACTCACCCAGGCCCGCCAGGTTCTGCAGCTCGGCCCCCGACAGGGGTGCCTGGAACACGCCAGGCTCTGCCCCCAATTCGTTCAGGCGCAGGTGCTCCACCGTCCGGGCCAGGTGCTGCAACTGCGGGTCGATGGCCACCGCGACGCGCCACAGGCTCCAGACGCCGGAAAACAGCAGCCAGGACAGGGCAGCCACCAACGACCAGGCGCCCAGGCGGCGTTGCAGGCGGTAAGCGGGGACGGTGGGTGACGGCTCAACGGACATGAACGCGATTGTCGGGCGCTGCGTCGAGCCGGACCAGGGCTTCGCGCGCCTCGCCCAGGCCCTCTTGCGCCGCGCGCTGCAACCAGTGCCGTGCCTGCACCGGATCGGCCACCACGCCTTGCCCCAGAGCCAGCGCCATGCCGTAGTGGTAGCGCGCCAGCGTGGCATAGCCCGAGGTGTCGGGGTGCAGCGCCCCCTGGTGCAACAAGCGCGCCGCCCGCACCGGGTCTTTCGGCACCCCGGCACCGTTTTCCAGCAGGTGCGCCAGCCAGATGATGGAGTACGGATCGTTCCAGCGGGCGATGCAGTCCTCGAAGATGCGCACGGCGGCCGCGTGGTCGCCGGTTTTGTCGGCCGCGTAACCGTACAGGCATTTGATGCGCTTGTCGCTGTTCACGAAGGCCCCGTAGCTCATGTCGTTGCCGGAGTCGTCGTTCGACACGGGGGGCGCCTGGCCCACCTCCGGTGCATCGCGGTGGCGCTGGCCATCGGGCCGCAACCAGGCCCCGTGGTGTCCCAGGCGCAGGAACTCCTGCGCGTCGGGCTGGCCCTCGCCCGCCAGCGCCTCGAACAAACGGCGCGCAGCCACCCGGTCGGGCGCCACCCCCAGGCCGAAATGCAGCGCGGTCGCGTAATGCAAGCGGGCCAGGCGGGCATAACCCGCGTTGTCGCTGTCCATGGCCAGCCGCAGGAACTCCACCACCCGCTCTGGCCGCTTGGGCACCCCGTAGCCCAGGTCGAAGTACTGTGACAGGCGGATCAGGCCGCCCGCGTGGCGCCGCGTCACGCAGTCGGCCATGATCTGCAGCGCGGTGTCGAAGTCACCGCACTTCTCCAACTCGAACAGCGCGGTGGAGAAATGCCCGGTGCTGTATTCGCAACTGGCGGGTATTTCGACCTGCGCCGCCTCGATCTCCTCGGGCGTCGGCGCGGGGCCACGGCACAGCTGGTTGCTGGCGCGCAATTGTCCGGCGCTCTCTGCCAGCCGTTCGACCCAGGCTTCGGCCTGCGCATGCGCCTGCGGGGACGAAGCGGTCCAGCGCAGCCGGGTGCCGCCGGTGCGGGCGTCCCAGTCTACATCCACGTCCACGGCGCTGTCGGCCAAGGGCAAGGCCGTGGGCCGCAGCCGGGCCTCGAAGCGGGCCTCATTCATCTGGATCGCCGCCATGGAGACCGGTGCGGGCCCGTTCAATTGCAGGTGCATGGCCTGCCACACCCGCTCGGGGGGCATGGGCCAGGCCCGCTCCCCTGAGACGCGATCGGCCGCCCACACCGCCTGGTGCACCAGCGCCACCAGGACCCACGCGGCACCACGCATTCGGTGGCGCCACCCCTGAGGCACGCGCGAGAGGCGCGCGGTGTGGCCGGAAAAGAGAAGGCCTGTGGTGACGTATGACGGGGTCGTTTTCATGGCGGGCTCCTGCGGATCGAGGGGCTCCCGGAGTGGGAGTGGTCGGATGCTAGGCAGGAAAACCGCGCCTGCGGCCACACCGGCGCGCCCTGGGCAAGACGCCCCGAGGTGTTCGGGCAAATTGCCCGGTCCGGGATGGCCCGTGCCGTGGGCCGCCACCCGAATTTCGGCCAGCGGTCGCGTGGAGCACCGCTTCAGGCCCGACGGACTCCGTTCAACCAAAGATCGGCGTAATGCTGGGCCAGCGCCTCCGGGCGCCACGGCCCGTCGCGCTGGAACCAGTTGGTCAGGTAATGCACCGGACCGAAAAAATGGTGGGTCAGCAGGTCGGCCGGCACGTCGGGGCGCAGGTCGCCGTCGGCCTGTGCGGCTTCCACCAGGCCCCGAAACAGCCGGTGGTAGGCGCGGCGCTCCTGGCGCACCTGGGCGCGCGTGTCCGGCGCCAGCAGGTGCATGGACTGCATGAACACCGTCAGGCCTTCCAGGTGCTCGATGCTGGTGAGCACCACGTCCAGCGCGGCCTCGCGCAAGCGCTGCACCGCCGACAGCGGCCGGGCCGCGATCTCCTGCAAATGGGCCAACTGCAGGCGCAGCAGGGGTTGGTACACCCCGTAGAGCAGCTCGTCCTTGCTGGCGTAGTGGTGGTAGAACGCCCCCTTGGACACACCGGCCATCGCGCACACCTCGCTGATGGCGGTGGTGGTGTAACCCTGCCTGGCAAACAGGCACAGAGCCGACACGCGCAGGCGCTCCTTGACGGGCAATTCGGGGTGGGCTGCAGAGTGCATGCCGGCCCCCGCTTGCCCCGCAACGCCCCCGGTCAGGAGCGGGCCACGCCCCGCACCCGGGCCAGCAAGGCCAGGATCTCGCCCATGATGCCGCGGCGGAAGGCCAGCACGCAGACCACGAAGATCAAGCCGGTGACCATGGTGACGGACTCGCCCAGGGTGCCGAACCACTCGACCGAGGTCAGCCCCGCCAGGAAGTGCCCCAGTTCACCGATCTTGTTCTCCAGCAGCACCACCACGGCCGAACCCACCAGCGGGCCGGACAAGGTGCTCAGGCCGCCCACCAGCGTCATCAGGATGACCTGGCCCGAGGCCGTCCAGTGCACGTCGCTCAGGGTGGCAAAGCCCAGCACCACCGTCTTGAGCGAGCCGGCCAGCCCGGCGATGGCGGCCGACAGCACAAAGGCCAGCAGCTTGAAGCGGTGGGTGTCGTAGCCCAGCGAGATGGCGCGCGGTTCGTTCTCGCGGATGGCCTTGAGCACCTGGCCAAAGGGCGAATGGATGATGCGCACGATCAGCAGAAAGGCCGCCACCACCACGGCGAGGGCCACGTAGTACATGGTCAGGTCGTCGCTCACGTCCAGCACCGCGAAGAGCTTGCCACGGGGCACGCCCTGCAAGCCGTCCTCGCCGCCGGTGAACGGCGCCTGCAGGCAGACGAAGTACAGCATCTGCGACAGGGCCAGGGTGATCATGGAGAAATAGATGCCCTGGCGCTTGATGGCCAGGTAGCCGAACACCAGGCCCAGCAGCGCCCCGGCGGCGGTGCCGAAGGCGAGGCCCAGCTCCGGCGATAGGGACCAGACCTTGATGGAATGGCCGGTCACGTAGGCGGCCCAGCCAAAGAAGGCCGCGTGCCCGAAAGACAGCAGACCGGTGTAGCCCAGCAGGAGGTTGAAAGCCGCCGCGAACAGGGCGAAGCACATCAGCTTCATCACGAACACGGGGTAGGCGCCCAGGAACGGGGCCAGGACCAGGCCCAGCAACAGCAGGCCGTAACCCAGGGTGGTGGTGGAACGGAAATTCATGTGGCGGGCCCCTTCACTTTTCCTTGCCGAACAAGCCAGCGGGGCGAATCAGCAGAACGATGACCATGATGACGAAGACGACGGTGGACGAGGCTTCCGGGTAGACCACCTTGGTCAAGCCCTCGATCAGGCCCAGGCCCAGCCCGGTCAGGATGGAGCCCATGATCGAGCCCATGCCCCCGATCACCACCACCGCGAACACCACGATGATGAGGTTCTGCCCCATCAGCGGCGACACCTGGTAGACCGGTGCCGCCAGCACCCCGGCGAAGGCCGCCAGGCCGGCGCCAAAGGCGTAGGTCAGCGTGATCATCAGCGGGACGTTGATGCCGAAGGCTTCCACCAGGCGCGGGTTTTCGGTGCCGGCGCGCAGGTAGGCGCCGATGCGCGTCTTCTCGATCATGAACCAGGTGAACAGGCAGACGGTGATGGACGCCACCACCACCCAGGCCCGGTAGTTGGGCAGGAACATGAAGCCCAGGTCGGTCGCGCCCTGCAGCAGCTCGGGCGTGTCGTAGCCCAGACCGGACACCCCGTACACCGAGCGGAACACCCCCTCGATGATCAGGGTCAGCCCCAGCGTCAGCAGCAGGCCGTAGAGGTGGTCGAGCTTGTAGATCCAGCGCAGGAACAGGCGTTCGATCACCACCCCGAAAATACCCACCACCACGGGTGCTGCCACCAGCATGACCCAGTAGTTGACCTCGAAGTAGTTCATGCCCATCCAGGTCAGGACGGCGCCCGTCATGAACAAGGCCCCGTGGGCGAAGTTGATGACGTTGAGCAAGCCGAAAATCACGGCCAGGCCCAGGCTCAGGATGGCGTAGAACGAGCCGTTGACCAGCCCCAGCAGGAGCTGACTCAAGAGGGCCGGCATGGGAATACCGAAGATGTCCATGGGGTCAGGGGGGGTGTGAACACGACACCCGGCGGGCATGGGCCGCGGCCCACGCCTCACCGGTCAAAGGCTCATTTCCAGAGCGCGCACTTGGACTCGGCCTTGGTGGTGAACACCTCTTCGCCGGGCATTTTCTTGAGGATCTTGTAGTAGTCCCAGGGCTTCTTGGACTCGGCCGGCGACTTCACCTGGGCCAGGTACATGTCGTGCACGTATCGGCCGTCGGCACGCAGGTAGCCCGAACCGAAGAAGTCGTTCATCTTCATCTTGCGCCAGGCTTCCATCACCTTGTCGGGATCGGTGGTCTTGGCGGCTTCCACGGCCTTGAGGTAGTGCATCATGGACGAGTAGTTGCCCGCCTGGATCTCGGACGGCATGCGCTTGGTCTTCTCGAAGAAGCGGTTGCCGAACTTGCGGGTATCGTCGTTCAGGTCCCAATACCACGGGGTGGTCAGCATCAGGCCTTCGGTGTTCTTCAGGCCCAGCGAGTGGAAGTCGGTGATGAAGGACAGCAGCGTGACCACCTTCATGTTCTTGCCGATGCCGAATTCCTTGGCGGCCTTGATGGAGTTGATGGTGTCGCCACCGGCGTTGGCCAGGCCCAGCACCTGCGCCTTGGACGATTGGGCCTGCAGCAGGAAGGACGAGAAATCGGACGCATTCAGCGGGTGGCGCACACCGCCCACCACCGTGCCGCCCTTGGCCTTGATCACGTTGGTGGTGTCGGCCTCCAGGGCGTGGCCGAAGGCGTAGTCGGCCGTCAGGAAGAACCAGTTCTTGCCGCCGGTGTCCACCACCGCGCCGCCGGTGCCTTTGGCCAGGGCCACGGTGTCGTAGGTGTAGTGCACGGTGTAGGGCGAGCACTGGTCGTTGGTCAACGCCGAGGTGGCCGCACCGTTGTTCACGTACACCCGCTTCTTCTCCAGGGCCACCTTGGCGGTGGCCAGGGCGGTGCCGGAGTTGGTGCCGCCGAAGATGGCGACAGCGCCCTGGGTGTCGATCCACTCGCGCGCCTTGGACGCGGCGATGTCGGCCTTGTTCTGGTGGTCGGCCGACAGCAGCTCGACCGGCTTGCCCAGCACCTTGCCGCCGAAGTCGTCGATGGCCATCTGCAGCGCCAGTGCGCCGTTCTTGCCGTCGATGTCGGAATACAGGCTGGACATGTCGGTCACAAAGCCGATGCGGACCTTGTCCTGGGCCATCGCGTGGGTGGCCAGACCGGCGACACCGAGCATCAGGGCGAGTGCTTTCAAAGTGGGTTTCATGTGGTCTCCTTTTGTGGGTGGGAAGCGGATGGAAAGCGGCAAGGCCAGGCTCAGACGCCCAGCAAGTCGTTGAGCACCGGCATCTTGGCCTGCAGTTCGGCGGCGCCGAACTGCTCGACGATGCCGCCGTGCTCCATCACGTAGAAGCGGTCGGCCAGCGGCGCGGCGAAGCGGAAGTTCTGCTCCACCATCACCACCGTGAACCCCTTCTGACGCAGGGTGGTGATCATGCGGGCCAGGGCCTGCACGATCACGGGGGCCAGGCCCTCGGAAATCTCGTCCAGCAGCAAGAGCTGGGCGCCAGTGCGCAGGATGCGCGCGACCGCCAGCATCTGCTGCTCACCGCCCGACAGGCGGGTGCCCTGGCTGTGGCGGCGCTCGGCCAGGTTGGGGAACATGGCGTAGATCTCGTCCAGCGACATGCCCGGGCGCCCGGTCTTCAGGGCCGGGGGCAAGAGCAGGTTTTCCTCGCACGAGAGGCTGGAAAAGATGCCGCGCTCTTCCGGGCAGTAGCCCACCCCCAGGTGGGCGATGCGGTGCGTCGGCATGCCGACGGTTTCCACGCCATTGATTTTGATGGAACCCTTGCGCGCCCCGGTCAGGCCCATGACGGCGCGCATGGTGGAGGTGCGCCCAGCGCCGTTGCGGCCCAGCAGGGTCACCACCTCGCCCGGCTGCACGGTGATGTCCACCCCGTGCAGCACGTGCGATTCGCCGTACCAGGCCTGCAGGCCGCGGATCTCGAGTGCGGGAACCGTCATCTCAATGCGCCCCCTGCAGTTGGCCGTCGGTGGTGCCCATGTAGGCGGCCATCACGTCGGGGTTGCTCGACACCTCGGCGTAGGGCCCTTCGGCCAGCACGGCACCGCGTTGCAGCACGGTGATGCGGTCGGCGATGGTGGACACCACCTTCATGTTGTGCTCCACCATCAGGATGGTGCGCCCGGTCGACACTTTCTTGATCAGGTGCATCACGCGGTCCACGTCTTCGTGGCCCATGCCTTGTGTCGGCTCGTCCAGCAGCATCAGTTCGGGCTCCATGGCCAGGGTGGTGGCAATTTCCAGGGCGCGCTTGCTGCCGTAGGGCAGGTTGGCGGTGGTCTCATCGGCCTGCTCGGCCAAGCCCACCTCGGCCAGCAGGGCCATGGCACGCTCGTCCAACACGCGCAAGCTGCGCTCGCTGCGCCAGAAGTGGAAGGCCGTGCCCATCTGGCGCTGCAAGGCCACGCGCACGTTTTCCAGCAGGGTCAGGTGCGGGAACACCGCCGAGATCTGGAAAGAGCGGATCACCCCGCGCCGCGCGATCTGCGCCGGGCGCTCGCCGGTGATGTCGTGCCCATTGAAACGGATGGCGCCCGAGGTGGGCTCCAGAAACTTGGTGAGCAGGTTGAAACAGGTGGTCTTGCCGGCGCCGTTGGGCCCGATCAGGGCGTGGATGCTGCCCCGGCGCACACACAGGTTCACGTCGCTGACGGCCGTGAAGCCCTTGAATTCCTTGGTGAGGTGCTGCGTTTCCAGTATGGTGTCACTCATCGGCGAACTTCCCAAAAATACCGACCAGTCGGTACGTTGTGGAGCCATTGTGGGGAGAAAACCGTTTTTTCTGATAAGGGATTACCCCCGCCGCCAGCCCCCCACAGGCCCGAAATTGACGCCCAAGTGACACCGCTCCGACACGGTGCACGGCGCCAGGCCCACGTACACTCGGAGCCGTTTCATGCTTTGAGGTTGTCATGCTCGCTGCCCTTCGGCTGCACCTGTTGGCGTTCTGTTGCCTGGGCGTCGGACTGTGGTCCGCCCTTGGCCCGGCGCAGGCCCAAACCACCACCGCGGACACACCGGACCGCCCGCGCGTGGGTCTGGTGCTGTCGGGCGGGGGTGCCCGCGGCTTTGCCCACGTCGGCCTGCTCCAGGCCCTGGAAGAGGCTCGGGTGCCGGTGGACCTGGTGGTGGGCACCTCCATGGGCGCCATCATCGGCGGGCTGTACGCCAGCGGCCTGGCGCCCGACGCGCTGGAGCGCGAAATCCTGGGCGTGGACTGGACCACCCTGTTCACCCAGCGCCTGCCGCGGCAGGAACTGTCGCAACGCCGCAAGGAGGAAGATTTCGAGTTCTCTCCCGTGCTGCAACTCGGCTTCCAGGATGGCGAATTCCGCCTGCCCCAGGGGGCCGTGTCCAGCCGCTCGCTGGAGTTGCTGCTGCGGCGGCTGACGCTGCACACCCGGCAACTCGGCGGCTTCGACGGCCTGCCCATCCCTTTTCGCGCCGTGGCCACCGACATGGAAAACGGCCAGCCGGTGCTGCTGGCCTCGGGCGACCTGGCCGCGGCGCTGCGCGCGAGCATGTCGGTGCCGGGCGTGTTCTCGCCGCTGCACTGGCAGGGGCGCATCCTGGGCGACGGCGGCCTGGTCAACAACCTGCCGGTGGACGTGGCCCGGCGACTCGGCGCCGACGTCGTCATCGCGGTCAACATCGGCACCCCGCTGGCGGCGCGCGACACGCTGGACACCGCGGTCGGCGTGACGCTGCAGATGATCAACATCCTGACCGAGCAGAACGTCCAGCGCAGCATCGCCACCCTCACGCGCCGGGACCTGCTGCTGGCCCCCGACCTGGGCTCGCTGAGTTCGGGCGACTTCGACAAGGCCCCGGCACTGGTCGCCGCCGGCCGCGCCTACGGCCAGGCGGTGGCGGCGTCGCTGGCCCGCTTCAGCGTTGACGGCCCGACCTACGAACGCTGGCGCAGCCAGCGCGCACGCACCCACCAGGCCCTGGTCGATGGCCTGCCCGACACCCTGGCCTTCGTCAAACTGGAGGGCGTGGACGGCCCGCAGGCGGTGCGGCTGCAGCGCCAGCTCGACGTGCGCCCCGGCACAGCCCCCGACACCGAGCTGATAGAGCAAGACCTGCGCCGCCTGGTGGCGCTGGACGATTACGTGCGCCTGGACTACCGGCTCGAACCCGCCCCCGGCGCCAGCGGCGAAGGCCTGGTCTACCAGGTGCGCGAAGACCTCGCCGGCATGAACCAGTTCCGCGTTGGCCTGGACCTGCAGACCGACTTCCAGGGCCAGGGCGACTTCCGCCTGCGCATCAGCCACAACCGGCGCGACGTCAACCGCCTGGGCGCGCAGTGGCGCAACCACCTCGAACTGGGGGCCACCGTGGCCGCCGGCACCGAGCTGTACCACCCGCTGGGCACCGACCGCGACCGCTTCGTCAGCCTCTACGCCGACCACGAACTGCGCAAGATCGAATGGTTCGACACCGACGGCGACCCCTTCGCGCTGTTCCGCCGCCGTACCTCGCGCCTGGGCCTGGACGCGGGCTGGCACCTGGGCCGGGTGGGCAACTGGGGCGACGTGCGCTTTGGCCTGTTCGGCGCGCGCCGCCAGTCGCTGCTGGATTACGTCAACCTGGACACCCCGGGCGGCCTGCGCAACCAGACCTGGACCGAGGCCGCCTGGCGCCTGGCCTGGGTGTCCGACCAGCTCGACCACGCCAACTTCCCCCAGGCCGGCCACCGCTACCAGGCCGAATGGCAGAGCGGCCGTTACCGGACCGAGCAGGGCCGCACCCCCTTCGTGCGCTGGGACGCCAGCGCCAACCAGGTCTTCTCGCACGGGCCGCACACCTGGAACGCCTACCTGCGGGTGGGCCGCTCGTCGGCGGTGCCCCCGGGCGCGGCCGACGAGTATTCCCTGGGCGGATTCCAGCAGCTGTCGGGCTACCGCATCGGCCAGGTCGCCGGCAACGCGCTGGTACTGGCCCGCCTGGGCTACTACCAGCGCCTGCCGGTGCAGCCCGGCGTGGCCCGGGCGCTGTTCGTCGGCGGCACGCTGGAAGTGGGCAACGCCTGGAACAGCCAGGACCGCGAACGCGCCAACAGCCTGCGCCAACACCTGCGCTGGGGCAGCAGCCTCTACCTGGGCGCCGACACCGGCATCGGCCCCGTGTACCTCAGCGTGGTTCACGCCCCACGGGGATACACTGGCCTGTATTTCCTGCTGGGCAAACCCTGACCCCCCGAGACCGACCGCATGAACACCTTACTCACCCACCGCTGGACCCGCCGCGCCCTGATCGCCCTGGCCTCGCTGCTGGGCCTGTGGCTACTGGCCTGGCTGGGCGGGCCGCCCCTGCTGCGCTGGGCGATCGAAACCCAGGGCAGCCAGGCCCTGGGCCGGCCGGTCCAGGTCGGACAGGTGTCGCTGCGGCCCTGGTCGCTGGAGTTGCGCCTGCAGCAGCTGCGCATCGGTGCCGCCCCGGGTGCCACCGACACCGCCCCCCTGCTGAGCGTGGACGAACTCTATGTCGACGCCGAGTTGCAGTCCTTGCTGCGCCTGGCCCCGGTGATCGACGCGGTGCAGGTCCGGGCGCCCGTGCTGCGGCTGACCCACCTGGGCGAGGGCCGCTACGACATCGACGACGTGCTGGCCAAATTCCAGAAACCCGACGAACCCCCGTCAGAGCCCCCCCGTTTCGCGCTGTTCAACATCGCCCTGAGCGACGGCCAGCTCGTCTTCACCGACACGCCCCGCAACGCCCGCCACACGGTGGAGGGGACACAGTTGCAAATTCCCTTCCTGAGCAATCTGGGCGCGCGCCGCGAAGTGGTCACCACCCCGCACCTGGCGTTCCGGCTCAACGGCACCACCTTCGACTCCAGCGCCGAGACCACCCCCTTCGCGGCCGACCGCCATACCCAGGCCCGCCTGCGTATCGCCGCCCTCGACCTGGCCCCCTACCTGCCCTACTGGCCCAGCCAATGGCCGCTGCGCCCCCAGAGCGGGCAGGTGGACGCAGACCTGACGCTGTCGTTTGAACAGCAGGACAGCCCCCGCATCGGCCTCCAAGGCGACTTCACCCTGAGCCGCTTGCGGCTGGAAGAACGCCTCACCCCCCAGGCCGCTGCCCAGCCCCTGTTTGGACTGGAACGCCTGCACCTGCAACTGGCCGACGTGCGCCCCCTGGAACGCCACCTGGGCCTGAGCGCCCTGACCCTGGACGGTCCCACCCTGCACCTGCGCCGCGATGGCCAAGGGCGGCTCAACCTGCAACGCTTGCAACAAGCCTTCCAAGCAACCCCGGCCAAGGCACCGGCCGCGCCCTCCCCACCGGCCCCCGCGGTGGCCGGTACCGCCCCCGGCTGGACCGTGACCCTGCCCACCGTGCAAGTGCGCCAGGGCGCCGTGCATTGGGCAGATGCCAGCACACGCCCCGCTGCCGCCCTCAGCGCCGAGGCCATCACCCTGGACGTGAAAGACGCCACCTGGCCGACCCAGCGCCCCATCGACCTGCGGGGCTCGCTGGCCCTGGCCGGCACCCCCCTGGCCTGGGAAGGCCAGGCCACCGGCGAGAGTGCCGACATCCGCCTCACCACCGAAGGCCTGCCGCTCCAACTGGCCGCGCCCTACCTGGCGAACGTGCTCCGCCCGGCCCTGGGCGGTCAGCTCAGCGCCGACGCCTCCCTGCAATGGCAGGCCGCGCAGGACGGCAAACCCGCCCGCCTGGCGCTCAAAGCCCCCAGTCTGGCACTGACTGGCCTGACCCTGGGTGCTCCGAAACAGGCCGAGGCCGGACTGCAGAGCCTGGCGCTCAAGGCCGTGCAGGTGCAACTGCTGGAACGCAGCGTGGCCATTGAACAGGTACGGCTGGATGGCCCCACCGTCCAGCTCAAACGCCACAGCGACGGGCGCTGGATGTTCAACGACTGGTTCCCTGCAGCCCCCGCCAGCACAGCCAGCCCCACCCCTGCGGCCCAAGCCCAGACCCCGCCCTGGGCCGTGGAGGTGGACGAACTGCAAGTCCGCGGCGGCGCGGTGCACCTGCGCGATGCCAGCGTCGGCGGTGGCGCCGCCCTCGACGCCACCCAACTGACACTGGACCTGCGCCAACTGCGCCCCCTGGCCACCGAGCAGGCGGCCATGCCGGTGCGCTTCTCCGGGCACATTGCCGCCCCCAAGCGCGCAGGCGGCCGCCTGGCGTTGGACGGCAAGCTGCGCCTGCCCGGCCAGCAGCGCAGCCCCAGCCCGCTGGACGTCCGCGGCCAGCTCCAGGTGGAGCGCCTGCCCGTGCACGCGCTGGAACCCTACCTGGCCCAGGTGCTGAACTTTGAACTGCTGCGCGCCGACGCCAGCTACCGCGGCAGCTTCGCCCTGGCCCTGCCGGCCACCGGCCCCCAGTTGCAGCTCCAGGGCAACGCTGCCATCGAAGACCTGAAGGCCACCACCCGCAACCCGACCGAAGACCTGCTCGACTGGAAAGCCCTGAACCTGCGCGGCCTGTCGGTGGCCGTGGACCAGGGCCAGCTGCGCCAACTCGCCATCCGCGAAACCGTGCTGAGCGACTACTTCGCCCGCGTCATCGTCGACCCCCTGGGTCGGCTCAACCTGCAAGGTCTGTTCGGCCAGCCAGCGCCGGCCAGCACCGGGGCGCCTGCTGCACCGGCGGCAGCACCGGCCAGCACCGCCACCCCGTCGACACCCGCCGCGCCTGCGGCCGCCACGGCGACGGCCAGCGCCGCCCCCAGCGCCCAGATCGACTTCGGCCCCATCGGCCTGGTCAACGGCCGGGTGCGCTTTTCCGACCGTTTCATCCAGCCCAACTACAGCGCCAACCTGAGCGAACTCAGCGGCAGCCTGGCCGCCTTCTCCAACCGCCCCGCCAGCGGCAACACCCCCGCGCTGGCAGCCCTCAGCCTGCGCGGGCGCGTCGAAGGCAGCGCCACGCTGGACATCTCGGGCCAGCTCAACCCCCTGGCACAGCCCCTGGCCCTGGACATCCGCGGCCAGGTGCGCGACCTCGAACTGCCCCCGCTGACCCCCTACAGCAGCAAGTACGCGGGCTACGGCATCGAACGCGGCAAGCTCAGCGTGGACGTGAGCTACCGCATCGACCCGAACGGCCAGTTGAAGGCCAACAACCAGATCGTGCTCAACCAGCTGCGCTTTGGCGACCGCATCGAGGGCAGCGAGGCCCCGAACCTGCCGGTCAAGCTGGCCGTGGCGTTGCTGGCCGATCGCAACGGCGTCATCGACAT
Source organism: Macromonas nakdongensis (assembly GCF_002837145.1). Lineage (GTDB taxonomy): Bacteria > Pseudomonadota > Gammaproteobacteria > Burkholderiales > Burkholderiaceae_C > Macromonas_B > Macromonas_B nakdongensis. The sequence continues at coordinate 25,736 of NZ_NWMV01000027.1, read as the reverse complement.
CAACCTGCCCATCAGCGGCTCGCTCAACGACCCGCAGTTCCGCCTCGGTCCCATCATCGTGCGGCTGGTGGTCAACCTCATCGGCAAGGCCCTGACCGCGCCCTTTGCCCTGATCGCCAGCGCCTTCTCGGGCGGCGACGACCTCCAGCAGGTGGCCTTTGCCCCGGGCAGCGCGGCGCTGTCCGCCGAAGCCCGACAGGCCCTGGACAAAGTGGCCCAGGCCCTCGGCGACCGACCGGCCCTGCAACTGACCGTGGTCGGCCACAGCCGCCTGGACAGCGAACGCGAGGCCTTCCGCCGCCTCAAACTGGACGGCATGGTGGCGGCCGAAAAGCGCCGCCGCGCCGCACGCGACGGGCAGGACGGCACCGCGCTGCCGCCGGTCAGCGCCGACGAGTACCCGGCGCTGCTGAAAGAGGTGTACCGCCGTGCCGACATCACCAAGCCGCGCAACCTGCTGGGCCTGGCCAAAGACCTGCCCGTGGCCGACATGGAAGCCCTGCTGCTGGCGGCGGTGCCCGTGACCGAGGCCGACATGCGCGACCTGGGCGTGGCCCGTGGCGTGGCGGTGAAGGAATACCTGGCCAGCCGCCAGGTGCCGGCGACCCGCCTGTTCCTGGGGGCTGTGCCGCCCCAAAGCGAGACCGGTGCGCGTGCCGAACTCAAACTGTCGGTGGATTGAGCGCGCGCGCCGCAGAAAGCCCTCTGGATTCGCATAGAATCACGGCACACGCGGGCGTCGTTCAATGGTAGGACTCTTGCTTCCCAAGCAAATAACGTGGGTTCGATTCCCATCGCCCGCTCCAAGTTGACCCCGACAACCCCGAGCACTGCGCACACCGGTAACCCGTTGATCCCCCCGGACAGCGGGTTTTTTTATGTGCCGTGCTCCCACCCAGGCCCACCATGACCGACACCACCCAACGCCCCGCCCTGCCCGACCGCCTCTCGGTCCACCCTGGCCCGCACCATGTGCCCGCTGTGTTCGAGCACGACATCGGCATCCGCTTCAATGGCCAGGAGCGCTTCGATGTGGAGGAATACTGCGTCAGCGAAGGCTGGATCAAGGTGCCGGCCGGCAAGACCCGGGACCGCAAGGGCCGCCCCCTGCTGATCCAGCTCAAAGGCCAGGTCGAGGCTTTCTACAAGTAAGCCCCCAGCCCGGGCCTGCGGGCCCGCTCCATTACAGACAGGAATGGGCAAAAAAAAGCACCTGGGCATTGCTGCGCCAGGTGCTGTGTGTGTGGTGGGTCGTGCAGGATTCGAACCTGCGACCAACGGATTAAAAGTCCGCTGCTCTACCAACTGAGCTAACGACCCGACCGTAAACGGTGGACACTTTGGTGAGTGCCCTGGCGCGCAAACCGCGCCATTCAGTGAAAGAAAAAGCACTCGCGCATTGCTGCACCAAGTGCTTGATCTGGTTGGTGGGTCGTGCAGGATTCGAACCTGCGACCAACGGATTAAAAGTCCGCTGCTCTACCAACTGAGCTAACGACCCAACTTTCAGATCTGAGCAAGCTGTTTGCTTGCTGCTAAGCCTTAGATTCTAATCCTTTTTTCCATCGTTTCTGAGTACGGCCGATTTTTTTGGAAATTTTTCGCCAGACGCCAGGCGCTCCATCAGCCAACCCGCGGCGCACAGGCCGAAGGTGGCCGTCACCGCCACACTGGAGCCGTAACCGTGGCAATTGAGCGAGCCGTCCGGGCTGCCGTCCAGGGCGCAGGCGGCATCCGGCGGCGCCACGGCCTCGCGGCTGAACACGCAGGCCACGCCCATGGTGCCGTCGCGGGCAGCGCCGTGGTGCTTGCGCAGGCGGTAGCGCAGTTGGGCCAGCAGGGGGTCGTGGGTGGTGGCGTGCAGGTCGCCCACCTCCACCCGGTCGCCGCGGCGCTTGCCCCCGGCCGCCCCCACGGTCATGAAAGGCACGCCCACACGACGCGCCCAGGCGGCCAGGGCCACCTTGGCCGACATCTGGTCGCAGGCGTCCAGCACCGCCAGCGGTCGGCCCCGGGCCAGGGCCTGCTCGGCCAGCGCCGGCCAGTTGTCGGGCGTGACGAAATCATCCACGCCGTGGACCGTGGCCGCCGGGTTGATGAGCGCGATCCGGTCGCGCATGGCCTCCACCTTGGCGCGGCCAAACTCCGGGGTGAGCGCATGCACCTGGCGGTTGGTGTTGGACTCGCCAACGTGGTCCATGTCGATCAGGGTCAGGCAGCCCACACCACTGCGCGCCAGCGCCTCCGCGGCCCAGGAGCCGACACCGCCGATGCCGACGACGAGGACGTGCGCATCGAAAATCCGCTGCGCTCCCTCGGGGCCGTACAAGCGGCGCAGGCCGCCGAAGCGGCGCTCGAACCCGGGATCGCCCGCGACACCACCGGCCAGCGACTCACTCACGTTCGAGCAGCCACATCTGGAAGCGGAAGCCGCCGACCGCGCCCGCCACAATGCCGGCGACCGCGATGACGCTGGTCAGGCTCAGGGTGGACAGGCCAGACAGGCCCTGACCCACGGTACAACCCATGGCCGTGACACCGCCCACACCCATGCACAACGCGCCGACCACGTGCAAGGCCGTGTCCTGCGTGCTGCGGAAGCCTTCCCAGCGGAAGCTGCGGGTCCGCAGCGCGTAGGCGAATGCGCCCAGCACCACGCCGAACACCGACACCACGGCCAGGGTGAGCACCTTGGAGGTGTCGCTGAAATAGATGAGCCAATCCAGGGTGTAGGCCATGGGCGCGGTGAAGGTGAGCGACTCCATGCGGCCGGAATTGGTGGCGAGGAACACCGCCTCCAGGGTCTCGGGGTGTTCGGCCACGAAACCCAGGCGCCCGGTGACCCACCACATGGCGGCCACCGCCGCCCCGATGCCCAGGCCCGCCAGCCAGTTGTCCAAGGCACCACGGAAGCCCCGGCCTGCCACCGCCCACAGCACCAGCGCCAGGCCGACGCCGCCGCCCACCAGCAGGCCGGTCTGGGCCGGCGCCCAGCCGAAGGCCGCCGCCAGCCAGGCCGGAATCGCGCTGCCGGGCGCCATGTCGAAGGCCACCCGGTCCACCGTGTTGACGCGCAGCACCGCCGTGACCCCGCGCATGGTGGCGAAAGCCGCGACCCCCATGACGAAAAACACCACGAGCGATTTCAGGCTGCCGCCGCCGATGCGCACCAGGGTCTTGCTGCCACAGCCCGAGGCCAACACCATGCCGAAACCGAACAAGCCCCCCCCCACCAGGGCCGAGAGCCAGATCACCCGGCCACTGGCGTAGATGGTCTGGGCCGGATCGATCCAGCCCAGCCAGGCCATGCCATGGAAACCGAGCATGGCCACGCCCACGGCCATGGCCCACATGCGCATGCGGGTCCAGTCGCCCATGTTGACGATGTCGCTGATCGCGCCCATGGTGCAGAAATGGGTGCGTTGGGCGATCAGCCCGAAGGCGGCGGAGACGGCAAAAGCCGCCCAGAGCACCTGCGCGTGGAGGTGTGAAATGTCGGAAATTTCCATGGCGCTGGATTGTAGAGGCCCCACACACAGCGTGTGGGGCGGGCCTTCAGCGCAGACGGGCGAGGCGGTCTTTCGCGGCCGAGGCGGCCTCGGACGCCGGGTAGGTCTTGACCACGTTCTGCAAGGTGGCCTTGGCGCTGCGCGCGTCTTTCAGTTCGAGGTGGCAGTTGGCCACGGCCAGCAGGGCTTCGGGCGCCCGCGCGTGTTGCGGAAACTGGGCCAGCAGGCGCTGGTAGCTGTCGATGGCGGGCTTGTAGCTGCGGTTGGCGTACTGTGCATTGCCCAACCAGTACAGCACCACCGGCACATAGCCGCTGCTGGGGTAGCGCGTCAGGAACTGGGTGTACTGCTGAGCCGCCGCGGGGAAGTTGGCGGCACGCAAGGTCGTCATCGCGGCCTCGAACGCCGCTTTCTCTTCGGGTTTGGCGGTGAACTCCTGGCCTTCGAGCGTGACCTTGACCGGCTCCAGCGGACGCAGGCGCTCGTCGATCGCGCCGCTCACGTCGCGCTGCTGGCGCTGCAGGTCGGCCACATCGCGCGCCAGGCGTTCGTTCTGACCACGCACCTCGGCGAGTTCGCGACGCAGGGCTTCGATCTGGTTGACCAAGTCGAGCATGCTGCGCCGCGCCGGGCCCAGGCCGCCCTCTTCCAGGGCCTTGACTTCGGCCGACAGGCGCTGATCGGCCGCTTCCGCGGCCTGCCGGTTGGCATCGACCCGGGTGCGCAGGTCGATGATGGCGCGGCGCGCCTCGTCGTCACCGAACAGGGCGGCGTGCCCGGACGAGGCCGCGCCCCACAGGGCCAAGGCCAGGAACACCGGCCGCCAAGGCCCGGCGAAAGAGCGTGTGGCGCCACTCATGGTCAGCGGTAACTCAGTTCAACGCGGCGGTTCTGGCGGAAGGCCTCTTCGTCGGCGCCGGTGTTGGCCGGTTTTTCCTTGCCGAAGCTGACCGACTCGATCTGGCCATCGGTCACGCCCAGCAGGGTCAGGGAACGGCGCACCGCGTCGGCACGCTTTTGCCCCAGGGCCAGGTTGTACTCGCGGCCGCCGCGCTCGTCGGTGTGGCCTTCCAGCACCACGCGGCGCTGGCGGTCGGCGTTCAGGAAACGGGCATGCCCTTCCAGGGTGGACATGGACTCGCTCTTGACGGAAAAATCGTCGTAGTCAAAGTACACCACACGCGCCAGGTTCTGCGGCGGCTGTCCCAGTTGGCCCGCCCCGGCCTGAACGCCGTTGACGCCGCGCGGGTCGATCGCGTTGCCCGCCGCACCCGCACCGGCTGCGCCCGCGGCCCCCACCGGCACCCCAGTGCGGTCGGACACCGGCGCACCTTCGTCCAGCTTGACGCTGGAGCCGCAACCGGCCAGCAGCGCGGCGGCAAGCACGCCGGCCAGGCCCAGCTGCCAACGGCCCGTCACGGAACGGGGGGCAGCGGCCGAGGAAACAGAAGAAACCGGGGAATGGCGGTGGGCAGTCATGGGAAACAATCGGTGGAAGAAAAGGGTGAACTGTAAACGGTGTTCAGCGCTGGAACGGGCCCCAGTCGGGTTCGCGGACAGCCCCGGGCACGCTGGCCAGGCGGGTTTTGATGCGCCCGTCCAGGGTGGTGGTCATCAGGGACTCGCGGCCTTGCACCTTGGTGGCGTACATGATGAGCCGGCTGTTCGGCGCGAAGCTCGGGCTTTCGTCGGCGGTGGTGTCGGTCAGGGTGTTGAAGTTGCCCGTGGCCAGATCCATGACACGCAGCTTGAAGGCGCCGCCGATGCGGGCCACGAAGGCCATGGAGCGGCCATCCGGACTGATCGCTGGCGAGATGTTGTAACTGCCGTCGAAGGTCACGCGGGTGACGTCGCGGCCGTTGCTGGCCATGCGGTAGATCTGCGGCGAGCCGCCCCGGTCGCTGACGAAGTAAACGCTCTTGCCATCGGGCGAGAACGCGGGTTCGGTGTCGATGCCGCTGGTCTGCGTCAGCCGCTGCGGCTGGCCGCCATTGGGGTCCAGGGCGTAGATCTGCGAGCCCCCGCCCAGGGTGAGTGTGGCCAGCACCTGGCGGCCATCGGGCGACCAGGCCGGGGCGCTGTTGGAGCCGCGGAAGCTGGCCAGCAGGCGACGGCGGCCGGTGGCGACCTCGTGGGTGTAGATCACCGGCTTGCGCGACTCGAAAGACACGTAAGCCAGCTGCCCGCCATTGGGCGCCCAGGCCGGAGAAATGATGGGCTCCGGGCTGCTCAGGGCCGACTGGGCGTTTTCGCCGTCGGCGTCGGCCACCCACAGCTGGTGGCGCTCGCCCTGCTTCGAGACGTAGGCGATGCGGGTGGAGAACACGCCCGGGTCGCCGATGAGTTTTTCGTAGACGTAATCGGCCACGCGGTGAGCGGCCAGACGCAGGTCGGCGGCGGCGACCGGGAAGCTGACCCCGCCCAGGTCCTGGGCGCGCACCACGTCCCAGAGGCGGAAGCGCACGTCGTAACGGCCGTCGGCCAGGCGCGAGACGCTGCCGGTGACGAGCGCATCGGCGCCGCCGCTGCGCCAGGGGGCCAGGTCGGGGCGGGCCATCTCGTCCAGCACGGCTTCGCTGCCGGCCACGTAGCGCAACTGGCCGCTGCGCTCCAGATCGGCGCGCACGATGGCCGCGACGTTCTGCGGCGCACCGGGCACCACCTTGAAGGGCGCGATGGCGAAGGGGATCTGCTGCATGCCCACGCCCGAGACCTCGACCCGGAACTGCGCCCAGGCCGGCACCGTGGCCGTGGCCCACAAACCCGCCCCCCCCAGCAGGGTGAGGCACTGGCGGCGGCCAAGAGGGGGAAGCGAACGGGCAGAAGAAGTCAAGCGCATGGGTCTGAATCGGGCACCGAAACCGGCGCCCCGGGAGTGGACTGTCGCGCCGATAATACCGGACACGCCAATGTGAACTGTGACCGTTTGTGCCAGAAAGGTTCCCCCGGCACGGCCAACCGCAGATTTTCCCCACCGCCGCTTTGACCGACACCACGTCCCCCCCGCCCACCACCGCCGTGGTCCCGCCCCTGCCGCAGCGCCTGCGCCGCCTCTGGCCGTATTTCCGCCACGCCCGCGCCGGCATCGGCCTGGCCTTTGTGGGCACGCTGCTGGCGGCGCTGACCGAGCCGGCCATCCCGGCTTTGCTCAAGGCCCTGCTCGACCAGGGTTTTTCCACCGGGTCCTTCCCGATGTGGACGGTGCCCGCGGCCTTGATGGGGCTGTTCGCCCTGCGCGGCGTGGCCACCTTCCTGGCCAATTACGGCCTGAGCCACACCGCCACCCAGGGCATGGTGACGCTGCGCCAGGCCATGTTCGCGCGGCTCAACACCGCGCAGCTCGACCTGTTTGCCCAGCAAAGTGCAAGCAAGCTGTCGAACACCGTGGTGTACGAGGTGCAGAGCGGCACCACCCTGCTGGTCGGCGCGCTGCTGACCAGCGTGCGTACGGTACTCACCATCGTGGCCCTGCTGGTCTACCTGCTGTACCTGAACTGGCAGCTCACCGGCATCGTGCTGGCCTTGTTTCCGCCGCTGGCCTGGGTCATGCGCAGCCTGTCCAAACGGCTCTACCACATCACCCGCAGCAGCCAGCACGCCACCGACGAACTGGCCTATGTGGTGGAAGAAAACGTGCTGGCCCACCGCATGGTTCGCTTGCACGGCGCCCAGGCGCAACAGGCCGAGCGCTTCGAACGCCTGAACGTGGCGCTGCGCCGGCTGGCGATGAAATCGACCATCGCCGGTGCCGCCATGACGCCGCTGAGCCAGTTGCTGGCGGCTGCGGCGCTGTCGGCGGTGATCATGGTGGCGCTGTGGCAGAGCAACGCCGGGGCCACGGTCGGCGGTTTCGTTGGCTTCGTCACCGCCATGCTGATGCTGATCACCCCGATCCGCCAACTGGCCGACATCGCCGGCACCGTGACACGCGGACTGGCGGCACTGGAACGCGGCCTGGAGCTGGTCGAGGACACGCGCGAGCAGACCGGGGGCCGACACCGCGTGGACCGGGCCCTGGGCCAGATCGCCCTGGAGCGGGTCTGGGTGCGCTACGGCAACAAGGACGGCGCGGCCTTGCGCGACCTGAGCCTGCAGGTGCGCCCGGGCGAGGTGGTGGCCCTGGTCGGCCCCTCGGGCTCGGGCAAGACCACCCTGGCCAACCTGCTGCCCCGCTTTGTGGAGGTGAGCGAAGGCCAGGTCAGCCTCGATGGCGTGCGCCTGACCGATTGGGACCTGGGCAACCTGCGCGCGCAGTTCGCCATGGTCAGCCAGGACGTGGTCATGCTCAACGACACCCTGGCCCACAACGTGGCCTTGGGCGCCACGGTGGACGAAGCCCGGGTGCAGGCGGCGCTGGCCTCGGCCAACCTGGCCGAGCTGGTGCAGCACCTGCCGCGCGGCATGCACACCGTGGTCGGCCACAACGCCACCGAACTGTCGGGTGGGCAGCGCCAGCGCTTGGCGATCGCCCGGGCCATCTACAAGGACGCACCTGTGCTCATCCTGGACGAGGCCACCTCGGCGCTGGACAACGAGTCGGAACGGCTGGTGCAGGAGGCCCTGTCGCGCCTGATGCGCGGGCGCACCACCCTGGTGATCGCGCACCGCCTGTCCACCATCGAACACGCGGACCGCGTGGTGGTGCTGGCCGACGGCCAGATCGTGGAGCAAGGCAGCCACGCCGAATTGCTGGCGGCCAATGGGGCTTACGCGCGCCTGCAAGCGCAGGCCCAGCACGCGGTGGACCGCGCAGACACGGCGCCGCAGGCCGGCGCCTGAGTGCCCTGCGGGCGACGGACAGCGCCCCCACAGCCCGGATCCACCGGCCCCAGGCCTGCCGGCCCGGGTCGGCCGCGTTCACAGCAGCACGATGTCGTACTGCTCCTGCGTCATGCCGCTTTCGCTTTGCAGCGAAATCGGCTTGCCGATGAAATCGCTCAAGCCGGCGAGGTGGGCACTTTCCTCGTCCAGAAACAGCTCGACCACCTGCGGCGAGGCCACCACGCGGAACTCTCGCGGGTTGAAGGCGCGTGCTTCGCGCAGGATTTCGCGCAGCACGTCGTAGCAGACGGTGCGGGCGGTTTTGACGTGCCCCTTGCCACCGCAGGCGGCACAGGGCTCGCTCAGCATCTGCGCCAGCGACTCGCGCGTGCGCTTGCGCGTCATTTCCACCAAGCCCAATTGCGAAAAGCCCCCGATCATGGTTTTCACCCGGTCGCGGGCCAGCTGTTTGCGGAACTCGGCCAACACCGCCTCGCGGTGGTCTTCGCGCACCATGTCGATGAAATCGACGATGACGATGCCACCCAGGTTCCGCAGCCGCAGCTGGCGCGCGATGGCCTGCGCCGCCTCCAGGTTGGTGCGAAACACCGTGTCGTCGAAATTTCGCGCCCCCACGAAGCCGCCGGTGTTCACGTCCACCGTGGTCAGCGCCTCGGTCTGGTCGATCACCAGGTAGCCGCCGGACTTCAAGTCCACCCGCCGCCCCAGGGCCCGGGCCATCTCCTCGTCGATGCTGTAGAGGTCGAAGATCGGGCGCTCGCCGCTGTACTGGCGCAACCGTTCGAGCGTGCTGGGCATGTACTCGCGTGCGAAAGTCTGCAGCAGACCGTGCTGCTCGCGCGAATCCACCTGGATGGACTGGGTCTGCGCCCCGACCAGGTCGCGCAACACCCGTTGCAGCAAGGTCAGGTCCTGGTACAGCAGGGTGGCCGGCGGCTGGCGCGCCGCACCGGCCTTGATGTGCGCCCAGGTCTTGCGCAGGTAGGCGATGTCCTCGGCCAGTTCCTCGTCGCTCGCGTCTTCGGCGTTGGTGCGCAGAATGAAGCCCCCCCCGCCCTCGGCTGTGAGCGCCACCAGGCGCTGGCGCAGGGCCTCGCGCTGGGCGTGCGGAATCTTCTGCGACACGCCGAGGTGCTTGTCCTGCGGCAGGAAGACCAGCAGGCGCCCGGCGATGCTGATCTGCGCCGTCAGGCGCGCGCCCTTGGTGCCGATCGGGTCCTTCAACACCTGCACCATCAGGGCCTGGCCTTCGAAGATCTGGCGTTCGATCGGCAGGGTCCCGGCGGCAGGCGCAGCCACCGCCGGGGTGCCATCGGCGGCCGGCTGGCCACTGGCCACCAGCGGCGCCTTGTCCTTGCCCGCATGGCGCGCGGTGATGTTGGGCAGCAGGTCGGCCACGTGCAGAAACGCCGCGCGGTCCAGCCCCACGTCGATGAAGGCCGACTGCATGCCGGGCAGCACGCGCGACACCTTGCCCAGGTAGATGTTGCCGACCAGGCCGCGCTCCAGCGTGCGCTCGATGTGCACCTCCTGCACCGCGCCCTGCTCCACCACCGCCACGCGGGTTTCCTGCGGCGACCAGTTGATGAGTATGTCTTGTGCCATGCCGCGATTACAGCAGACGCAGGCCGGCGGCGCGCAGCACCTGTGCGGTCTCGAACGCGGGCAGGCCCATGATGCCCGTGTAACTGCCGCTGATGCGCTGCACCCACAGCCCGGCCAGGCCCTGGATGCCGTAGGCACCGGCCTTGCCCATGGGCTCGCCGGTCTCGACGTAGCGGCGGATGTCGGCCGAGCTCCACTCACCGAAGGTCACCTGCGAGCGGCTCAGGGCCTGCCAGACCTGGCCTTTGTGACCCACCGCGACGGCCGTCAACACCTGGTGGCTGCGCCCGGCCAGGCGCTGCAGCATGCGCTGGGCGTCGGCCTTGGACGCCGGCTTGCCCAAAATATCGCGGCCCAGGGCCACCGTGGTGTCGGCGCACAGCACCGGCCCCGGGGGCAGGCCACGACGCTGCAGCCGCGCCACGGCGGCGTCCAGCTTGTGGCGGGTGACGCGCTGCACGTAGTGCGCCGGCGCCTCGGCCGGGCGCACCGCCTCCAGTGCCTCGGCGTCTTCGTCGGGGTCGGGCAGCAGCGGCTCGCAGCGCACGCCCCACTGGGTCAGCAGGTCGTGCCGGCGCGGGCTCTGCGAGGCGAGGTACACCCAGGGTTCGGGCGCGGGACTGGCGGTCTGGGACATGCGACTCACTCGCGGTGGTAAGGGTGGTTGGCGTTGACCGACCAGGCCCGGTAGAGCTGCTCGATCAGCAGCACCCGGGCCATGGCGTGCGGCAGCGTCAGGTCGGACAGGCGGATGCGCAGATGCGCCGCCGCCTTGAAGGCCGGGTCCAGCCCGTCCGGGCCGCCGATGACCAGGGCCACGTCGTCGCCGGCCATCTGCCAGTCGCGCAGGTGCTTGGCCAGGGCCACGGTGGTCAGGCCGGTGCCGCGCTCGTCCAGCGCCACCACCCGGGCCCCTTTGGGAATGGCCGCTTCGATGCGGGCGCGCTCGGCGGTGAGCAGGGTCTCCAGCGTCTTGGAGCCCCGCGGTTCGGTCTTGACGGTCTTGACCTCCACCCGGCAATCGGGGGGGAAACGCTTGGCGTAATCGTCGTAGGCGGTCTGGGCCCAGTCGGGCATGCGCTGCCCGACCGCGACGATGACCAGCTTCATGCCTTCTTGGCTGTGCCGGCCGCGGTTTTGCGCGGTGCGCGGGGCGCCGTGGCCGATTTCGCCGGCGCCTTCTTGGCCACGGGCTTGGGCGCTGCCCCCGCCACGGACTTGGCCGCCGGCTTGCGCGCCGTGGCCTTTTTCGCCGACGGAGCGTTGACCTTGACCACCTCGACCGGTGCACTCGCCTGGCGCACACCGGCCGCCGCGCGGCTGGCACGGGGCTTGGTGGCCGCGGCCCCAGCGGCCGGGCGCGCTGCAGAACGCGCGGCAGTGCCCGCGGCAGTGGACTTGCGCGCCGGGGTTTTGCGCGGCGCGGACTCGGCGGCCAGGGCCGGGGCCTTCTTGGCTTTGGCCTTGGGCTTGGTCGCCGGCGCTGCCTCGGGCGTGGCCGACTTGGCCGCATCGGCCTTGACCTTGGCGGCGGCCGCGTGCTTCAGGCGCACCGGCTTATCGCCCCAGATGTCTTCCAGGCGGTAGTACTGGCGGATGCTGGGTTGCATCACGTGCACCACGGCCGCGCCGCAGTCCACGATGATCCACTCGCCGTTTTCCTCACCTTCGGTGCGGGGCTTGTCGAAGCCGGCTTCGCGCACCGCGTCGCGCACGCTGGCGGCCAGCGCCTTGGTCTGGCGGTTGGAGGTGCCGCTGGCGACGATGACCCGCTCGAACAAGGGCGACAGCAACTCGGTGTTGAACACCTGGATGTCGTGCGCCTTGACGTCTTCCAGGCCGTCCACGATGGCGCGCTGGAGTTTCTGGATGTTCTTTTTGACGACGGTTTCGCTGCTCATGTAGAGGTCTGGTAAAGATGGTGTTCGGAAATATAACGCGCAACGCCCGCAGGCACCAGCAGGTCCAGATCGGAGGACTGCCGGTCGGGTGCGTGCACCTGGGCACGGATGGCGGTGGAACTGGTGGGCTGCAAGGGCATGTCCAGCGGCCGGAATGGCAGGTCCACGGCCGGCCAGTGGGCGGGCTCGGCCGTGGTGGCCGGGTACATGGGTCGGTTGGCCACGGCCAGGGTGGCCAGGCGCAGCACCTCTTCCCAGCGGTGCCAGGTCTTGAAGGCCAGCAACTGGTCGGCACCCAGCACCAGATACAGGTCGGCGCCAGGGTATTCGGTGGCCAGTTCGGCCAGGGTATCGGCGGTGTAGGACGGGCCGGCCCGCTGCGTTTCGCGCGCGTCCACCCGCACCGCGGGCAGGCCGGCGAACGCCAATTCGCACATGGCCAGGCGGTCGGCGGCGGGGCTCAAGGGGCGCGCCTTGTGCCAGGCCTGGCCCGTGGGCAACAGGTGCAACACATCCAGGCCGAGTTGCGTCAGCGCCGTTTCGGCCAGGGTGCGGTGGGCGGCGTGCGGCGGGTCAAACGCCCCCCCAAACATGCCCACGCGCAAGGCCGGTCGAGCGGCCTGCGCCACGTTCACAGCCAATCCCGGCGCACCAGGAATTCGTGCACCAGGCGGTGCTCTGGCGTGCCTGGGATGGGCTTTTCGTTGTAGGCCCAGCGCACCAACGGCGGCATGGACAGCAGGATGGACTCGCTGCGCCCGCCGGACTGGAGGCCGAAGTGGGTACCGCGGTCCCAGACCAGGTTGAACTCGACGTAGCGGCCGCGCCGGTAGAGCTGGAACTGGCGCTCGCGCTCGCCGTAGTGGGTGGCCAGGCGGCGCTGCACGATGGGCAGGTAGGCGTGCAGGAACGCATCGCCCACGGCCTGGGTCATGGCCAGACCGCCCTCGAAACCCAGTTCGGAAAAGTCGTCGTAAAACACGCCGCCAATGCCGCGTTGCTCGTTGCGGTGCTTGTTGCAAAAGTAGTCGTCGCACCAGGTTTTGAAGCGCGGGTACTTGTCGGCCCCGAACGGCGCCAGCGCGTGGGCGCAGGTGCGGTGGAAATGCACCGCGTCCTCTTCAAAGCCGTAGTACGGCGTCAGGTCCATGCCACCGCCGAACCAGCTCACCGGTTCGCCACCGTTCACCGGCGTGGCGGTGATCATGCGCACGTTCATGTGCACCGTGGGCACGTAGGGGTTGCGCGGGTGGAACACCAGGGACACGCCCATGGCCTCGAACGGCGCCCCGGCCAGTTCCGGGCGGTGCTGGGTGGCCGAGGGCGGCAGCTTGGGGCCGCTGACGTGCGAAAAACCGCAGCCCGCGCGCTCGAACACCGGGCCGTCTTCCAGAATCTGGGTGATGCCGTTGCCCTGCAGGGCTTCGCCGGGTGCCTTTTCCCAGCCGTCCGAGACAAAGGCCTTGCCGTCGATCTCGGAAATGGCCGAGGTGATGCGCTGCTGCAGACCTAGCAGGTACTCCCGCATGGTCACCGTGGGAATGGGGCTCATTTGCTCAGTGCCCGGTAACCGATGTCGGTGCGGTACTGCATCCCGTCGAAAGCCACGCCGGCGACCAGTTCGTAAGCCCGCTCTTGGGCTTCGGCCACGCCGTGTCCCAGGGCGGTGGCGCACAACACGCGTCCGCCAGAAGTGAACACCTGGCCATCCTTCATGGTGGTGCCGGCATGGAACACCACGGCGTCGGCGCGGTCGGCCGGCAAGGCGGTGATCGCGTCGCCCTTGCGCGGGTCCATGGGGTAACCGGCAGCGGCCAGCACCACGCCCATGGCAAAGCGTTCGTCCCATTGCAAGGCGATTTGGTCCAGGCGCTCTTCGGTGGCGGCCAGCATCACCTCGGCCAGATCGCTTTGCAGGCGCATCATGATGGGCTGGGTTTCGGGGTCGCCCATGCGGCAATTGAATTCCAGCGTTTTGACCGCGCCGCTGGGCTCGATCATCAGGCCGGCGTACAGGAAGCCGGTGTAGGGAATGCCGTCTTGCTCCATGCCACGGATGGTGGGCAGGATGATTTCTTCCATGGCGCGGCGGTGCACCTCGGGCGTCACCACCGGCGCGGGCGAATACGCCCCCATGCCGCCGGTGTTGGGGCCCTGGTCGGCGTCCAGCAGGCGTTTGTGGTCCTGGCTGGTGGCCAGTGCGGTCACGTGCTTGCCGTCGCACAACACGATGAAGCTGGCTTCCTCGCCTTGCAGGAAGGATTCGATCACCACCCGCGCGCCACCTTCGTTGTGCGCCACGCCCAGCTTGTTGTCCAGCAGCATGAAGTCGATGGCTTCGTGCGCCTCGGCCAGCGTCATGGCCACGACCACGCCCTTGCCCGCGGCCAAGCCGTCGGCCTTGACCACGATGGGCGCGCCTTCGCGCTCCACATAGGCATGGGCCGCGGCGGCGTCGGTGAAGGTTTCGTACGACGCCGTGGGGATGCCGTGGCGCTTCATGAAGGCTTTGGAGAAAGCCTTGGAGCTTTCCAGCTGCGCGGCGGCCTTCGTGGGGCCGAAAATGCGCATGCCGTGGGCGCGGAACTCGTCCACCACCCCGGCGGCCAGGGGCGCTTCGGGGCCCACCACCGTCAAGGCAATGCCTTGGGCCTGGGCCCATTGGCGCAGCGCCTTCACATCGGTGATGGCGATGTTGGTGAGGTCGGCGTCGCGGGCGGTGCCGCCGTTGCCGGGCGCCACGAACACCTGCTCAACGCGAGGGGACTGCTTCATTTTCCAGGCCAGGGCGTGTTCGCGTCCGCCACCGCCCACCACCAACACCTTCATTTGCTCGCTCATTCGTCAATTTCCGCGTTGTGGAACACGTTCTGCACGTCGTCCAGGTCTTCCAGCACGTCCAGCAGCTTCTGCATCCTGGCCGCGTCATCGCCGCTCAATTCGATGGTGTTGTCGGCGCGCATGGTCACTTCGGCCACTTCGGGCGTGAGTCCAGCGGCTTCCAGCGCATTCTTCACCGTTTCGAAGTCACCCGGCGCGGTCAGCACCTCGATGGCGCCGTCATCGTCGCTGATCACGTCCTCGGCGCCGGCCTCCAGGGCCACTTCCATCACCTGGTCTTCCGAGGTACCGGGCGCGAAAATCAGTTGCCCGCAATTCTTGAACTGGAATGCCACCGAGCCTTCGGTGCCCAGGTTGCCGCCGTGCTTGCTGAAGGCGTGGCGCACCTCGGCCACGGTGCGCACGCGGTTGTCGGTCATGGTGTCCACGATGATGGCCGCGCCGCCGATGCCGTAGCCCTCGTAGCGGATTTCCTCGTATTGCACATCCTGCAAGGCGCCCGAGGCCTTGTCGATGTTGTACTTCACGCGGTCGGCCGGCATGTTGGCGGCCTTGGCCTTGTCCACCGCCAGGCGCAGGCGCGGGTTGGCGCTCAGGTCGGGACCGCCCTGGCGCGCTGCCACCGTGATCTCACGGATGATGCGCGTCCAGATCTTGCCGCGTTTCTCGTCCTGGCGACCCTTGCGGTGCTGGATGTTGGCCCACTTGGAATGTCCTGCCATGAAAACCCTCGTGAATTTCGTGTACGCTGAATCTTGAATAACCGGGTATTGTACTTTTCACCCACCGACGGAGCGCCGCCATGACCGAACCCCTGTTGATCGCCCGCCACGGCGACACCGAATGCCTGCTGCTGCCCGACCGCGCCAACCGCCACGGCCTCATCACCGGCGCCACCGGCACCGGCAAGACGGTGACCCTGCAGACCCTGGCCGAAGGCTTCTCGCGCATCGGCGTGCCGGTCTTCATGGCCGACGTCAAGGGCGACCTCACCGGCATCAGCCAGGCGGGTCAGATCGGCGGCAAGCTGGCCCAGGTGCTGGCCGACCGGGGCATCGCCCTGCCCGAGCCGGTGGCCTGCCCCACCACCCTGTGGGACGTGTTCGGCGAGCAAGGCCACCCGGTGCGCGCCACTGTCAGCGACATGGGACCGCTGCTGCTGGCCCGCATGCTCGACCTGAACGACACCCAGGCCGGCGTGCTCAACCTGGTGTTCAAGATCGCCGACGACCACGGCCTGCTGCTGCTCGACCTGAAAGACCTGCGCGCCCTGCTGCAGCACGTGGGCGACAACGCCAAGCAATTCACCACCGGCTACGGCAACATCAGCGCCGCCAGCATCGGTGCCATCCAGCGCGGGCTGCTGCAGATCGAACAACAGGGCGGCGACAAGTTCTTTGGCGAGCCCATGCTCAACATCAGCGACTTCATGCAGACGGTCGGGGGCCGCGGGGTGGTCAACATCCTGGCCGCGGACCAGCTGCTGAACGCGCCGCGCCTGTACGCCACCTTCCTGCTGTGGATGTTGTCCGAACTGTTCGAGCAGCTGCCCGAGATCGGTGACCCCGAAAAGCCCAAGCTGGTGTTCTTCTTCGACGAAGCCCACCTGCTGTTCAACGAGGCGCCCAAGGTGCTGGTCGAGCGCATCGAACTGGTGGTGCGGCTGGTGCGCTCCAAAGGCGTGGGGGTGTACTTCGTCACCCAGAACCCGCTGGACATCCCCGACACCGTGCTGGGCCAATTGGGCAACCGGGTGCAGCACGCGCTGCGCGCCTTCACCCCGCGCGACCAGAAGGCCGTCAAATCGACCGCGCAGACCATGCGCCCGAAGGCGGGCCTGGACATCGAGGCCGCCATCACCGAACTGGCCGTGGGCGAGGCGCTGGTGAGCCTGCTCGACGCCAAGGGCCGCCCCTGCGAAACCGAGCGCGTGTTCGTGTTGCCCCCGGGCAGCCAGATCGGCCCCATCACCCCCCCGCAACGCCAGGCGCTGCTGCAGGATTCGCTGGTGGCCGGGGTGTACGAACAGGCGGTGGACCGGGAAAGCGCCCACGAGATCCTGCGGGCGCACGCAGCCCCCTCCGCTTCCGCCGGGGCCGAGGATGGGGCAGCCGCACGCCCAGGGCCGCGCGTGCCCGGCGCCCAGCCAGCAGTCAGGGGCGAAGCCTCGGGCCTGGGCGGTCAGCTCAACGAGGTGCTGTTTGGCCGCACCGGCCCCCGCGGCGGGCAGTACGACGGCCTGGTGCAGACCATGGCCAAGACGGTGGTGCGCCAGGTCGGCGCCAGCCTCGGGCGCCAATTGGTGCGCGGCGTGCTGGGCAGCCTGCTGGGCGGACGCCGCTGATTTTCGGGCGCGGGGCCTCAGCCGTCGGCGGTGATGGCCTCGGCGTAGTCGTACAAAGCGCCCAAAATCGCCTCGGCCCGCTCGTCGCCGCGTTCGCTGGCGGCCTCGGCCAGTTCGTCGATGCGCTCGAACAAGGCCTCCGTGGTGCGCGCACCTTCGGCGCCTTCAAGCAGGCGCTGGGCACAATGCGCCTGCCAGCGGCCGGCCTCGTGTGGCAACAAGGCCTCGGGGTGGTTGCGGGCCCGGTAGCGGAACACCAGTTCGGGCAGGCGCTCGTCGTCAAACCCGGTCTGGCGCCAGGCCGGGTCGGTAGGGTCGAGCGTGCGCAGGTGGTTCAGTCGGCGGCGGTCGGCGGCCTCCAGGAAACCGCCGTACAGGTCCTGGTCCACGTCGGGCCGCTGGGCCCGGGGCGGTTTCTCGAACACCTGGGCCCAAATCGCGCTCATGTCGGGCAAAGTGGCGGCCCGTTCGGCGTGGCGCTGGGCCAGCTCCAGGTCCAGCGCCCAGCGTTCGGCCAAGTCGGGCCGCAAGGTGCGCAGGTTGCCGACCACCATGGGCGACTTGTTCAGACTCAGGGTTTTGACCGGCAGCCGGCTGACGCCTTCGGGCAGGTCGGCGCTGCGGGTGAACATGCGTTGGCGGATCTCGTCGGCCGACATCATGGCCAGCGGCGCGGGGTCGAAGGCCAGGTCCCAGGCCAGCAGCTCGTTGCGGTTGCTGGGGTGGCTGGCCAAGGGCCAGACCACGCCCAGGCAGCCGCGCTCCGGCGGGAACATGCCCGACACGTGCAGGAAAGGCCTGGCCTGGCCCGGCAGGGCTGGCAGACCCAGTTCGGCCATCACCCGGTCCTTCTTGTGCAAGGCAAAAGCAAAGTCGAACAACTTGGGCTGGTGCTGGCGGATGAGCCGGGCCACGGCGATGGTGGCGCGCACGTCCGACAAGGCGTCGTGCGCCGCCTCGTGGGCAATGCCGTTGGCGCGGGTCAGGTCTTCGAGCTTGAAGCTGGGGCGGCCGTCGGGCTTTTTCGGCCAGGCCATGCCCTCCGGGCGCAGCGCGTAGGCCATGCGCACCACGTCGAGAAGGTCCCAGCGGCCGCAGCCGTTCTGCCACTCGCGCGCGTAGGGGTCGATCAGGTTGCGCCAGAACAGATGGCGGGTGAACTCGTCGTCGAAACGGATGGTGTTGTAGCCCACGCCCACGGTGCCGGGCCGGGCCAGTTCGGCCTCGATGCACGCCGCGAATTCGTGTTCGGGCACCCCTTTTTCCAGGCACAGCTGCGGCGTGATGCCGGTGATCAGGCAGCTTTCGGGGTCGGGCAGGTAATCCGGCGCGGGTCGGCAATACAGCATCACCGGCTCGCCGATTTCATTGAGCTCGGCGTCGGTGCGGATGGCGGCGAACTGGGCGGGGAGGTCCACCCGGGGCTGGGCGCCAAAGGTTTCGTAATCGTGCCAAAGGAAGGTGTGCGTATTCATGCGGCCCCGGGGTTGCTTGCGGTCCGATTATTGACGAGGCCTGCGCCGGTGCCCATCCCCGGTTTGGGGGAGCGGTAGCCGGCGGCGCGGCCCAAGGGGCGAAAAAAAGCCGGCGAGGTCGTCGCCGGCTCTGTGAGGGGACGAGGCCGCCTCAATCGGCCGTGGCCTCTTCCGGCTCGGCGGGTTCGGCCTTGGCGTGCCGGTCTTTCTTCGCCAGTGGCTGGATGTCGAGTTTGACCTCGGGCTTGTCTTCCACACTGGTGTCGATATCCACCGTCAGACGACCGCCTTCGGTCAGGCTGCCGAACAACAGTTCGTCGGCCAGCGCGCGGCGGATGGTGTCCTGGATCAGGCGCTGCATCGGGCGGGCGCCCATCAGCGGGTCGAAACCCTTCTTGGCCAGGTGCTTGCGCAAATCGTCGGTGAAGGTGACCTCCACCTTCTTCTCGGCCAACTGCTGCTCCAGTTGCAGCAGGAATTTGTCCACCACGCGCAGGATGATCAATTCGTCCAGCGGCTTGAAGCTGACGATGGCGTCGAGGCGGTTGCGGAACTCGGGCGTGAACAGGCGCTTGATGTCGGCCATTTCGTCGCCGGCTTGGCGCGGGTTGGTGAAGCCGATGGTGGCCTTGTTCATGGTCTCGGCACCCGCGTTGGTGGTCATCACGATGATGACGTTGCGGAAGTCGGCCTTGCGCCCGTTGTTGTCGGTCAGCGTGCCGTGGTCCATGACCTGCAGCAGCACGTTGAAGATGGCCGGATGCGCCTTCTCGATCTCGTCGAGCAGCAGCACGCAGTGCGGCTTCTTGGTGATGGCTTCGGTCAGCAGACCGCCCTGGTCAAAGCCCACATAGCCGGGCGGCGCGCCGATCAGGCGGCTGACGGCGTGCTGCTCCATGTACTCCGACATGTCGAAGCGGATCAGCTCGATGCCCAGGATGTAGGCCAGTTGCTTGGCGGCCTCGGTCTTGCCAACGCCGGTGGGGCCGCTGAACAGGAAGGCACCGATGGGCTTGTCGGGCTTGCCCAGGCCGGAACGGGCCATCTTGACGCTGGCGGCCAGCACGTCCAGGGCCTTGTCCTGGCCGAACACCACCGCCTTGAGGTCGCGCTCCAGGTTCTGCAGCTTGCCACGGTCGTCGCTGGACACGCTGGTGGGCGGAATGCGCGCGATCTTGGCCACGATCTCCTCGATCTCGGCCTTGCCGATCGTCTTCTTGCGCTTGGACGGCACCAGGATGCGCTGCGCCGCACCGGCCTCGTCGATCACGTCGATGGCCTTGTCGGGCAGGTGGCGGTCGTTGATGTATTTGGCGCTGAGCTCGGCCGCGGCCTGCAGCGCCGCGGCGGCGTACTTGACGCTGTGGTGCTCCTCGAAACGGCTCTTCAGACCCTTGAGGATGTCCACCGTCTGCTCCACCGTCGGCTCCACCACGTCCACCTTCTGGAAGCGGCGGCTGAGGGCGGCGTCCTTCTCGAAGATGCCCCGGTATTCGGTGAAGGTGGTGGCGCCGATGCACTTGAGCGCGCCGCTCGAGAGCGCCGGCTTGAGCAGGTTGGACGCGTCCAGCGTCCCGCCCGAGGCCGCGCCGGCCCCGATCAGGGTGTGGATCTCGTCGATGAACAGGATGGCGTTGGGCTTGTCCTTCAGCGTCTTGAGCACGCCTTTGAGGCGCTGCTCGAAATCGCCCCGGTACTTGGTGCCAGCCAGCAAAGCGCCCATGTCCAGCGAATAGACGTTGGCTTCGGCCAGGATTTCCGGCACGTCTTTCTGCACGATGCGCCAGGCCAGGCCCTCGGCAATGGCGGTCTTGCCCACGCCGGCCTCACCCACCAGCAGCGGGTTGTTCTTGCGGCGACGGCACAGGATCTGGATGACGCGCTCGACCTCGTAGTCGCGGCCGATGAGCGGGTCGATCTTGCCGTCTTTGGCGGCCTGGTTCAGGTTCAGGGTGAACTGCTCCAGCGGCGAGGCCTTTTCGTTGGCCTTGCCTTCGGCGGCCTGCTCCTCGTTCTCGGCGGCGCTGCTGCCTTCGGCCGGCTTGGTCGCCTCGGGGGGGTCGCTCTTGCGGATGCCGTGGGCGATGAAGTTGACCACGTCCAGCCGCGTCACGCCCTGCTGGTGCAGGTAGTAGACGGCGTGGGAGTCTTTCTCACCAAAGATGGCCACCAGCACGTTGGCACCGGTCACTTCCTTCTTGCCATTGCCCGTGCTCTGCACGTGCATGATGGCGCGCTGAATGACGCGCTGGAAGCCCAGCGTGGGCTGGGTATCGACCTCGTCGGTGCCGCCCACCTGGGGCGTGTTGTCTTTGATGAAGGTGGTCAGCGACTTGCGCAGGTCGTCGATGTTGGTGGAGCAGGCACGCAGCACCTCGGCGGCGCTGGGGTTGTCCAGCAAAGCCAGCAGCAGGTGTTCGACGGTAATGAATTCGTGCCGCTGCTGCCGGGCCTCCACAAAGGCCATGTGCAAACTGACTTCAAGTTCTTGGGCAATCATGGGGCACTTCCTTAAAACGAGTCTCTAATTTACCGCGATTTGCGACCCCGGTTTTGGGCAAATGGGGCAATTCCCGGTTTATTCAACGGGTTCGCTCAAGCATTGCAGCGGATGCCCGTTCTGCTGGGCCGCCTGCAGCACCTGATCGACCTTGGTGGAGGCCACATCGCGGGTGAACACGCCACAGACACCACGACCCTCGAGGTGGATCTTGAGCATGATCTGGGTGGCGGTTTCGCGGTCTTTGTTGAAATATTCCTGCAGCACCAGCACGACGAACTCCATCGGGGTGAAGTCGTCGTTGAGCAGCACCACCTGGTGCATCTTGGGAGGCTCGACTTTCAGGGTCTGGCGTTCCAGCACCACCGAATCGCCACTGCCGGGCGGGGTCGGGGGAAGTTGGGGAGGGGTGGGAGGGAGGGTGGCCATGGTGAAAATGATTCTAGCGACAGCCGGGAGTCGACGCGCCCGCCCGACAGCAAAAAGGCCACCGGCGCCCTTGCGGGAGCCGGTGGCCTGGCGGGCCTCAGGGCCGTGCCGATCAGGCCTGCAGGGCAGACAGGGCGGCGTTGAAGGTGGCGCTCGGGCGCATCACGGCGTCGAGCTTGGCCGTGTCAGGCAGGTAGTAGCCGCCGATGTCCACCGGCTGGCCTTGCACCGAGTTCAGTTCCTCCACGATCTGGGCTTCGTTGTCGGCCAGGGCTTTCGCCAGCGGGGCAAACTGGGCGGCCAGTGCGGCGTCCTCGGTCTGCGCGGCCAGGGCCTGGGCCCAGTACAGCGCCAGGTAGAACTGGCTGCCGCGGTTGTCGAGTTGACCGGTGCGCGGCGACGGGTTCTTGTTGTTGTCCAGCAACTGGCCGGTGGCGGCGTCCAGCGTCTTGGCCAGCAGCTTGGCCTTCGGGTTGTTGTTCTTCAGGCCCAGGTCTTCCAGCGACACGGCCAGGGCCAGAAACTCACCCAGCGAATCCCAGCGCAGGTGGTTTTCTTCCACCAGCTGCTGCACGTGCTTGGGCGCCGAACCGCCGGCACCGGTCTCGTACATGCCGCCGCCGGCCATCAGCGGCACGATGGACAGCATCTTGGCCGAGGTGCCCAGTTCCATGATGGGGAACAGGTCGGTCAGGTAGTCGCGCAGGATGTTGCCGGTGGCGCTGATGGTGTCCAGGCCGCGCACCACGCGTTCCAGCGTGTAGCGCATGGCGCGCACCTGACTCATGATCTGGATGTCCAGCCCGGCGGTGTTGTGCTCGTGCAGGTACATCTTGACCTTGGTGATCAGCTGCGCCTCGTGCGGGCGGTAAGCGTCCAGCCAGAACACCACCGGCATGCCGGAGTTGCGGGCGCGGTTGACGGCCAGTTTCACCCAGTCGCGGATGGCGGCGTCCTTGCACTGGCACATGCGCCAGATGTCGCCGGTTTCCACCTCTTCGCTCAGCAGCACTTCGCCGGTGGCCAAGTCGGTGATGTTGGCGGTGCCGTCTTCGGGGATCTCGAAGGTCTTGTCGTGCGAGCCGTATTCCTCGGCCTGCTGGGCCATCAGACCGACGTTGGGGACCGTGCCCATGGTCTTGGGGTCGAAGGCACCGTGCCATTTGCAGAAGTTGATCATCTCCTGGTAGATGCGGGCAAAGGTCGATTCGGGCATCACGGCCTTCACATCCTTCAGGCGGCCGTCGGCGCCCCACATCTTGCCGCCGTTGCGGATCATGGCGGGCATGGAGGCGTCCACGATCACGTCGTTGGGCGAGTGGAAGTTGGTGATGCCTTTGGCGGAATCGACCATGGCCAGTTCGGGGCGGTGCTCGTGGCAGGCGTGCAGGTCGCGCTTGATCTCGTCCTGCAGGCTTTGCGGCAGGGTAGCGATCTTGTTGTAGAGATCGACCATGCCGTTGTTGACGTTGATGCCCAGTTCGTCGAACAGCTTGCCATGCTTCTCGAAGGCTTCCTTGTAGAAGATCTTGACGCAGTGGCCGAACACGATGGGGTGCGACACCTTCATCATGGTCGCCTTGACGTGCAGCGAGAACATCACGCCGGTCTTGTGCGCGTCTTCGATTTCTTTTTCGTAGAAAGCCAGCAGGGCCTTCTTGCTCATGAACATCGAGTCGATGACTTCGCGGTCGAGCAGCGACACCTTCTCCTTCAGGACGATGGTCTTGCCAGACTTGGTGATGAGTTCCATCTTCACGTCACGGGCCTTGTCCAGGGTCATGGACTTTTCACCGTGGTAGAAGTCGCCGGCGTGCATGTGCGACACGTGGCTGCGCGAGGCCTGGCTCCACTCGGCCATGCTGTGCGGGTTCTTGCGGGCGTATTCCTTGACGGCCTTGGGCGCGCGGCGGTCGGAGTTGCCTTCGCGCAGCACCGGGTTCACGGCCGAGCCCAGGCACTTGTTGTAGCGCGCGCGGATGGCCTTTTCCTCGTCGGTCTTGGGCTGCTCCGGGAAGTCGGGAATGGCAAAGCCCTTGCCTTGCAGTTCCTTGATGGCGGACTTGAGCTGCGCCACAGAGGCGGAAATGTTGGGCAGCTTGATGATGTTGGCATCGGGCTGCAGGGTCTTCTTGCCCAGCTCGGACAGGGTGTTGGGCACGCGCTGTTCGGCCAGGAGGAAATCGGGGAACTCACCCAGGATGCGGGCCGCCACGGAGATATCGCTCTCGGCCACGTCGATGCCGGCGGGCTGGGCGAAAGCGCGCACGATCGGCAGGAAGGAAGCGGTCGCCAGGCGGGGCGCTTCGTCCGTCAGGGTGTAGATGATTTGCGATGTCTTGCCAGACATGGTGGGTCCTTTGGGTTGCGGGTTGAAAAGGCACGAAGGAACTGTCGGTGCACTGTGCCAGCAGCCGCCAGGCGGCGCAAGCAGGCCTTACACCAATATTTCACATCGTAAAAATTACTTTTGTATTACGCGTTTCAGCCCCGTATTATGAGTCATATATAAGACATCAGACCAAAATCCGAGTGCGACGCAGGGTGGAACCCACCTGCCGGGGGCTGGGCCTAGAATTTGGTCATGTCTGCCACCCCGATCTCACGCCCGCGCTGGCGCCACACATTCCCTGAGCGCATTTCTGCTGTCCCACGCCGCTGGGGCCGGCACGGGGTGGCGGCCGCCCTGGCGGTGCTGGCGGTCTGGTCCCACGTTGGGGCCATGGCGCAGCAGGCCCAGACCCAACTGCCCCGCACCCAGTTGCGCGCCGGCATGCACCTGATCCAGGCGCAGGTGGCCAGCACCCCGCAACAGCGCAGCGTGGGCCTGATGTGGCGGCGCGAGATGCCGCAAAACGAAGGCATGCTGTTCGTGTTCGAACGCCCGGCGCAGCAGTGCTTCTGGATGCAGAACACGCTGCTGCCCCTGACCGCAGCCTTCGTCGCCGACGACGGCACCATCGTCAACCTGGCCGACATGAAACCCTTGACGACAGACTCGCACTGCTCGGCCAAGCCGGTGCGCTACGTGCTGGAAATGCACCAGGGCTGGTTCGCCCAGCGCGGCATCCAGGCCGGTCAACGCCTGGCCGGCGACGCCTTCGGCGCCCGCTGAGCGAAACGAGCGCACAAAAAACGGCCCGTGATGGGCCGTTTTTTTCATTCCAGTGCGCCCGCAGGCGCCGGGGTCAGGCGAAGTTGGCTTCGGCGAAAGACCAGTTCACCAGCTTGTCCAGGAAGGTTTCCACGAACTTGGGGCGCAGGTTGCGGTAGTCGATGTAGTAAGCGTGTTCCCACACGTCCACGGTCAGCAGGGCTTTGTCGGCGGTGGTCAGCGGGGTGCCGGCGGCGCCCATGTTGACGATGTCCACCGAACCGTCGGCCTTTTTCACCAGCCAGGTCCAGCCGGAGCCGAAGTTGCCCACGGCGCTCTTGACGAAGGCTTCCTTGAACGCGGCGTAGGAACCCCACTTGGCGTTGATGGCCGCGGCCAGGGCACCGGTGGGCTCACCGCCGCCGTTGGGCTTCATGCAGTTCCAGAAGAAGGTGTGGTTCCAGATCTGGGCGGCGTTGTTGTAGATGCCACCGCTGGACTTCTTGACGATGGACTCGAGGTCCATGGCCTCGAACTCGGTGCCTTTTTGCAGGTTGTTCAGGTTGACCACGTAGGCGTTGTGGTGCTTGCCGTGGTGGAACTCCAGCGTTTCCTGGCTGTAGTGGGGGGCCAGGGCGTCGATGGCGTAGGGCAGCGGCGGCAGGGTGTGTTCCATGTCGGATTCCTTGGGTGGGTGATGAAAAGACAAACGATTGTAGGTAACAAGTCAGGGCCTTGCGGGCTGGACGGTCAATTCCAGCGCCCCGTCGGCCAGGCTGGCGTGCACGGTCTGCCCGGGCTGCACCGCCTGCGCGCTGTGCACGACGCGCCCAGCGTCGTCGGTGAGCAGGGCATAGCCCCGCTGCAGCACCAGCCGCGGATCGAGCAGGGCCAATTGGTCGGCGAGTCGCTCCAGCCGCTGATGGCGGCGCTCCTGGTCGCGCAGCACGGACTGGGCCCAGGTGCGCTGCCGCTGCTGCAGGGCATGGGCCTCGCGGTCCAGGCGCAAGGCCAGCGCGGCTTGCAGGCGGTGGGCGCTGGCCTGCAGGCGGACGCGCTCGCGGGCCCGCCCGCCCGCCGGGCGGCCCAGGCGCTGGCCCAGGCGGTCCAGGCGCTGGGCCTGCCACTCCAGCCGGCGCCAGGCGGTCTGCTGCAAGCGTCCGGTGAAAGCGGTCAAGGTGCTCAGCAGGGCCTCGCGGGCTGGGGCGCACAACTCGGCCGCCCCGGTGGGGGTGGGCGCGCGCAGGTCGGCGGCA
>NZ_NWMV01000026.1 GCF_002837145.1 Macromonas nakdongensis | reverse complement strand
CGGCGGCCAGGGTGGCGGCGTAACGCTGACCCAGGGTCTGGGCATCGGCCTTGGGGCTGTTCTGGGACGCGCCCTGGGCGGTCACCAGGGCACGCAGGCGGTCCGCATCGGGTTCGGCCAGCACCCGGGCGCGGGCCGACATCATGGCGTGGTAGGCGGGCGACACCGGGGCGGGGGTGGTCCTGACCGGCGGCGCTTCGCCGTGCGGCACCCGGGCCCGCATGTCGGCCATGCGCTCGGTGGTCAGCGGGTGGCTGCGCAGGTAGGGGAAAGCGCCATCGTCGTTCAGGCGTGAGGCCTGCTGCAGCTTGTCGAACATGCTCACGAAGCCGTGGCCGTCAAAACCGGCGTCGGTCATGACGCCGAACCCGACCCGGTCGGCCTCGCGCTCCATGTCGCGCGAAAAATTCAGCTGGGTCTGCGCCGCCACCGCCTGGCCGCCGACGATGGCGGCATTGGCGATGTCGACGTTCTTGGCGGCGTTGGCCGCCAGCGCGCCCAGGATCATGGACGCGATGATCCACGGCGCCTGCCGGCTCTGGCGGGCGATCAGCCGGGCGATGTGGCGCTGGGAAACGTGGCTGAGTTCGTGCGCCAGCACCGAGGCCAATTCGTCCGCCGAGGCGACCGTGGCCAAGAGTCCCAGGTGCACACCCAGGTAGCCGCCCGGCAGGGCAAAGGCGTTGACGCTGCGGTCGCGCCCGAGCATGATGTCCCAGGCGAATCGCTCGGCCAGTTCGGGCGAAAGGTCGCCGCGCTGGCGGGCGGCGTCCACCAGGGGGCGCCAAAGGGCCTGCAGGTAGCCGTCGAGCACCGGGTCGTCCAGGTAGTCCGGATCGCGGTAAATGGCGCGGGCGATTTGGTCGCCCAGGCGGCGCTCCTCGCTCAGGGTCAGGTCGCTGCCATCGCCCAGGGCCGGCAGTGCCCGCGCGGGCAGGGTCTGGGGCCAGCCCAGGGAGGGCGGGGCCAGCCACAGGGGACCGGCCAGCAACAGCGGCCAGCAACGGCGGACAAAACGCAAGCTCATCCCCGTATGATGCCTGCATCCTGTAAAGATTCCGTTTCCCTGCCCGAGTCCCATGACGTCATCGCCCCTCACCCATTTCGATGCCCAAGGCCAGGCCCACATGGTGGACGTGGGCGCCAAGCACGCCACCCACCGCGTGGCCGTGGCCCAGGGCCGCATCGCCATGCAGCCCGCCACCCTGGCCCTGGTCACGGCCGGCACCGCCAAGAAAGGCGATGTGCTGGGCGTGGCCCGCCTGGCCGGCATCATGGCCAGCAAGAAGACCAGCGACCTGATTCCCCTGTGCCACCCGATTGCCCTGACCCGGGTGGCGGTGGAGTTCGAACTGCAGCCCGAGGCAAGCGCGGTGCTGTGCCGCGCCACCGCCGAGTGCACCGGCCCCACCGGGGTGGAAATGGAAGCGCTGACCGCGGTGCAGGTGGCCCTGCTCACCATTTACGACATGTGCAAGGCCGCCGACCGGGGCATGGTGATCTCCGACGTGAAGCTGCTGGAGAAGCACGGGGGCAAATCGGGCAGCTTCGTGGCCGACTGATAGCGCAGCCAAACCGGGAGGGCACCGTGAAACGATTTCCGCTTCAAGTCCATGTGTCCACCCTGTTTTTGCTGCTGATCTTGGTCGTGGGCGCTGCCCTGGCCGCGGTGGGCCACTGGATGTCCACCCGAATGATGACCGGTGTGGCCCGGACCTGACCCACCGCATCACCCGCGAGTTGGAAGGCGCCTTCCTGCGCGTGGTGGAACCGGTGGAAACGGCGGTGCATTTGGTGCAGCACGAAGCCCTGGTCACGGCCCGCACACAGGAAGAGCGCATGCGCGGCGTGCCGATGCTGCGCTCCGCCCTGGACCATGTGCCGGCCCTGGCTTCGCTGTACATCGCCTACCCAAACGGCGACTTTTTCTTCGTCCGCCACCTCAAGACCGAATAAGAGCGTTTGCGCCTGCGCGCGCCCGAGGGGGCCCGCTACGTGGTACAAAGCATCGACCGGCGCAACACCGCCCGCCCGCGCGGTCGGTACATTTACCTCGATGCACGACTGCGCCTTCTGAGCACGCAGGACAAGGCCGATTACCCAGGCCAGTACGACCCGCGCGGACGCACCTGGTACCGGACGGCCCTGTCTCGCCCCGGGGCATCGCTGACCAGCCCCTACCTGTTCTTTTCCGACCGCCAGGTTGGCATCACGATGGCAATGCAGCATCCCCGTTACCCGGGCGTGGTGATCGGGGCCGACATCCAGTTGCAAACCCTGAGCGCCCTCCTGGCCCGGCAGAAGGTCACCCCCCATTCCCAGCTGGCCCTGGTGGATGGGCAAGGCACCGTGTTCGCACACGAAGACACCATCAGGCTGGTGCGCTTGAGCGTGGCCGACCCGGAGAAACCGGAGCTGGCCAACCTCGACAACTTCGGGATGGAGATCCTGGCGACCATCGCCCAGACCATCGATCTGACCAGCGTGGCGCCAGACCGCGGGCTGCGCACGACCCTGAACACCCCGGCCGACCTGTGGCACGTGTCGGTGGACGCCCTGCCTCTGGACGTGGGCACCCCCCTTTACCTGGTCATGGCCACGCCCGACGGCGAACTGCTGGCCCAGGCCCACACACAGACACGCGTGGCCGCCTGGGTCACCCTGCTGATCGTGGTTCTATCGGTGCCCATCACCTGGCTGATCGCGCACCGCATTGCCCAACCCATCATGACCCTGGCCCAGCACGCCCTGGACATCAGCCGCTTTCGCTTCGATCGCCCCATCCGCTTGCGCACCTGGATTCTGGAGGTGGGCACCCTGGCCGCGGCCATGACCAAACTCAAGAGCACGGTGCAACGGTTTCTGGACCTCAGCGGGGCCATCGCCGCCGAACACAATTTCGACCGCTTGCTGCCGCGTCTGCTGACCGAAACGCTGTCGGTGGTGGAAGCGCCAGCGGGCGTGCTGTACCTGTACGACGGTCAAGGCCTGCGCCCCGCCTGTGCCCAGCAGTACGATGGGGCCCCATTGACGCCGGAGGCCTTGGCCCGCATGCCGACGTTGCCGCTGCCCACCGATACCCAAGGGCAACTGCGCCCCGACCCGACGAGCCTGGGGCCCGCACTGTCGCAGGCCTTGCAGCGGGCCTGTGTCGTCACCATGCCCCTGCACGCCGACGACATCCGCGTCCTGCGCCTGCCCGAAGCCCTGCACCGCGAGGCCGCCCTGCATGTGGTGGCGGTGCCTCTGCTCAACCGCCAGCGCGACCTGACCGGCGCCATGGTACTCCTGGCCGTGGAGCCCTCGGACGAAGACCGGGTGACCTTTATCGGAGCGCTGTCGGGCACGGCCGCGGTCACGCTGGAAGCCCAGGCATTGATCCGGGCGCAGAAAGACCTGTTCGAATCGTTCATCCGCCTGGTGGCCAACGCCGTCGATGCCAAGAGCGCGTATACCGGCGGCCATTGCGCCCGCGTTCCCGAACTGACCCATTTGCTGGCGCGGGCCACCTGCGCCGTGCAGCACGGCCCTTACCGCCATTTCCATTTGAACGAGGATGGCTGGGAAACGCTGCGGATCGCCGCCTGGCTGCACGACTGCGGCAAGGTCACGACCCCGGAACACGTGGTGGACAAGGCGACCAAGTTGGAGGCCATCTACAACCGCATCCACGAGGTGCGCATGCGTTTCGAGCTGCTCAAAACCGAGGCCGAGGTGGAGTGTCTGCGCCGCATCCTGGAAGGGGGCGACCGACAGGCTGCAGAGGTCGAACTGGCCCAGACCTGGCGATCGCTGGACGAGGATTTCGCCTTCGTGGCGCGCTGCAACCAGGGGGGGGCGAAACACTCGCGCCGGACGACGAACAGCGGCTGGCCCGGATCGCACAGCGCACCTGGCGCCGCACCCTGGACGACCGCCTGGGCCGATCGGCCGAGGAACTGCAACGCCTGGGCTCCACCCCAGCCTCCCCCCTGCCCGTGCGGGAACCCTTGCTGGCAGACCGCCCCGAACACCGCATCGAGCGCCCCGTGCACGACCGCATGCCCGCCGACAACCGGTGGGGGTTCCGCATGGCCGTGCCCGAATTGCTGTACGACCAGGGCGAACTGCACAACCTGCGCGTGGGGCGAGGCACCCTCACCGAAGAAGACCGCTACAAGATCAACGAACACATCGTGCAGACCGAAATCATGCTAAGCCAGTTGCCGTTTCCGCGGCACCTGCGGCGGGTGGTGGAGGTGGCGGCGGGACACCACGAACGCCTGGACGGGACCGGCTACCCCAAAGGCTTGGCCGCCGACCAGCTCAGCACCGAGGCGCGCATGATGGCGATCGCCGACATCTTCGAGGCCCTGACGGCCTCGGACCGGCCCTACAAGTCGGCCAAGCCGCTCTCCGAGGCCCTGCGCATCATGGCCCGGATGCGCGACGAGCGCCACATCGACCCCGATCTGTTCGAGATTTTTGTGTGCGAGGGGGTGTATCTGAGCTATGCCCAGCGCTTCCTGCAGCCCGGGCAGATCGATGCGGTGGACATCGACGCCCTGGGGCTGGCGCGGACTCAGACCTCCACGTCGGCGTCGGTGTAGCGGGCGCGGATGGTCAGGATTTGTTCCAAGTGGTCGTGCACCGCCTGCACACAGGCGGGATCGAGCTGGCCGGCGGCAACCATGCGGTCCAGCTCGCCCAGTGCATCGGTCGGCGACCAGACCTGCTTGTAAGGCCGGCCGGCGGTGAGCGCATCGAAAATGTCGGCCACGGTGACGATGCGGGCCTCCACCGGCACCGCGTCACCGCGCAGACCGCGCGGGTAGCCCGAACCGTCCAGGTACTCGTGGTGGCAGTGGACGATGTTGCGCAGGACCGTGGAGTCGGGCAGGCGCCGGTGCTCGCCAGTGCCGACGATGCGGTCGATGATTTGCACCCCCTTGTCGACGTGGGTGTGCATGACGACCCGCTCCTCGGCGTCGAGTTTGCCGGGCTTGAGCAGCACCTTGTCGGGGATGCCGATCTTGCCGATGTCGTGCAGCGACGAAAACAGGTACACGCTTTCAACGAACTCGTCGTTGAGCCCGTAGCGCGGCGCCACCGCCTGGGCGATGATGCGCGAGTAGCGTGCCATGCGCTCCAGGTGGGTGCCGGTTTCGAAATCGCGCACCTGCGCCAGTTCGCGCGCCACGCGGGTGGCTTCCAGCACGGCGCGCACCGCCGCCAGTTCCCCCGCAATGGCCATGCCGATCAGGTTGCTGTAGAGCACCAGGTCGCGCTGCACCTCAGGGGTGAAGGCATTGCCGTGCATGGAGTCGAAAAACACGAAGCCCAGCAATTGACCGCCGTCGTACAGCGGCACGGTGAAGGAGGACTGGTAGCCCTGCTCCCGCAGCCACACCGAGTGCGCGGTGTCGGAGCGGATGGCCTGGGCGATGTCGTCGAGCACCCGAAACTCGCCGCTGCGCGCCAGCGCGCTGAGCGATGCGCTGTCGGCCAGCTTGTATTCGTAACCGCTGATCGCCCGCCCGGCGCGGGTGCTGTTGATGAAGGTCTTGAGCGTGTCGTCCTGGGCCTCGTACAGGGCGCAGGCGATGCGGTCGACCGACGGCACCGACACCAGCAGGTGCTGGTGCAGCGCGTCCAAGCGCTGTGTCAGCGTTTCGGTCTGCTGGTTGAGGCTGCTCAACAGACTTTGGGGGTTGACGGGCATAGACGCGTCTTCAATCGATGAATTCGGAATTCGAATTTTACACATCAATCGATTTTTGACGATTTTCCCATTTTCGGCACAACGCCCCGCCCTGCGCCGAAGGGGGGCGCCGCCCCCCCTGACACTCAGTAGCTGTACACGCCGCGGCCGGTCTTGCGGCCCAGCCAGCCCGCGGCCACCATTTCCTTCAACAGCGGGCAGGGGCGGTACTTGCTGTCGTTGAACTCGGCGAAGTAGACGTTCATCACCGCCAGGCACACGTCCAGACCGACCAGGTCGGCCAAGGCCAGCGGGCCGATGGGGTGGTTGCAACCCAGCTTCATGCCGTTGTCGATGTCTTCGGCACTGGCCAGGCCCTCGGCCAGCACGAAGAAGGCCTCGTTGATCATGGGCACCAGGATGCGGTTGACCACGAAGCCCGGGGCGTTCTTCACCGTGATTGGGGTCTTGCCCAGCTTCAGGGCCAGGTCGCGCACCGCGTCGTGGGTGCTGTCGCTGGTCTGCAGGCCGCGGATGATTTCGACCAGCGCCATCATCGGCACCGGGTTGAAGAAGTGCATGCCGATGAAGCGGTCGGCGCGCTGGGTCACAGCGGCCAGTTGGGTGATGCCGATGGAGCTGGTGTTGGTGGCGACCAGGGTGTCGGCGGGCAGCAGGGCGTCGAGCTGGCGCAGGATCTTGATCTTGAGCTCCATGTTCTCGGTGGCGGCTTCGATCACCAGTTGCGCGCCCTTCAGATCGTCGTAGCTGGTGGAGCCCTGGATGCGTGCCATCGCCGCGTCCTTGTCGGCGGCGCTGATCTTGTCTTTCTTGATCAGGCGGTCCAGGCTGCCGGCCACGGTGGCCACGCCTTTTTGCACGGCGGCTTCGCTGATGTCGACCATGACGACGCGGATGCCGCTGACGGCGCAGGCCTGTGCGATGCCGTTGCCCATGGTGCCGGCGCCAACGATGCCGACGGTGAGGATTTCGCTCATGTGTGTTCCTGTGACGGTGAAAAGTACGCCCATGATTATCGGCACAAAAAAAGCCCCGGGCCGAAGCGCGGGGCTGGTGCGGGGCGCTGAAAGAATCAGGCCTTGGCGGCTTTCACCGGCTTGCCGGCGCTCAGGGCGCTGGTGGTCACGGCATTGAAGTTGGCTTCGGCCAGCTCGGTCGCCTGCTTGACAGCCTTCTGCACCGACTCCATGGCGGAGGTGGCGGTGGACATGGCGTTCTTGACGGCTGCCACGGCGGACTCGGAACCCTGGGGGGCGTTCTTCACGGCGCTGTCCACGGCGGCGACGAACTGCTTCTGGGCGTCAGCGGCTTGGCCTTCGGCCACTTTGCCGAATTCGGCGCCCACGCCAGCGGCGATGTCGTACAGGTGGCGGCTGTAGGAAGCGGCTTTCTCGGCCAGGGGCTGCAGTACGGTGCTTTGCAGGGCAACCAGCTCTTGCACGTCCTTGACGCTCAGCAGGGCCTGGGTCTGGGCGGCGCTCTCGGTCAGGGTGGCCTTGGCAGCTTGCAGGTTCAGTTCGTTCAGCTTTTCGACGCTGGCCAGGGCTTTGCTGCTCAGATCGAACAGGGTGGCGACTTGGGCTTTCTGGGCGGCGAGGATTTGTTCAACGGTCAACATGGCGGTACTCCTTGAAAAAAGGTGGGTGACACAAACAGTAGCGCGCCGGTGCGACAAACAGATGACAGTTTTGTCGGCTTATGCTGCGCTGCAACATGACCCCAAGTATACGGGGCCAGCGCCGGATTGCAAGCTTTTTTGTTGCGGCGCAGCAAAAAAGCCACGGCGCCGCGAAAGCTGTTATGGTGCGGTCCCTTGCACTTTGAGAATCACCGCCCATGCTGTACGCCGCCTTGAAAACCCTGCACCTGCTGTCCATCGTCGTGTGGGTCGGGGGCATGGTGTTTGCCCATTTCTTCCTGCGCCCGGCCGTGGCCACACTGGAGCCGCCGGTGCGCCTGCGCCTGATGCACGAGGTGCTGGGCCGCTTCTTTCGGGTCATCACCCTGCTGTCGGTGCTGGCGCTGTTCTCCGGCGGCTGGATGATGGGCCAGGCGGCCAAGGCCGCGGCGCAATCGGGCGGCGGGTTCAGCATGCCGCTGGACTGGACGGTGATGTCCGTGCTGGGCACGCTGATGGTGCTGATCTTCGGCCACATCCGCTTCGCCCTGTACGGGCGTCTGGGTCGGGCCGTGGCCGCGTCCGACTGGGCCGCTGCCGGGACCGCCCTGGGCACCCTGCGCCAGTGGGTGGCGGTGAACCTGGGCCTGGGCCTGGGCATCGTCGCCTTCACCCTGCTGGCCTGAGCGCCCGCCCCCGGACAGGCCGGGGGCTGCGCCGCCTCAGGCCCGGGGTGGCGTCTGCAGCGGCAGTTCCACGTGCCGCAGGTCGGCGTCTTCGGGATGCACCTGCACGCTGAAACCCAGCCGCTGGGCCAGCCCGAGCATGCCCTTGTTCTCGCGCAGCACGGTGCCGACGATGCGCTGGGTGCCGTTGGCGCGCAGGTAGCGCACCAGCTTGTCCATCAGGATCCAGCCCATGCGCTTGCCCTTGAGGTCGGAGCGCACGATCACACCGAACTCGGCCGCGTCGTTGTCGGGGTCGCAAATGCCGCGCACCACGCCCAGGGTTTCCTCGCGCCCGTCGGT
Organism: Macromonas nakdongensis; assembly: GCF_002837145.1. Classification (GTDB taxonomy): domain Bacteria; phylum Pseudomonadota; class Gammaproteobacteria; order Burkholderiales; family Burkholderiaceae_C; genus Macromonas_B; species Macromonas_B nakdongensis. Next base: position 3,784 of record NZ_NWMV01000026.1, on the reverse strand, counting down.
CAGCGGCAGCGTGGCGACGAAGGCGATTTCGCGGTCGTAGTCGATCTGGGTCAGGCGCGCCAGTTCGGTGTGCTCGATGCTGCGCCGGGTGTAGAACACGCGCAGGCGGATGTCTTCGGGCGTCAGGCGCTGGAAGAACTCGAGGTGCTGGGCCTCGTCCTCGGGGCGGATCGGGCGCAGGGTGAGGGTGCGGCCGTCGTCCCAGGGCAGGGTCTCGATCAGGTCCTGCGGGTAGGGCTTGATGGCGAAATGTGCGGCGCCGGCCGGGCGGCTGCGGCACAGGCGCACGCGCGCATCCAGCACCAGGGCGCCGGCGTGGTTCACCACCAGGGGGTTGATGTCGAGCTCGGCGATCTCGGGCACGTCGGCCAGCAACTGCGAGATCGCCACCAGCGCGTGGGTGATGGCGCCGCGGTCGGCGGCGGGCACGTCGCGGTAGCCGCGCAGCAGCTTGGCCACGCGGGTGCGGTCGATCAGCGCTTCGGCCAGGGGCACGTTCAGCGGCGGCAAGGCCAGGGCGCGGTCGGCCACCACCTCCACCGAAACACCGCCCTGGCCGAACAGGATGACCGGACCGAACAGCGGGTCGATGCTGGCGCCCAGGATCAGCTCGTGGGCGTGCTCGCGCCGCACCATGGGCTGCACGGTGAAGCCTTCGATGCGCGCGCCCGGCTGTCGTTCGGCCACCCGCTCCAGCATGGCCTGGGCGGCCTGGGCCACCTCGGCTTCGTTGTGCAGGTTCAGGCGCACGCCGCCCACGTCGGATTTGTGCGTGATGTCGGGCGAGAGGATCTTGAGCACCACCGGGTAGCCGATGGTGTCGGCGGCGTAGACCGCGGCCTCGGGCTCGGGCGGCACCACCCGCGTCGGCGTGACCGGGATACCGGCCAGGCGCAGCAGCTCCTTGGCCTCGGGCTCGGTGAGGATGTCGCGGCCATCGGCCAGCACAAAGTCCACCAACTGGCGGATGGCGGGCAGGTCCAGGCCGCCATTGAGCGGCGCCGCCGGCGGGGTCTCCATGAGTTCGGCCTGGTGGCGGTGGAACTGGCGCAGGAAGGCAAAGGCCCGCACCGCCTCTTCGGGGGTGTCGTAGTCGGGCACGCCGCCGGCGCGGAACAGGGCGCGCGCTTCGGCCACGGCGCTGTGGCCCAGCCAGCTGCCGAGCACGCGCGGCGGCTTTTCCTGCGCCAACGGCAGCAGGGCCTGGGCAATCTCGGTGCTGGGCACGATGGCGGTGGGCGCCTGCACGAACAAGATGGCGCTCTGCCGGTCCTGGCGCAGCAGGCGCAGGGCATCGACGTAGCGCTGGGCCGGGGCGTCTCCGATGATGTCCACCGGGTTGGCGCGCGACCAGTTGCCGGGCAGCACGGCGTCGAGCTGTTCGACCAGCTCCGGCGCCAGCGGGGCCAGTTCGACCTCGGCGTAGGCGGCGGCGTCCGCCGCCATGACGCCAGCGCCGCCGCCGTTGGTCAGCACGATCAGGCGTTCGCTGCGGTTGTCGCGGAAGCGCGCCAGCAGCTCGGCTGCCATGAACAGGTGTTGCAAGGTGTACACCCGCAGCATGCCGGCGCGGGAAATGGCGGCGTCGAAGACCTCGTCCGAGCCGGCCAGCGCGCCGGTGTGCGAGGCCGCGGCCTTCTGCCCCTGGGCCGAACGCCCGGCCTTGACCAGGATGACCGGCTTGTTGCGCGCCGCCGCCCGCGCCGCCGACATGAATTTGCGCGGCGCGTCGATCGACTCGACGTAGAGCAGGATGGCGCGGGTTTTGGGGTCGCTGCCCAGGAAGTCGAGCATGTCGCCAAAGTCCACGTCGGCGTGTTCGCCGAGAGAAACGAAGTGCGAGAAACCGATCTGGCGCGAATTGGCCCAGTCCAGCATGGCGGTGACCAGCGCGCCCGACTGCGAGACGAAGGCGATGGAGCCGGGCGCCGCGTCGGCGTGGGCGAAGCTGGCGTTCAGACCCAGGTGTGGCACCAGCATGCCAATGCAGTTGGGCCCGAGGATGCGCAGCGTGTGCGCCCGGGCCGCGTCCAGCATGGCCTGTTTCTGGGCAGCGCTCAGGCCGGCGGTGACCACGACCGCCGCCTTGGTGCCCTTGGCCCCGAGCTCGGCGATCAGGCCCGGCACCGTGGCCGGGGGGGTGCAGATCACGGCCAGGTCGGGAGCCGCCGGCAAGGCCTGGACCGAGGGCCAGACCTGTGCCTCGCCCAGGTGCTTCAGCCGCGGATTCACCGGGTACAGCGCGCCCCGGTACGCCCGCGCCAGGTTGTTCCAGACGGTGGCACCGACGCTGTGGGCGCGGTCGGAAGCGCCGAAAACGGCGACGCTGCGGGGAGCAAAAAGGCGGTCGAGGTTGCGGATCGTCATGGGGTGTTGCGGTGGGCCATCCAGGCGATGAGGGAAGAACGCATGGCTTCTTCCACCGACATGTCGATGGGGGTGAGCCAGTCGCGCGGCACGAACAGGGTGTAGCCGCCGATCATGTAACCCATGGGCAGGTAGACCGCGACGCGGTCACCGGGCAGGAAACCCGGCGGCAGGCCGCGCAGGTGGTTGCGGGTGATCAGGCCCACCACCTCCAGTTCCTGGCCGGGCAGGCGCAGGATCACCACCTGCTGGGCGTCGCCATCCTGGTGCTGGGGGGAAAAATAGTCGGCAAAGCTCTTGAGCGAGGAGTAGATGCTCTTGACCACCGGGATGTTGGTGAAGGGCAGTTCGACCCACGACAGCAGGCGCGCGGTGAGGCGGGTGGACAGGAGGAAGCCGATGAACACCGCCGACCCGGTGCCGAGCAGCAGCCCCAGGCCTGGCAGGTAGAAGTCGCCCACGAAGGGGCGAATCAGGCGCATGGCCAGCGCCTCGGACCACACCACCAGGGCGTACAGCAGGTAGACCGTCAGCCCGAGGGGCAGGAGCGCCATGAGGCCGCGCAGAAAATACTGCCAAAGTGGTTTCATGGGTTTGAATCGCGGGTGATGGCCCAATGTAAGAGAAGATGCGTGACGGCGGCGTGAAGCCCCATTGTGCGCGATGGAGGTCGCGCGGAAAGCGAAGATGCAAGAGATACAACGGTTTGTCTGGGGCCTGCTGGGTGCGGTGGTGCGCACGGCCCTGTGGCTGTTCACCGCGGTGCTGGCCCTGTGCCTGCTGGGTCTGGCCCTGGTGCTGCTGATGCTGGGCGTGCTGTGGGCGCTGCTGCGTGGCCGGCGGCCGACGGCACCGGTGTTCGTGGGCCGGTTCCAGCGCTACGCCACCGAACGGGTCTGGCCCGGGGCCAGCGGCCGCGCCGGGCCGGGCGCGGAAACCGCCGAGGTGGTCGATGTCGAGGTGCGCGAAGTGAACGACCCCGACGCCCCGCCCCCCGCCCCCGGCAACCGCCCTGGCAGCAGGCGCCTGGACGGACCCGACCGGTCCTGAGCGCACGCCCAGGGGCCCTGGGCCTCAGCCGCCTGCCTTGAGCCCCAGCGCCGCCTGGTACAGCGCATTTTTCGGCCGGCCGGTGATGTCGGCACACAGGCGCGCGGCACTTTTCACCGGCAGTTCGGCCAGCAGCAGCCCAAGCACCCGCAGGGTGTCCGCGTCCAGGCCATCGGCCTCGGCCGCGCGCACCGGCTGGGGGTGCAACACCAGCGCGAATTCGCCCTTGGCGCGGTGCGGGTCGGCCGCCAGCCAGGCCGGCCAGGCATCGCAGCGCAGGGTGGTGGTGTCCTCGAACTGCTTGGTCAGCTCCCGGCCCACGGTCAGGCGGCGTTCGCCCAGCGCGGCCAGGTCGCGCGCCAGCGCC